>JBKOXF010000051.1:0-9022 GCA_046724795.1 Actinomycetota bacterium | reverse complement strand
GATGGCTCGCGTTGGATGATCGTGTCGAGATCGAGATCCAGGACGAGGGCTTGTTCAAGCGGCGGATACGGGTGCTTCAGCTCGACGGGGTCGGGGGGCTCGGGATCCCACTCATGATGTCGCTGACGGACGAGTTCGAGCTCCACGAGGGCACCCCCGGCCGGCCGGGAACCCGGACCCGGCTGGTGAAGTTCCACTCAGCAGGTTGATGCCTCGCAGGCGTCCTGTCGTGCGGCATGCATTCAGGGCGCGTCCATCACGGACATTCACCCATCCCGACCAACGCGATGTCGTTCGTGTTGTTGTCCACGTCGTGGACGACGACGAAAGCGGTGAACACGTCAGCAGAGCTGCAGCCTTCCAGAGCGGTGAAGACGAGGTCGAACGTACAGGCCCCACTCGCTGCAAGGTCGATGCCGGTGCAGGTGTCATTCTCGAGAACGAACCCTGCCGCGCAGCACCCCACGAGGTTCAGCGTCCCCGATGCGCCGGTGCCTTCGTTCGTGACCATGAACGTCTGCGTGCCGCCGGCAACCGCTCCGAAGTCGTAGCTGAAGTTCTTCGTGCCGGAAGCCGATGAGCCCGTGTAGGTCCCTGGACTGAGGCTGAGGTGGGGAGCGCCCGTGCTAGCGCCGTTCCCGGTCAGAGTGATGCTGGCGCTCGCAGCGACCTTCTTTCCGCTCGCTTCGAGCGTGGCGCTGTCGCTCTGGCCGGCTGTCAACGGGGCGTACTGCACCGTGACCTCACACGACTTGTTCGGCCCGAGGCTCGTGCCGGTGCAGGCGTCTGATGTCATCGAGAAGGCGGAGGAGCCCGAGAGGACGACGGTCAGCATCGCCGTCGCGGAGCCGCCTGAGTTCGTGAGCGTGAACGCCAGGGATGCCGTCTGGCCGGGCGTAACCGCCCCGTAGTCGTACGTGCCGACGCTCGTGGTCGGCGACCAGTCGATGGCGGGTGCGACTCGGGCCTGGGCAGCGGCGGGGATCAACAGGGCGACCGCCGCACACGCGGCAACGATGATCCGGATCGGAGCGGGCATGGCTCCCCTCTCTCCACGTGGTGGGGACGTGCAGGAGCCTATACCCCAAGTTGACTAGGTCTTGGGAGCGTCGGCCATTTTTCGGAGGGCTCGTCGGCTCCGGTGCTTTCCCGCCAATGGCAAACATCGCAACGGCACTTCGGCCGTATTGTGCGATTCGCTTTCCGGGAACGTCAGTCTGTGGAGGTGAGCGGATTCGAACCGCCGACCTCTCGCGTGCGAGGCGAGCGCTCTACCGGTCTGAGCTACACCCCCGGAAGACGAAAAGCGTAGCAGAGCCCTACAGGGCGGCCCGGACCTTGCCGGCGTCGTCGCTCAACAGGACGAGCCGGTTGTGCGTCGCCAGGTACCCGGCCGTGAGGTTGGCCCCGGCGTCCGCGATGCGGCGCGCGATCCTCCCCAACTCCCCGGGCTGATCCTTCACATCCACCACCACCGCATCGGCCTCGTGCTCGATCCCGACGCCCGCCGCCTCGAGCGCGGCCTTGGCCGCCGCGCCGTCCTCCACGAGCAGGTGCACGAGGCCACCGACGCCGTGGACGGCGAACCCCGCGATCCCGTCGATGTTGATCCCGGCGTTCCCCAGCGCCTCGGCCAGATCGGCGAGGGTCCCAGGGCGATCCTCCAGCTGCACCGTCAGGTCCTTCATCCATCCCCCTTTCCGAGAACGTCTTTCGCGTGGCGTTCCAGTGCGTCGTGGAGCGAGCGTTGCACGATCGAGATCGACAGGTCGCCCCGCGTCTTCTCCATGATCCCCCGGGCCACATCGGTGGAACGGCGGAGGTTGCCGGTGATGGCGTCCGGGTAGTCGATCGTCACGAGCAGGGAGTACAGATCCTCCATCGCCCCGAGGAGCGATTCGCTGCGTTCGACGTCCCCCGCCCGAAGCAGGTCGAGGATCTGCCTGCGGAGCTCGCCGATGGTCTCGGCCATCCCGTTCAGGTACGGAGCCAGCTGCACCCCGAGCTCGTCGGGACCCGGGAGATCCTCCCCCTCCACGATAGCCGCGGTGATGCGCGCCTCCGTGTACTCCTTCTGGGCGTCCTGGAGGAACCCCGCGTTGGCCACGTCCGGCTCGTCGCGGACCGCCTCCATCCCCTCGCGGATCGCGTCGGCGGACTCATGCATGAGCGCGCGGGCCGAGTCGAGCTCGTGCCGGTGGATCGCGCGGATCGCGTTGGCAGATGCGCGGATGGAGCGCCGTGCCGCGGGGAGGGCCTTCTCCCTCGCCGCCATCTTCACGTCGAAGCGTTTATGGAAGGAACGCGCCAGATCCTCCAGCCCCACGCGGAGGATTCTTTCAGCTTCACACCGATGACGAGGAGAACGTCAGCGGGCGGTCGCTGCCCCCAGGACGCCGGCAGGACGGATCACCACGTGGACCTCCTCCAGGTGGATGACCTGGGGCACGGGCCTCGGCTGCGGACGGCGAACGACCCTGGTTCCGTTGGTGCGAGCAGGTGCCGGCGCGGGCCGCTCCATCTCGGCCGCGAGCTGCTTCCGCATCCGGACGAGCCCCTGCTCGTTCCTGCGAACCGCGAGCAACACGCCGATGTAACTCAGAAGGAGGATCGCGAACACGGCCGCCGCATAGACGAGGGGGCGCAGAGGAGGGAACAGGGCCATCAGGAAGGAGAGGCCCGTTGCCTCGACCAGGAAGGAAACGATGCGGCGTCGGCGGCCACGGGCTCTCACCCTGGCCCGGTTCCTCGCACCCATGAAACGGGCTCCCTTGCGCGGCGCCACGATCCAGCGCCCGGCCCGACCGGTGTCAGCCAACAGGTCCAGTCCTCTTTCGAAATCCGCAACGCTCGTCGACGCGGAGCGTCCCCGGCCCCGAGGGAAGATGCAGAAGCCCCAGATGATGACCAATCCCGCCAGGAAAAGCCAACTCACCGATTCTGCTCCCGCACGTCACGGTGGCGCGAGGCCCACAAGATGTGGGCCTCTCAGGCACGGTAGCCCACGATGTAGGGGGTGTAAATCACATCGGTGAGATTTTGCGCTCCGCGCGGAAGTCCCCGCTCTTGCCGCCCCGCTTGGAGACCAACCGGAGATCGGTGATCACGGCGGCTCGGTCGAAGGCCTTGGCCGTGTCGTAGAGGGACAGCGCGGCCACCGCGGCGCCGGTGAGGGCCTCCATCTCCACGCCCGTCCGGTCGGACGCACGCACGGTGACCCGGACCAGCATCGTGCCCGCTCCGGGATCGGGGTCGACCACGACCTCCGCGCCGGTCACCGCGATGGGGTGACAGAACGGAAGGAGATCGGGCGTGCGTTTGATGCCCATCAGCCCCGCGATCCGGGCCGCCTCCACCGGGTTGCCCTTCTGCGTGCCCGCCACCAGCTGCGCGCAGGCCTCGGGGGTCATGTGGATCGTGCATTCGGCGACGGCCTCGCGGTCGGTGACGTCCTTCGCCCCGACCTCGACCATCCGAGCGGCTTCCTCGGGCATCGTCATTCCGTCAGGGTCCGGAACACGAGCACGCGCGCTTGCTGTCCCGACTCGATCCGCTCCACGCCCGGCGGGATCACGGCGAGGCCGTTGGCTCGGGTCACGGTCCGGAAGAGGTTCGAGGATCGCCCGCCCGTCGACTGCGCGCGAAGACCCTCGTCCGTCCGATGCACCCGGACCCGGGAGAACACCGTCTTGCCCGGGGGGCCGGAGATCTCGTCGTCCATCACCGCCGTGACCTCCGGGCGGTGCAGGTCCCGTCGGCCGCCCATGTGCAGGAGCGCCGGGCGCACGAACATCTCGAACGACACGAACGCCGAGACGGGATTGCCGGGCAGGCCGAAGTACGGCTTCCCCTCGAACGTCCCGAAGGCCTGGGGCATGCCCGGTTGCATGGCTACGCGGGTGAACTCCACCTCCCCCCGCTTGAAGAACGCGCGCTTCACCACATCGTGCTCCCCCACCGACACCCCACCGGAAGAGATGAACGCGTCGGCCTGCACGAGCTGCGAGAGCAGGGACTCACGGAACAGATCGATGTCGTCCGGCACGATGCCGCCGAGGATGGGCCGCCCGCCGGCCTCCTTCACGGCCGCGTAAAGGGTGTAGGCGTTGGAGTCCCGAACCTGTCCGAACTCCGGCGTTCGGCCCGGATCGATCAGCTCGTCGCCCGTCGAGAGGATCACGACGCGGGGCTTCGGATACACGGGGACGCGGGCGAACCCGGCGGCCGCGAGGATCCCGAGCTCCGGCGCAGCCAGGCGACGCCTCGCCTTCACCAGGAGATCGCCGACCGTCGAGTCCTCACCGGCCGGGCGCACGTGCCTGCCTGACGGCACCGCCTCCAGCACGCGGACGACGTCGCCCTCGACCACGCAGTTCTCGATCGGAACGACGCAGTCAGCGCCGGCCGGGACGGGCGCGCCGGTGTCTATCCGAACGGCCTCGTTCCCTCCGACCACGGCATCCGGGCGGCGTCCGATCCGGGCCCGCCCGACCACACGGAGCTCCACCGGGGACCCGGGCGCGGCGGAGACGATGTCCATGGAGCGGACCGCGAACCCGTCCATGGCCGAAGACGAGAACGCCGGCATCTCCTCCTGGGCCCGCATGTCCGCCGCCAGGACGCCCCCCAGGGCCTCCTGGAGATGCAGGTCGAGCGGGAGGAGCGGCTCGATCGCCGACAGCACCCGGTCCTGGTAGTCCTCGACCCGCACCAGGCCCTCGGCGCTGTCGTGATCGTGAACATGCCGCGCTTCAGAAGCCATGGACCGAGTCTAGAGCGAGCGGCCCAGTACGAACGGAGGCGCGGCGGTGGGGGTTGGGGAGGGGCAGCGCCCCTCCCCAATGCGAAACTAGTTGGACCTCACAACAGCTTCTTGCGCTGGACCAGGTCCGCCAGGAAGTGTCGGAACTCCTCACCGACGTCCTCGCGTTCGATCCCCATCTCGACCGTGGCCTTCAGGTAGTCGAGCTTGTTCCCGATGTCGAAGCGCCCGCCCTCGAACACGTACGCGTACACGGCCTGCTCCTGGGCCAGGCGGTTGATGGCGTCAGTGATCTGGACCTCGCCTCCCACGCCGGGCGGTGTGTCGCGCAGCGCATCGAAGATCTCGGGCGTGAGGATGTACCGGCCGATCACGGCGAGGTTCGACGGCGCCTCGTCGGGATCCGGTTTCTCCACGAGCGACACGGCCCGGGCCACGTTGTCTTCGACGAACTCCGGCACGATCGAGCCGTACAGCTTGATGTCCTTCTTCGGCACCTCCATGACGCCGATCACGCTGCGTCCGTACCGCTCGTGCACCTTCAGCATCTCGATCAGCAGCGGGTTGTTCTCGGCCATGATGTCGTCGCCGAGGAGCACGGCGAAGGACTGCCCGCCGACGTGCTGCTCGGCGACGGCGATCGCGTTGCCGAGACCGAGCGGGTCGCGCTGGCGGATGTAGTGGATGGATCCGAGCTCGGAGATCTCACGGATCTGCTTGAGCTCGTCGTACTTGCCCTTGGTCTCCAGGTAGTACTCGAGCTCGAAGGACCGGTCGAAGTGGTCCTCGATCGTGCGCTTCCCACGGCCGGAGATGACCAGGATGTCGGTGATCCCAGCACGCACGGCCTCCTCGACGACGTACTGGATGGCCGGCTTGTCGACGACCGGGAGCATCTCCTTGGGCGCCGCCTTCGTCGCGGGAAGGAACCTCGTCCCCAACCCCGCGGCGGGGATGACCGCCTTCCTTAGCTTGGCCACGCGACTCCTTCCCCGTCGTCGCCCCACTTCCGAGGGCGACGAAGTGTATCCCCTTCGGATCGAAGGGTCCGAACCCTCGTTCCGGCCGCTCCTCCTACTATCGGCTCGACGTGCGAGAGACCGAACGCTCTCCAAAGAAGGATGCCCTTCGGGAGGCGATGCGACGCGTCCGGGCGGCCATCCCGCACGAGGAGCGAGCCGGCCGGGCCGCCCGGGTGGAGGCGCGTCTGCTCGCGATCCCGGAGCTGCGGGACGTGCGAACGGTGCTCCTCTTTTATTCCTTCGGAGCGGAGGTACCCACGGCCGTGCTGGCTCGACGGCTGCTCGAACGGGGGTTCCGCGTCCTGCTGCCGTACCTGTCCGGCCACGCGATGGAAGCGGCGGAAGTTCGTCCCGGGAGCCGTCTGGAGGCGACCGACTACGGGCCGAAGGAACCGGCCGAGCGGATCGCCGTCGACCCCGAGCGGATCGACGCGGTGATCGCTCCGGGACTTGCGTTCGACCGCCGCGGCGCGCGCCTCGGCTACGGGGGCGGCTACTACGATCGATACCTCGCCCGGCTCGAAGCGCACGCAACGCGGATCGGGATCGCCTTCTCCGAACAGGTCGTCGACGCGGTCCCCGATGACGAGCTCGACCAACCCGTGGATCTCATCGTGACCGATCAGGAGGTCATCCGGGTGGCGCCAAACGGCTGAGCGAGCGCATCCGGCCTGTACAATCGCGGCGCGATGCCCACCTATGAGTACGCGTGCAGGCAATGCGGTCGGCACATCGAGGTGGTGCAGCGCATCTCCGACGAGCCCCTGTCCGAGTGTCCGCATTGCGGCGGACAGCTCCGGAAGGTGTTCCATCCCGCGGGCATCCTTCTGAAGGGCTCGGGGTTCTACAAGACGGACAACCGCCCGAAGTCGACCTCGACGGCCGAGACGGCCTCGAGCGGATCCTCGTCGAAGTCGAAGTCGGCGGAAACTTCTTCGTCCTCGAGCTCCTCGTCGTCCGACTCGACGTCCAGCGGTTCCGGCGGCTCCGGCGGTTCCAAGGAGAAGTCGGCCTGACCACGGCCGAGATCGGCGTCTTCGGAGGCTCGGGGTTCTATTCGTTCCTCGACGACGTGCGAGAGATCGAAGTCCAGACGCCGTACGGTGAGCCCTCGTCGCCGCTGCTCGTTGGCCAGGTGGCCGGGCGAACCGTCGCCTTCATCCCCCGGCATGGGGCGAAGCACCAGTTCCCGCCGCATCGCATCAACTACCGGGCGAACCTGTGGGCGATGAAGGAGGCCGGCGTGAGGCGGGTCCTCGGACCGTGCGCCGTCGGCTCGCTTCGCACGGACGTGGAACCCGGGCACTTCGTCGTGTGCGATCAACTCGTCGACCGGACCACGGGTCGGGCCGACACGTTCTACGACGGTCCGGCGACCACCCACATCTCGTTCGCCGACCCGTACTGTCCGCAGACGCGAGCGGTGATCATCGAGGAGGCCCGCGGCGCGTCGCTCCGGGTCCACGAGACCGGCACCGTGGTCGTCGTCCAGGGGCCGCGGTTCTCGACGCGCTCCGAGTCGGCCTGGTACCAGTCGCAGGGCTGGGAAGTCATCAACATGACCCAGTACCCCGAGGCCGCGCTCGCTCGGGAGTTGGAGCTCTGCTACTCGAACATCTCGCTGGTCACCGACTACGACGTCGGCGTCCCGGGCGACCGCCCCCCGGTGTCGCACGAGGAAGTGGTCCGCGTGTTCGACGAGAACCTCGGCCGGCTCCGCGACCTCCTGTTCGCGGTGATCGCCGCGCTCCCCGGAGAGCGGAGCTGCGACTGCGGGACGGCGCTCTCCGGAGCCCGCTTCGACGTCTGACCGACCGCGTGTCCATCCGGGCGGCTTTGGGGCATGCTGATCTCGTGGCCCGAGAACAACTCGTTTCGATCGATCTCCGGTTCAGGAGCGCAGAGGACGCCGAGCAGGTGGCGGAACGGATCCGGGAGTCGGTGCGCCTGATCGTCGGCCGCGACGCGGTCGAGCACTTCCGGTGGCGGACCGAGCCGCTCGAACCGCCGAAGGATCGGCTTCGGCCGGTCTGATCGGCGGCCCCACGTCCTGCTCGAGAGCCTGCCATCTGTCGTTGCGCGTGATCCGCGTCACTGCGCCACGCCTGAGAACGGGCTAGGTTCCAGCGCCATGCCGAGGGCGCCGCCCCTCCCCGATCTCCTCCCTTGTTCGTCGTGTACGAAGGAGGCATGCCGTGAGGAAGTGGTCATCGTCCTCGAGGAGATGGGCGATGCTCGGCGTTGCTCTCGCCGTAGTCGCGTTCCTCTTGATGCGGGGCTACACGGGGCGACAGCGCGCGCTCGACACGTACGTGGGCCCACCCACGCACGTCCTGGTCGCGAACGAGGATGTGGCCCGGGGGGCCGTCCTCTCGCCGTCGATGATGACGTCGGCGCGGTGGCCGTCGGCCTTCGTCCCACCTGACGCCGTCCGCGACCCGGCATCCGTCGACGGTCGGGTCCTGCTCGCCGCGTTGGCGAAAGGAGAGATCCTCACGAGCTCGAGGCTCGCGCCGCGAGGAGGCGCGGTTGCGGCGCTGATCCCTGAGGGTCTCCTCGCCGTCCCGGTCGCGTCCAGCTTCCAGCCGGGCGAGGTGAGCGCCGGCGACCGCGTCGACGTGCTGGCGACCTTTCCCGGAGCACATGCGCACGTCGAGACGGTGGCATCGGGCATCGAGGTGCTTCGAGTCGTCACACCTTCGGGCCTCCCAGTTGGCCCGACGAGCAGCGGTGACGAAGGCTCGAGCGCCGTGCTGATCCTTCTCGTCGAGTCGTCGCAGGCACAGGAGCTCGCGTACGCGCGCGCGTTCGCCGACGTGTCGATCGCCCTGGACGGTCCGGCGGAGGAGGTGGTTGACGAGGGTTGAGCCCTAGCATGTGCCGGTGATCGGCTCGAGGCCGGCCCCCGCTCGCAGCGTCGATCCCGCGTCGGTCGACGCCCGTCGAGCGGCTCGCGCGGACTGGTTGGCGTTCGGTCTGCTGGCGCTCGGGCTGTTCGTGTTCTTCGCCGAGCTCTACCCACGACGCCATTGGTACTTCGGCGTCGGTCCGGACGGCCCCGTGTATCTGTGGTGGACGAGGCTGGCAGGCTTCGACGGGCTCTCGGCGGTGGGGACACGCCCGGGGATTCCCGCGCTGGCTCTGGTCCTCCGCGGCACGATCCGATCGAGCGTGGTCGAGGTCCTCGCGGCGGCCGCCGTTGCCGGCGCCATCTCGGTGGGCCTTGCGGCCGCCGCAC
>JBKOXF010000040.1:0-13367 GCA_046724795.1 Actinomycetota bacterium | reverse complement strand
CGTCCGAACACCGCGACGTACCACGGGATCCCTGCCACGAGGACCGCCTCGTCGTCCCACCGGGTGTACAGCGCGCGGAGGTCGCGCAGGCCGCGTTGCAGAAGCGTGTTGAAGAGCTCGTTGTCGGTGACGACCTGCGTGCTGTCTCGTTCCCACTCCTCATAGGACCGCCGGAGATCGTGGACGGCCGTGTCGAACTCGTTCGCAGGAATGACCCGGTCGCCCACGCGTGACTCGATCGTCATCGCCACCAGCCGGGTCTGGTATGCGCCCAGCCGGAGCCGGAAGCTCGCCCGGATCAGATCCCCCACGACTTCGAGCGACACGGGATCCGTCGAGAACTCGATCCGGGTGACCCGTCGCACGCCGTCCCGGCCGAGATAGGCGAACTGAGCGAGGCGCCCTTCCGCGAGCGGTGGTTCGTGCTGCCCGGTGACGTCGCGCACCATGCCCCGGACCTCGAAGATGTCCGCGTAGTCCGCGGCGAACGAGAGCTCGACGTCGACGGACACCGGGAACGGGTTGTAGTTCTTCACCCGGATGCGCTCGAACAGCCGGCCGTTGATGGCCCGGATCCGCCGGATGTTCAGAGTCTGTTGGGGGACGGCGAGCTCGTCGCCGTCGTAGAGGTCGGGATTGGTGAGGTCGACGTAGCCCATGTAGGCCCGCTCGGACGACGAGGACAACAGCACGGGCTCCCGGCCGGACAGGCGCATCATGAAGTGCGAAAGGTACCTGGTGTCGCGGTGGTACAGACCGAGCCCGTAGTCCTTGCGGTCGTCGAGGTTCCCCTCGACGTCGGAATACAAGAAGGTCTCGCCTTCCTTGACCGCGAGGACCTTGTTGGCGAGATCGGTGACGAGGATCGGGAGCTCGACCCGACCCGGACGAGACTCCTCTTGTTCTTGGGTGGGGGCGCTCGGCTCTGGATCCATCGGTCCGAACGCGATGGTACCGCGGGTCAACCGCAGCTTTGCGACTTCAGCTGCGCGAGTGACGGCGGGTCTTCGGCCAGGAGCTCCGGTACGGTCACCGTCTGAAGGCCCCGCGACCTGATGTAGCTGAGGAGCTCGGGCAGGATCTTCTGCGTCGTGCCGCGGTTCTCGTGCATCAGGACGATCGCGCCGGGTGCGAGGTGCTCCTCGACGGTCTGCAACACGCTCTCCTCCGTGGCTCCCGTGATGCCGTCGCCGCTATCGACTGTCCACAGGACCTCGAGCATCCCGAGGCTCTTGACCTCCGCGTCCACAGCCGCGTCGTGCTGTCCGTACGGCGGCCGGAACAGCCGGACGGTCTGGCCCGAGTGCTGTTCGATGAGGGTCTTGGCATCGCCGATCTGGTGCGCGAGGTTCTCCGGGCTCAGTCCGACCAGACCGATGTGGTCGTACGTGTGATCGCCGATCGCGCCCACCGTCGCCTCGACCTTCGGCTCATCGGCCAGCTGCGGCCACCCGATCAGCTCCTTGGCCACGATGAAGAACGTCGCCTTCGCGCCGGCTGCCTTCAACACCTCGACGGTGTGCTGTGTGTACGGGCCGGGGCCGTCGTCGAAGGTCAACGCCACTAGGGGCTTGATTCCGGCGCCTCGGCAGACGGGATAGCCGAGCGAGATGAGCTTGTCGAGTTCGGTCTGCGCCCCCTGCGAAACGGCAACGGGTGGCCCGGTCGGGGTGGTGACCGCCTCTGAGCCCTGCCCCGTGTGCGGGGCCGGTCCGGTGTGCTGGGCCGGTCCCGTGCGGTGGCCGACGGAGGCCACCGTGCGGGAGTTCACGTGTGATCTCGTGTGGGCGAAGGCACCGGTGCGCCACATGAGCTCGGTGGCGAACAGAACCAAGAGGAGCGCGAGGGCGCGCCGGTAACGGTGCAGCCTCAGGCGGGCACCGCGCGCGTGCCCTCTCGAGCGAGGCGTCGTCGAACTCGACATGGAAGGCGCCGGAATCCTATCGGCCCGGGAGGGGGTGTTCCAGCAACGTCGCGCCCTCCGGTGCGACCTCGACTCGGAGGAGACGCCACCCATCGCCGGGGTCGGGGACCGATGCTTGCTCCGACTCGAATGCGAGGAGCGTCGGCCCTGACCCGGCGACGCACACCGGAACCCCGGCGTGCCGGAGCCGCCCGAACAGCTCGGCGGCCGCCGGCGCGAGGCCCAGGCGCGCTTCCTGGTGCAGCCGATCCTCGACCGCGGCCCCAAGCAGCTCCGGCCGGACCGTGAGCGCGAGAATCAGGAGCCCGGCTCGCGAGGCGTTGAAGATCGCGTCCTCCAGCGCCACGTCGTCCGGGAGCGACCGGCGGGCGGCCTCGGTGCCCATCCGCTCGCGCTCGGAGATCAGCACGACGGGCCGGAGTGACGAGGTCGGGTCGACCCGCTCGGCCCGCCATCCGTCGTCCGTGAGATACGCCACCGCCAACCCACCGGAGAGCGCCGCCGCGGAGTTGTCGGCGTGACCCTCCAATGCGGTGGCGAGCCGAAGCAGCTCCGTCCGGTCCACAGCGACGCCGAGGAGCCGGTCCGCCAGGAGCAGCCCACCGACGGCCGCCGCGGCCGACGAACCCAGTCCCCGCTCGAGTGGGATCCGGTTCGCACACTTGATCGAGAGCGGCGGCAGCTCGCGGCCGACGTCGATCGCGAACGCCTGCATCGCGCGCACGACGAGATTCGATCCGTCGCGCGGAAGCTCGTCCGCGCCTTCTCCCTCGATCATGACGCCGGGCTCGGCGTCGGTGTCGACCTCGATCTCGTTGTACAGGGACAGCGCGAGGCCGAAGCTGTCGAAGCCGGGACCGAGGTTCGCGACGGTCGCCGGAACCCGTGCGGTGACCCTCAAAGGCCGAGCTCGGCCGCCACCACGGCGGCGTCGGCCGCGACCACCGGCGGCTTCCCCGCCGCCTGGATGGCCCAGTCGGGATCCTTCAGCCCGTGGCCGGTGAGGACGCACACGACGGTGGAACCGGGTGCCACCTTGCCATCCCGCACGATGTTCAACAGCCCAGCCACCGAAGCAGCCGACGCCATCTCGCAGAACATGCCTTCGTGCGCGAGCGCGCGGTACGCGGCCATGATCTCCCGATCCGTCACCGAGAGGATCTCTCCCTCGGACTCCCGCGCCGCGGCGACGGCCTTGTCCCACGACGCCGGGTTTCCGATGCGGATGGCGGTGGCGATCGTGCTCGGCCGGTCGATGGGCCGGCCGAGCACGATCGGCGCCGCGCCGCTCGCCTGGAACCCGTACAGGTGCGGCATCCGTTCGGTGACGCCGTCCGACAGGTACTCGCTGTACCCCATCCAGTGGCTCGAGATGTTGCCGGCGTTCCCGACCGGCACGCAGTGGTAGTCCGGCGCACGGCCGAGCGCGTCGCACACCTCGAACGCCAGCGTCTTCTGCCCCTCCAGCCGGAACGGATTCACCGAGTTCACCAGCGTGACGGGGTAGTGCTCCGAGAGGTCGCGGGCCACGGTGAGCGCGGCGTCGAAGTTCCCCTCGATCTCCAACACACGCGCGCCGTGCACGAGCGTCTGGGCCATCTTGCCCAGGGCCACCTTCCCCTTCGGCACGAGCACCGCGCACGTCAGGCCTGCCTTCGCCGCGTATGCGGCGGCCGACGCGCTGGTGTTGCCGGTGGACGCGCACACCACGGCCTTCGACTGCTCCTCGACGGCCTTGGAGATCGCGAGCGTCATGCCGCGGTCCTTGAACGACGCGGTAGGGTTCGCGCCTTCGTACTTGAGGTGGACGTCGCAGCCGGTCTCGGCCGAGAGCTTCTCCGAATGCACGAGCGGGGTCCCGCCCTCGCACAGCGTGACCACGGGCGTGGCGTCCGTGACAGGGAGGCGTTCGCGGTACTCCTGGATCACCCCCCGCCACGGCCGGGCTTGCGTGATGGCCGTCATCGGACCCCCTCCACCAGCCACCTCGACATGATCACTTCGTCCTCGTAACCGTAGGACTTCTTGGACTGCCCGGAAAGGCGTCCCTCGTCCACGAACCCGAACCGCCGGTACAGCGCGATGGCTCGGGAGTTGGAGGGGTACACGGTCAGGCTGACCTTCTCCACGCCGACCCCGCGCGCCCAGTGCATGGCCTCTGCCATCAGCGCCGTGCCGATGCCCCTCCCCCGCCACTCCTTGGTCACGGACATGCCGAGCGAAGCGACGTGCTCGCTGGCCCGTCCGGCCTCCCGCTGGATGCCCAGACTTCCCACGACCTTCGCTCCGTCGACCGCCACGAGCGAGAGGGAACGATCGGTCCGGGAGCTCCGGAACCGCTGCTTCCACAGCCGTCGCGAGCCGGCCACCTGCTCCGTGCGGATGAACCGCCGTTCGTCGGCCACGCTCTGGAGGTGCTGGAGGAACGATGCGACGTCTCCGGGACGGGCCGCTCTGATCACGATGCCGTCCGGAACACTCGCATCCGGTTCGCCCGCGGAGGACACGTCCAGCCGATCGAGGTCTGCCGTGTCCTCGCGCCGCATCCACAGGTCTGAGGCGCCGGCGGCGACGGCCACGACCGCTGGACGGCCCACCCGGTTGTAGTTGCTCGCCATGGCGTACGTGTAGGCGCCCGTCGAGGCGAACGCGATGAGATCGTCGACCGCGAGATCGACCGGGAGCTCGACGTCGCCGAGGACGTCACCCGACTCGCAGTGCCGGCCCACCACTCGAAACGTCTCCATGGGATCGCTGGAGGTGGACGGCCGGGAGGCGACGGCGACCGTGTAGCGACTTCCGTAGAGGGCCGGCCGGATGTTGTCCGACATCCCGCCGTCCACCGCGGCGAACGTGGGCCCCCCCGGCGTTCGTTTGATAGATCCGACCCGGTAGACGGTCAGGGCGGCGTTCGCGGTCAGCGCCCGTCCCGGCTCCACCACGACTTCGGGGGGCGCGAGCTTCCGCCGCGCGACGCCGGTCGAGATGGCATCGAGCACGGTCCTCCCGATGTCCCCCGGGTCCGGCACCACCTCGTCGGTGTACACCCCACCGAAGCCGCCGCCGACGTCGAAGACCTGCACCTCGAGCCCCAGGGAATCTCGGATCTCCGCGATCAGGTCGAGGAGGACCTCGATCTCCGCGAGGAACGGCTCCGCCGTGAGCAGCTGCGACCCGACGTGGGCGTGGATCCCGCGGAATTCCAGGCCGGTCAGCGCCGAGGCCTGCTTGATCGCTTGCAGCGCAAGGCCTTCCGCGATCGGCGTCCCGAACTTGGAATGCGCGCCGCCGGTGTCGACGTACGCGTGCGTGTGCCCCTCTACACCGGGCGTCACCCGGACCAGCACCGGCTGGCGACGGCCCGTGTCGCGGGCGAACCGATCGAGTCGCTCGAGCTCCTCGGAGTTGTCGGCGATCACCAGGAACACCTGGTTCTCCACCGCGAGCTGCAGTTCCCGGTCCGATTTGTTGTTCCCGTGCAGCGCGATGGACGAGGCGGGGACGCCGGCCCGAAGGCATGTCTCGAGCTCACCGTCGGTGGCGGCGAGGAAACCGAGCCCGGCCCCGTGGGCCAGGCGGATCAGCGGCCGGATCGGGAACGCCTTCACCGCGAAGAGGACCCGCGGGAACGCCTCCCGGAACGATCGGCACCTGGCCAGGAAGTCCTGCTCGTCCACCACCACGAGTGGCGTGCCGTACCGCTCGGCGAGCTCCGCCGCGGTGAGCCCGGCCACCGTGAGCCCCTGTTCGTCGAACACGGCGTTCGATGGCCACGGCGAGTGCCTCACGACGGCTCCCCCTCATCGATCCGCTCCATCGACTCCGGCGCCGACACCCCGAGGATGCGGAGCACGTTGCCGATGGCCTGCTTCGTCACGACGCACAGCCACAGCCGCGCCTGCGTCAACGCCTCGTCGTCGGTGAGCACGCGGCACTCCGCATAGAAGCGGTGGAACTGCGCGGCGAGGTCCTCCACGTAGTGCGTGAGCCGGTACGGCGCGCGGAGGCCGGCGGCGGACTGCACCTCGGGGGGGAGCTCGTTGACCTTGCGCAGCAGTTCGAGCTCCGAATCGTGCGCCAGCAGCTCCAGAGACACTTCACCGACCGGCCGAGGTCTCACTCCCAGCTCCTCGGCGTGCCGGAGGATGCTGGCGATCCGGGCGTGCGCGTACTGCACGTAGTACACGGGGTTGTCGAGCGTCTGCCGCTTCACCTGTTCGATGTCGAAGTCGATCGGCGAGTCCGAGCTCCGCGTGAGCAGCGTGTACCGCGCGGCATCCGGCCCGACCTCGTCGAGCAGCTCGTCGAGCGTCACGACGTCACCGGCTCGCTTCGACATCCTGAGCGGCTCCCCGCCGCGGTACAACGACACCAATTGATAGAGCACGATCTCGACCCGCGTGGGGTCGTACCCGAGCGCCTGGGCCGCGCCGTGCAGTCGCTTGATGGTCCCGTGGTGATCGGCGCCCCACACGTACACGAGGTGGTCGAACCCCCGGGAGAACTTGTCGACGACGTATGCACAGTCCGCGGCGAAGTAGGTGGGGTCGCCGTTCGAGCGGATCAGGACGCGGTCCTTCTCGTCCCCGAACTCGGTGGCCCGGAAGAAGATCGCGCCTTCCGCCTCGTAGGCGTGGCCGGCGTCCCTCAGCTTCCGGACCACGGCGTCGATGGCGCCGTTGGCCCGCAGCGAGCTCTCGTTGAACCACGTGTCGATCCGCACCCCGAACCGCTCCAAGGTCTGACGGATCCACACCAGCACCTTCTCGACGGCGAGCTGCTGGAGCCGCTCGCGTCGGTCCGGCGCGTCCAGCAGCGAGTCCCCGGCCTCTTCTCGGATCTCTCGGGCAAGGTCGTTGACGTACTCGCCCTCGTACCCGCCCTCCGGGATCTCCGCGTCGCGGCCGAACAGCTGGAGGTACCGCGCCTCCACCGATTCGCCGAACAGATCCATCTGGCGGTTCGCGTCGTTGAAGTAGTACTCGCGTTCCACGCCGTCGCCTGCCGTCTCCAGAAGGTTCGCCAGCGAGTCGCCGAGCACCGCGTTGCGCGCCGTGCCGACGTGCAGCGGCCCGGTGGGGTTCGCCGACACGAACTCCACCTGGACGCGCGCCCCGGTGGGCTCGCCGCGGCCGTACGAGTCGCCCTCCTGCGCCACGCGGCGCAACACGTCGTACAGCCACTCGTGGCGAACCCGGAAGTTGATGAACCCAGCGCCGGCCACCTCCGCTTCGGACACGAAGTCGGCGTCGGGCAGGTTCTTGACCACGATCGCCGCGATCTGCCGCGGGGCGAGGGACTTCACGCCGAGCGAGCTCAGCACGAACGCGATGTTTGTGGAGAAGTCGCCGAGCTCCTTCCGAGGCGGTCGCTCCAGCTCGATCTCGCTCTCCTCGGGAACCTTCTCCAAGCCAAGCTCGCCCGCGGCGTTGGCCACGCCTTCGAGGATGAGTCGGGTGAGCCGGGAGACGATCATGGGCCTCGACCGAGCCTCAGACCCGTTCCGACAGGCACCGTTCCACGAGCCCGATGAGCTCGCCCGGGTCGAACGGCTTCGTGACGTACTCCGTGACGCCCAACTCCAGGCCTCTGCGCCGGTCCTCCTCCTGCGCCCGCGCGGAGAGAAACAGCACCGGAATGTTCTTGGTCCCGTCGTCCGCCTTCAACCGGCGGGCCACCTCCCACCCGTCGACCCCCGGCATCATCACGTCGAGGAGGATCAGCGCCGGCCGCAGGTCGCGAGCCTTGTTCAGCGCCTCCTCACCGTGCGCGGCCGTTTCCACGTCGTATCCCTCCAGCTTGAAGTTCACCTGAAGCAGCCGAACGATGACAGGGTCGTCGTCCGCCACGAGGATGAGCGCAGGGCCAGGGTCGGCCATGGTGCCCGAACCTTAGCAAAGCGTTCTCACGCGAAGAAGCAGTTCAGAGGCGTTGCTAGACTGCCGGTCCCCAGGGCCCCCGTAGCTCAGAGGATAGAGCACCGGCCTCCGGAGCCGGGTGCGCAGGTTCGAGTCCTGCCGGGGGCACAACGTCCACAAAGGGAGAACCTCGCCCCGCTACGACCTCACGGCTTGATCTTCTTGCTCTTGATGATGAACGACTCGGACGCGGTGCTCTGGTTGCCCAGGCATCCGTGGCCCGGACGAAGAAGTCGTGCTGTCCGGCGGCGACCTGGAACGTCCCACCGCTCGTGCAGGCACTGTAGCTCGCGCTGTCGATCTTGCACTCGAGCGACATCAGATTGAGGTCGGTCGAGCTGAACGTGGCGATGACCTTCGGGCCGTGCACGGTCAGCGAGTGGGTTTGGATGACCGGCGGCCTCCGATCGCCCAAGGACAGGTCGAACCCGCCCGTCGAGCCGTTAGAACCGCCCACGCCGACCATGTAGTGGTGCCGTTGGACGCGTTGAACGTCAGGATCGCGTCGCAGATCGAGTTGTCGTTGTTCGCATACGCCACCTCGGTCAGGCTGCCAAGCGAGCCGGTGTACACGGCCACGAGGGGTAGGAGGTTGCTGCCGTCGGCGGTGTCGGTCACGCAGACGTCGAGGTTGTCGATATCGCTGGGGGCCGTCCATTCGTACCACACCGACGCGCCGCCCTGATCCGAAGTCGTTCTCGTTTCGCAGTTGTTCCTTTCATCCGGAATCGCGTAGCCGGTACAATCGCCTCATTCGGGCGGGAAGGGGGGAGGGCGTGACCCAGGTCCCAACCGGCGCACTCGCATTCCTCGACCGGGGGCGGGAGGCCTTCGGGCGAAGCGACTGGGCCGAAGCCCACGAGGCGCTGTCGGAGGCCGACCGCACGGGCGACCTCGGCCCAGAGGACCTGGCCATGCTGGCCGACGCCGCCTATTTCACCGCTCATCCCCGGACGTCGGTGGAGGCCTGGGAGCGAGCTCACGGCGCGAGTCTCCGTGCCGGGGACCGAGCAGGAGCGGCCGAGGCCGCCGTGCGGTTGTCCTTCCTCCTCGTCGACACGGGGGAGTTCTCTGCCCTCGACGTGTGGCTCCGTCGAGCTGATCGTCTCCTCGACGGCCTGCCCGAATCCCCGACACACGCTGTCATGGCCGCGACCCGAGGGTTCGCGGCGTTCGGCCACGGTGACATGGACCAGGCCCTGGCATGGGGGCGCCGGGCGGCCGAGATCGGGGGTCGCGTCGATGACCCCGATAGCGCCACCCTCGGGCGAAACATCGAGGGAAGGGCCCTCATCTTCCAGGGCCACGTGGACGAAGGGCTGGCCCTGCTCGACGAGACCATCGTGGCCGCCGTGTCGGGCGAGATCGACCCCTTCACGTCGGCCATCGTGTACTGCAGCGCCGTGTGCGGGACGCAGGTCGTCGCCGACTACGAGCGGACCGAGGAATGGACGAGGGCCATGGAGCGGTGGTGCCGACGCGAGTCGGTGGGAACGTTCCACGGCCGGTGCCGGCTCCACGGTGCGGAGATCATGCGGCTCCGCGGACGGCTCGGGGAGGCAGAGGCCGAGGCCACACTGGCGTGCGAGGAGATCCGGCCATACGTCCGGCTCGAGCGGGGATGGCCGCTCTACGAGTTGGGCCTGATCCGGTTGCGCCTCGGCGAGCTCAACCGAGCGGAGGAGGCCTTCATGGAGGCCCACCGACTCGGTTGGGACCCGCAGCCGGGCCTCGCCCTCCTGCGGCTGGCTCGGGGCAACTTGGAATCCGCAGCGTCGTCCATCAGAGACGCGGTCGACAACCCCTCACTCGTGCCGAACTGGGAGCGCCCTCCTACCACCGAGCTGAGGATGTCTCCACTCCTCGAGGCGCAGGTGGAGATCGAGATCGAAGCGGGTGACCTCGAACGGGCAAGCCGCGCCGCCGGCCAGCTCGAACGAGTGGCGCGCGGATACGGGATCAAGGCCCTCCGCGCAGCGGCGGCGACTGCGCGTGGCCGGGTGCTGCTGGCGGAAGGGGAAGCCTCCACTGCGCGGGACCGCCTCGCCGAGGGTGTGAAGCTCTGGAGCGAGCTCGGGACTCCGTATGAGACCGCCAGGGCCCGGATGTCGCTGGCCGCCGCCCTTCGCCGGGCGGGGAACGTGGAGATGGCGGCGACGGAGCTCGGCACTGCCCAGGCCACCTTCGAGCGCCTGGGGGCGAAACTGGACGCGCGGCGCGCGGCCTCGGAACTTCGTCCGGATCGCGTGTCGAGCCCCGAGGATCGGGTCTTCATGTTCACCGACATCGTCGGCTCCACCGACCTGGTCGACGTGATCGGGGACGAGGCCTGGGGGCATCTGCTGCGTTGGCACAACGCCACGCTCGCGTCCCTCCTTGCCGCGCACGGAGGCGAGATCGTCCGCACGACGGGCGACGGGTTCTTCGTCACGTTCGCAGAGGCCAGTCAGGCCATCGAGTGCGCCGTGGCCATCCAGCGAGCCCTCCACGACCATCGGCGGGAACACGGCTTCTCTCCGCGCGTCCGGATCGGGCTGCACCGGGCCCGGGCGTCGCGGGACGGGGACGACTGGAGCGGCGTGGGGGTCCACGCTGCGGCGCGGATCGGCGCCCTGGCCGAGGGGGACGAGATCCTCGCCTCGATCGAAGCGGCCGAGGCGGCCGGCGGGGAGGTTGCTCTCGCGGGCGCTCGGACGGTCTCGGTCAAGGGTATCTCGCGACCCCTGGAGGTCGTCACCGTGGAATGGCGGCCTTCGTAGGAAAGGAATCCACTGCGGTCGCCGTGGCTGGGCAACACCTCGCGACGTCCGCGTGATCCACTCGCCGACCTCGCGGTCGTAAGGGCAGAGGACGGTGCCGATGGCCGTCCCGTCATCGCGCTCGTTCTACGTCACAGGGAACCATTGCCATGGGCGGAGCCGTTGCTATCGTGGCATGCCGTGCTCGACGTCAGGGGATCGACCACCTCCACCGGACCCGCGCCGAATGGTGACGCGGTCGTCTCGATTCGCGGGCTGACCAAACGCTACGACGAGATCGAGGCCGTCGCCGGGGTTGACTTCGACGTGCTCCGCGGCGAGACCTTCGGGTCCCTGGGCCCGAACGGTGCCGGCAAGACCACCACGATCAAGATGCTCTGCACGCTCGCGACGCCCACGTCCGGCTCCGCGCTTGTCGCCGGGCACGACGTCGTGCGGGACCGTGACGCGGTCCGCCGCAACATCGGGCTGGTCTTCCAGGACACGAGGCTCGACTCCTACCTCACGGCCGGTCAACTTGCAGTTCCACGCCGAGCTGTACGGCGTCCCCCCGAACCTCATCGCGCGAAGGGATCGACGAGGTCCTGACGGTGGTCGGCCTCACCGAACGGCGGGACAGCAAGGTCATGACGTTCCCCGGCGGGATGATGCGGCGGCTCGAGATCGCCAGGGGCCTCCTGTACTCGCCGCGCGTGCTGTTCCTCGACGAGCCGACCATCGGCCTCGACCCGCAGACACGTGCGCACATCTGGACCTACATCGAGGAGCTGAAGCGGCGTGACGACATCACGATCTTCCTGACCACGCACTACATGGACGAGGCCGAGCACTCGGACCGCATCGCCATCATCGACGCCGGCCGGATCGTCGTTCTCGACTCGCCGGCCGCATTGAAGGCCAGCGTGGGAAGCGATCGGGTGCAGATCCAGACGGCGGACGACGCCGCCGCGATCGCGTCGCTCCGCGACCGGTTCGACGTCGAAGCGGCGGTGCACGAAGGGATGGTCACGTTCCATGTGGAGGGACCGGGAGTTCGGGTTCATGCGCGAGATGCTCGTCGCCCCCATCCCACGGTGGGCAATCGTGTCGGGGAAGACCTTGGGCGGCGCCACCGGCGCGACGCTCCAGGGGATGCTGATCCTGGTCCTCGCCGGTGGCGCCGGAGTGCCGTACAACCCGGTGCTGCTGGTCACGCTGATCCTCGAGCTCCTCGTGCTCTCGTTCACGCTGACGGCGCTCGGCGTCGTGTTGGCCAGTCGGATCAAGAACATGCAGGCGTTCATGGCCGTGAACCAGCTCGTGCTGCTGCCGCTGCTGTTCCTCTCCGGCGCGATGTTCCCGCTGGCGAACCTGCCCACCTGGCTTCACGTGCTCACCCGGATCGACCCGGTCACGTACGCGGTCGACCCGATGCGGCGGGCCGTGTTCGAGCACCTCAGCGTCGCGCCGGCCGTCCTGCACGTGCTGAGCCCCGGCCTCACGTGGGGGTCGTGGACGGTGTCGGTGGGGATGGAGGTGGGGCTTGTGTTCGTGCTGGGACTGGGGCTGCTGGGCGTGGCGATCGCCGAGTTCAACCGGGACGAGTGACAGGGAGGTCGGACACGACAAGGTCGTTCGGTCCTGGGCTCGGACCGCCGCGCGCGGCTAGACGTCGATGATCTGGTTGACCTGAAGGGTCCCCCCTCGGGCCACGTACGGATGGCTTTCGAGGACACTCTTCGCTGCCTCAGGCGATTCCGCCTCGATGATCGAATAGCCCCCGATCTCGACCGCGCCGGTGGGTGAGCCGGACGAGACCTGCGTGACCATCATGACCGGCGCACCCGGGTCGACGATGGCTTTGCCGGCTTGCCCGACCCAGTTCCCGAACGCGGCCTTCGCTTGCTCGATGAGCTCGGGATCATCCGGCATACCCGGGCCGTGGTAGGTGATCAGGAATCTGCTCATCCGAACCCCTCCTCTCGTTGGCTGAACATTTCTTACCACCTGTCAGGAATCCACGTCGGGCGTCGCGTCATGTTCGAGGGCACCGTGCGAACCTCCGGGGCGGCCGAGGAGTAGTAGAGGTATGAGGAGGGGCCGAATCCTCAGGATCGCCCTCGTCCTGCTCCTCGCAATGGGAGCGTGCAGCGGCGGGTCCGATCCGAACAACAGGCAAGTTCGCGCCACCCTCTCACCTGCAGCGTCGCAAGCACCGGAGCCGAGCGGCGGAGATCAGACCTCGCTCTCGGGCCGGATCGCCTTCGACAACTTCGACGACGTGTGGACCATCAACGCGGACGGCACGGGCCTGACGCGGCTCACGCATTCCCCCGAGCCAGAATTCGACCCGTCGTGGTCGCCCAACGGCAGGCAGATCGCGTACCGATTCGAACGAAATGCCACCGGGGGAAGTGGGAATCTCGTGGGGGGCAATGACGAGCCGGAGATCTGGATCATGAACGCCGACGGCACGGGTCGGCGGCGGTTGACCGAGGGTCTCTCTCCGGCATGGTCTCCCGACGGGTCGCTGATCGCGTTCTCCGGCCCCGATGGCCTCTCGGTGATCAGACCGGATGGGTCGGGCCTCCGCGTGCTGACCCACACCGAGGGCGGCGAGAATCCGTCGTGGTCGCCCGATGGCTCCAGGATCGCCTTCAACTCGAACCTGACTGGCGACCACGTCATGTACATCGCGCGGGCCTACGGCTCGAAGGTCGTGGAACTGTCCGCGTCGGCGAGGGTTGGCAGGTGGACTGGTCGCCCGACGGCCGTTCGATCCTGTTC
>JBKOXF010000012.1:0-28392 GCA_046724795.1 Actinomycetota bacterium | reverse complement strand
CCCCGACAACTACACTGGTGCCTGGTCGTCGGCAGCGTCAGATGTGTATAAGAGACAGCTCGCGGGTTTGCCACGTCGTCTCGGGCAGGATGTGGTCGCTGATCACCCGATCCTTGTGCGTCTCGATCTGCTCGAACATCGACCCCACGAGCGTCTCGGACAGCAGGTGGGGCTTCAACCCGAGGTCGAGGAGCTTCGTGTGTTTCGCGTTGTAGTAGTGCTCCTCCTTCTCGAACCGCGGGTTGTCGATGTGCTCGACTGCAACCTCGAGGCCGTATTCCTTCCCGGCCCGCTGCACGATGTCCGCGAGCTCCACGATCGAGAACTGCTCGGTGAACTGGTTGAACACTCGGTACTCGCCCTCGTCGGCGGGGTTCGTCACGGCCAGCTCCACGCATTGCAGCGTGTCCAGGATGTTGAGGTACCCGCGGGTCTGCCCACCCTTGCCGTACACGGTGAGGGGATGCCCGATCACCGCCTGGAGGCAGAACCGGTTCAGCGCGGTCCCGAACACCTCGTCGTAGTCGAACCGGGTGAGGAGGCGGTCGTCGAGCTTCGTCTCCTCCGTCTCGATGCCGTACACCACGCCCTGGTTCAGGTCGGTGGCGCGCGTGCCCCACACTCGGCAAGCGAAGTGGATGTTGTGCGAATCGTGCACCTTCGACAGGTGGTACCAGGAGCCCGGGAGCTTCGGGAACGGGAGCGTGTCCGTGCGCCCGTTGTGGAAGATGTCGATGAAGCCCTCTTCGATGTCGATGTCGGGCGTCCCGTATTCGCCCATCGTGCCGAGCTTCACCAGATGGGCGTCCGGGGTGAGCTCGTTCATGGCCCACAGGACGTTCAGCGTGTTGACGACGTTGTTGTACTGAGTGAACACGGCGTGCTCGCGGCTCTTGTGCGAATACGGCGCCGACGGCATCTCGCCGTAGTGGACGATGGCCTCGGGCTGGAAGTCCTTGAACAGCGCCTCCGTGACTTCCCACTCGGTGATGTCGCCTTCGGTCACGCTGATCTCGTGCCCGCTGATCTCGTTCCAGGCCTTGGCCCGGGCGGGAAGCGTGTCGAGGATCGGGGTGAGGGAGTCGGTGCCCTGCTCGCGATGGGCCCGGCGCCGCAGATAGTTGTCGACGACGTGGACCTCGTGTCCGCGCTTGGAGAAGTGCATGGCGGTGGGCCACCCCAGGTACCCATCGCCTCCGAGGATCAGGATGCGCATGCTTCGGTTCTCCTTCGATGTATGGGCGTTCGGAAAGAGAGCAAGCTCAGAACGCCCCGGATTGTACCCCGGCCCCGTGGACCGAACCGCGACCTCAGCGCCGCAGGGCCGCGGTGACCAGTTCGAGATCGGTCACGAAGTCCCGCATGGCCTGGCGCCGCGCCTCCTCGTCCGGCGCCCGCAGGATCGAGGACGGATGGACCGTTGCGGTCACGCTGAGCGCCAGTGGTGAGCGGAAGAACTCGCCGCGGTGCTGCGTGAGGCGGAAGTCGCGACCCAGGATGGCCTGGGCCGCCGTGGCGCCGAGGCAAACCAGGACCTCCGGCTGCACCTGCTGGATCTCAGCCTCGAGCCACGGCCGGCAGGCCGCGATGTGCTCCGCGTTCGGTTTCTTGTGGATCCGGCGTTTCCCTCGCGGCTCGAAGTTGAAGTGCTTCACCACGTTTGTGACGTAGACGACGCTCCGATCGATCCCGACCTCCTCGAGGGCCTGGTCGAAGAGCTTGCCGGCGGGCCCGACAAAGGGGCGGCCCTGGAGGTCCTCCTGGTCGCCCGGCTGCTCTCCGACGAACATCACCTCGGCGGCATTGCTGCCCTCGCCGAAGACGGCCTGTGTCGTGTCCCTGTAGAGCTCGCACGCCGTGCACTGCTGCACGGCCTCGGACAGCTTCTTGAGGGTGGGGTGGTCCGGGATCAGCTCGAGTGCCGCACTGTCCCTCTTCTTGCGCTCGATCGTTGGCGGGGGAGTGAGGAGCGGGAGCTGCTCGCCGTCGTCGCTCATCTCGAGTGGCTTCTACCCGATGGGAGGCGGATGATGCGAGCTTCGCTTCGCCGTTCGAAGGAGGGGGGATGGATCTCACGCTCCGCCCGGGCACGCCGCAGGACGTCCAGGAGTGCGGGCGGATCTGCTACGAGGCGTTCCACGACGTCGCGACACAGCACGGGTTCCCGTCGGATTTCACCGGGGTCGAGGAGGGCGTCGCGGTGTGCGGCGCGCTGATCTCGCATCCTGGCTTCTACTCGGTCGTGGCCGAGTCCGACGGGCGGATCCTCGGCAGCAACTTCCTCGACGAGCGTTCGACCATCGCCGGCGTGGGGCCGATCACGGTCGATCCCGAGGTCCAGAACGGTGGCGTCGGACGCGCCCTCATGCTCGACGTGATGGAGCGGGCGCGGGATCCAGGGTTCGTGGGGACCCGGCTGCTGCAGTCCGGCTATCACAACCGGTCGCTCAGCCTGTACGCGAAGCTCGGGTTCGATCCGCGGGACACGCTGGCGGCGATGCAGGGCCCGCCGCTCGGCGAAGTGATCCCGGGGTTCGAGGTTCGTCTCACGGCGGAAGATGACGTGGAGGGATGCAACGCCGTGTGCCACCGGGTCCACGGCCACGATCGGGGCGGTGAGCTCAGCGACGCCATCGCGCGGAAGACGGCGAAGGTCGTGGAGCGCGACGGGCGGATCACCGGCTACACCACCGGGATCGCGTTCCTCGGGCATTCGGTGGGAGAGAGCATCGAGGATCTGCAGGCGCTGATCGCGTCCGCCGAACAGTTCACGGGGCCCGGGTTCCTCGTCCCGATCCGAAACGCGGAGCTGTTCCGGTGGTGCCTGGAACGTGGGCTGCGCGTGGTGCAGCTCATGACGCTCATGTCCGTGGGCTTCTATCAGGAGCCCACGGCACCCTGGATGCCCTCCGTCCTGTACTAGGCGCACCTCGCGTCTTGACAGAGCCCCGATCCGGGCGTACCTTGTGCGGTCCGAACATATGTTCGATTCATGTGAAGGGGGATGTTCGGACCGAAAGAGGCAGACATGGCGAAACGCTACGACGAGGAGGTCCGCGTCGACGCCGACGGGGGGATCCCGGCCGCGTTCGAATGGCGGGGGCGCCGGTTCGACGTCGCAGACGTGATCGGGCGGTGGCGGATCGAGGGCAGGTGGTGGGCCGACGGCCGCGATCGCGAGTACTGGCGGGTCGAGGCGAGTGGTGGCTCGGTATGGGACCTGTACCACGACCGCCTGGCGTCCAGGTGGCACCTCGAGCGGTTGTGGGACTAGGGAGCGCCGTACCGGTCACGGTGGACGATCTCCCGCCTCGACCGGCGGGTCACGCGCTCGGCCGGTTGCGCGCAGTGCCCGATGGCGATGAGGCCGATGGGACGGACGTGTTGGGGCAGCCCTAGGACCTGGCTCACCGCGTCGTCGTCGAACGCGGCGACGAACGCCGCACCGAGCCCGATGTCCACCGCCGCCAGGAGCACGAGCATCGACGCGAACGCGCCGTCGACGACGCTGTAGAACTCCACGCCCC
Source organism: Actinomycetota bacterium (assembly GCA_046724795.1). Taxonomy (GTDB): domain Bacteria; phylum Actinomycetota; class UBA4738; order UBA4738; family JACQTL01; genus JBKOXF01. The sequence goes on along the minus strand of JBKOXF010000012.1, from coordinate 24,865 downwards.
GTTGGCCGTACCGCGGCCTCGATCGCTCGGTATCGGAGACGACGGCCACCACCACCGGGGCGTCGGCCAGGAACATCTGGCCGAGCGCGGCGCGGCCGAGGTCCTCCTTGATCGTGGGATCGCGGATCACGATGAACTCCTGCGGCTGGGTGTGCCCCGCCGAGGGGAATCGCCCGGCCAGGTCGAGGATGCGTTCGATCTGATCGTCTGAGACGTCTTCGTCGGTGTACCCGCGGCACATCCGCCGCCGCCGCACGACCTGCTCGAAGTCCATCTATCCGAAGAGTCGCGCCGCGTTGTTGTACAGCCAGTCGTCGAGGACGTCATCGGCGACCGGCAGTTCTCGCATCTCCGCGACGAGCCCCGACGGGGGCTGACCCATCAGGAACCAGCCCGAGCCGTACAGGACCTTGTGGCGGATCGTGCTCGTCCCGTACGTGAGGAGCGGCTCCCAGCCGGTCCCCGGCCGGGCCATGTACTTGGGGCGGTGCGCGGCGAGCTCGAGGTACACGTTCTCGTGCTTCCACGCGAGCAGACACGCGTCGAGGATCCACGGGTAGCCGGCGTGGCTCATCACGATCACGAGCTCGGGGAAGTGCGTGGCGACCGTGTCGAGGTATCGCGGATGGCCGAGCTCGTTCACCCGGCCGGTGGTCCAGTTCGCCGACGTGTGGATCGAGAGCGGCACGCCGAGCTCCACGCACTTCGCGTAGAACGGGTAGTAGTGCCGGTCGTCCGCGGGCAGGTCGATCATGAACGGCCGGAGACTGAGTCCCTTGAACCCGCGGTCGCGGATCCAGTGCTCCATCTCTCGAATCGCGTCCATGCCTTTCAAGACGTCGACGCCGCAGAACGGGATGAACCTGTCCGGGTGTTGCTCCGCGATCTTCGCGACAAGCTCATTGGGCATCGTCACGCTGCCGGCCGACGTGGTCTCGTCGAAGCCCGTGATGAGGCTGCGCTCGAAGTCGGCGTCGTCCAGCAGCTTCATCAGGACGTCCTCGTCGAGCTCACGCCCGGCTTGCATGTCCCGAACCGTCTGCATGGTGGGCTCGCGCTTCCAGAACACCTTGAGGTAACCGAGCATCGGCTCGGGGAAGTGCTCGGCGAGGTGCGCCCCGACCTCGGGGAGCGGCAGGAACGGCGCCCACATGTCGATCACCGGCACGGCGTCATCCTCTACGAGCGAACGGCGCGGCGCCACGCCGCCGGCACGTCCTTCGGGACGACCACGCGGTCAGCGTCGCAGAACCGGGCGAGGTCCTCCAGTGCCGCCCGGAGTCCGGGACCCGCGTCGGCCGGCGCGCCCGGCAACGCATGGACGGACACCGCCTGGAGCGTTCGTTCCTTCCTATCCACCTTGAGGTCGACGAGTCCTACCAGCCGCTCGCCGTGCAGGATGGGCATCGCGAAGTACCCGTAGATGCGTTTGTCCTTCGGCACGTAGATCTCGATCCGATACCGGAGATCGAACAGCTGCTCCGTCCGATCCCGATCGCAGATCAGGTGATCGAAGGGGGACAGGAGGGTGGTCCGCGGTGCAGCACCGTCAGCCTTCCCGTCAAGCATCTCGGCGTAGTCGCGATGCACCCACCACCGGCCGGGCAGCGACGTGCCGTCCTCGTGGACGTCCACGGGGATGGCAGTGCCGTCCCGCTCGAGCTTCCGGAGCGCGTCGGGCACGCCGCTCGTAAGCCAGCGCATGAAGTGACGCCTCACCTGGTTGGCCGTGCCGGCGCCGAGCGAGCGCAGGGCGAGCTCGGTGCGACGCCGCCACATCCCGGCGTCGGACAGGCGTGTCCGCGGCGTCCACTCCGGAAGGACGCGCTCGGACAGATCCCAGAATCGCCGCAGGCCGTCCCGGCGGGCCACCATGATCTTGCCTTCCGTCCACAACGCATCGAGCATCCGTCCCACGTTGCGTTCGTCGTTCCATCCGCCGGACCGATACGACCGTTCCGACAGGTCCGTGAACTGATTCGTGGGGACGGGACCGTCCCGGCGGATCTCGCGCAGGACGTGGTCCCGCAGCTTGCGGTTGTCGGCCACCCACGCGCGGGTCACCGACATGAACTTGCCCCCGTTCCGGTACGCGCGCATCAATGATCGGTGCAGCGGGAAGTCCTCGGTGAGGACGAGCGACGCCGCGTGCGCCCAGTACTCGAACATCGTTCGCTGCTTCCAGGAGGCGTCCTCGAGGAGCGATCGGTCGTACGTGCCGAGCCGGCTCCACGGCACCAGGTACTCGTTGCGAGCCACGACGTTGGTCGGGTCGAGCTGGAGGCAGTTCAGGCGACGGACCACGGCCTCGAAGCCCGTGCGCGTCGGCGGCTGCCCAGAGCCGTCGAGGAGCTGCGCGTGGACGGCGATCCGCCGGGCCAGTGTCCGGTCGACCTTCGGCAGGGAAGCGCTCACGCGGCGCCCTCGAGGATCCGAGGATCGTCGGGGACCTTCGGCTCGATCCACGAGGGATCGGGACGCCACTCGCTCCAGTCCCCGTCGAACGGGGCTCGATGCTGTTCGAGCCGTTCCAAGGCCCGTTCGCCCTCGGCGCGGATCGAGACCACGTCGCCGGGCGAGATGAGTCCGATCCGTTCCGCCTCTGCCAGCTCGTTCTCGTCCTTCCACGCCCACGTCTCGAGGTCCGGCGAGATCACGAGGTCGAGGAAGTGATCGGTCGTGTCGAACCCGAACGCGGTGCGCTGCAGAGGAGTCTGGAGGTTCACGTACCAACCGGCGAACCGGTCCGCGACGTGTTCCCAGAAGCCGAGAACCGCATGAGCCACGTCTGGCCACGCGAACGAGAGCACCCGGTACCGATCCCAGCGCTGCTCGCGAAGCTCCCACGGTTCCGATGGCAGGCGGAGGAACTCGCCGGTTCGCTGGCTCGCCGCCGTCACCATGACGAGCGGCGACCAGACGAAGAGCACCGTCTCGCCGGGCTCGTCCTTCACCACCGTCATCGGCCGCGCCGACCAGACGCGCCCGTCCCAGAGATCGCGCAGCACGATCGGATCCCCCTGCCGGAACCGCTCCATCCGCGAACTGTATTGACCGCGGGACGATCGGAAGAGCATACTCGAACATATGTTCGAGCCGGGGGAGGTCAGACCTCGCGGTACCGGAAGCAGGTCGTCACATGGTCGTTGACCATGCCCACGGCCTGCATGAACGCGTAGCAGATGGTTGGGCCGACGAACCGGAACCCGCGAGCGCGGAGGTCCTTGCTCAGGGTCTTGGAGAGCGGCGTCTCCGCGGGGATCTCCCCAAGGCGCTTCCAGTGGTTCCGGATGGGCCGGCCGTCGACGAAGCCCCACAGATAGGAGTCGAGCGACTCGCCGAGCTCGAGCGTGGCTTTCGCATTCGTGATCGTGGCCTCGATCTTGGCCCGGTTCCGCACGATCCCCGGGTCCTTGAGGAGTCGCGTGACGTCGCGGGCAGTGAACCGGGCCACGCGCGCCGGGTCGAACCCCGCGAACGCCGAGTGGTAGCCCTCGCGTTTGCGCAGGATCGTGGTCCACGACAGCCCCGCCTGCGCCCCCTCCAGGACGAGCATCTCGAACAGGTGCCGGTCGTCGTGCGAGGGGACGCCCCACTCCTCGTCGTGGTACCTGCGGTTGAGCTCGTCGCCCTCGGCCCACTCACAGCGCTTCGGCACGACGCAACTGTAGAGCGAGCGACGTGAACGATTTCGTGCACCTCGACGTGCGGTCGTTCTTCTCGTTGAAGGACGGGGCGTTCTCGCCGGAGGAGCTGGCGTTGCGGGCCGCGCAGCTCGGGATGCCCGCGGTCGCGATGACGGACCGGGACGGTCTGTACGGCGCCGCGCGGTTCGTGAGCGCGTGCCGGCAGGTCGGCGTGCGGTCCATCCTCGGCGCCACGCTCACGCTCCGCGATGGCGCGTCCAGCGACACCTCGATCGTGGTCGTTGCCCAGGACGCCGCCGGCTACGCGAACCTCTGTCGGCTCATCACCGACGCGCACATGCTGGGGGAGCGGGCAGATCCGTCGCTCGCCGTCGAGCAACTCCTCGCGCACTCGCGGGGGCTCGTGTGCCTCGTTGGTCCGCAGTCCCACATCGGACGGCTCGCGGTCGCGGGCAGGCACGCCGGGGCGGTCGCCGAACTGCGACCCTCCCGAGACGCGTTCGGCGACCGCCTGTTCGTCGAGGTCCAGCACCGGCTGGAACGGGACTCCAACCTGGAGGTCCGCCGGATGCTCCGGCTCACGGACGACGTTGGCGTCCGCGCCGTCGCCGCGAACCCGGTTCGATACCTCGTCCGCGAGGACGCGTTCCTGGCCGACGCGCTCGAGTGCATGCGCGAGATCGTCCCGGTCGCGGGTCATCACGTCACGCGCCAGAACGCCGAGGGGTACCTGAAGTCCGCCCCCGAGATGCGGGCGCTGTTCGCGGAGCGCTCGGACCTCTGCGGCGCAACGCTCGACGTCGCCGAGCGTTGCGAGTTCGACCTCGGGCTGAAGACGGTGCACTTCCCGGACTTCCCCACGCCGGCGGGGAAGTCCGCCTCGACGCTCCTCGCCGAGCGGTGCTGGCGCGGCGTCGAGGGCCGCGGCGTGCACCACGATCACACACTCGAGGACCGCCTCAACCTCGAGCTGCAGATGATCCACAAGCTCGGGTACTCGGCGTACTTCCTCACCGTCGCCGACATCGCCGACGACATCCGCGCGATGGGGATCCGGTGCGCGTGCCGTGGCTCCGCCGCCGGATCACTGGTCTGCTACCTCACCCGGATCTCGGACGTCGACCCCATCCGCCACGACCTGTCGTTCGAACGGTTCATCAACCCGCTCCGCGACGAGCTCCCGGACATCGACATCGACGTGGAGTCCGCCCGGCGCGAGGACGTCTACGACATGGTCCTGTCGAGACACGGCGAGGAGCGCGCGGCCTGCGTGTGCATGATCGACACGTACCGCGCCCGCGGTGCCATCCGCGAAGTGGGCAAGGCCCTGGGGTTCCCCGAGACCGAGACCGACCTCGTGGCCAAGTCGTTCCCGATGATGGGCGCCGGCCACATCCGCGAGGGCATCGACCGCCTGCCCGAGCTGAAGGGATCGAACCTCGGCGCCGGGCAGTTGGAGCTGCTGTTCCGGGTGGCGGAGCGCCTGAACGGGTTTCCCCGGCACATCGCGCTGCACCCGAGCGGGATCGTGCTGTCCAGGAACGACCTGGTGGAGCGGGTGCCGTTGGAGCGGTCGTTCCAGGGCTACCGGATGATCCAGGCCGACAAGGACGACGTCGAGCTCCTCGGCTATCTCAAGCTCGACGTCCTCGGCGTGCGGATGCTCTCCTCGATGCGCCACTGCCTCGACGAGGTCGCCCGGACCGAGCACGAGAAGGTCGATCTGGACGAGGTCCCGCTCGACGACGTGCCGGCCTTCGAGCTGATCCGCCGGTCCGACACGATCGGGTGCTTCCAGATCGAGTCCCCCGGCCAGCGCGAGCTGCTGCAGAAGCTCCAGCCGAACCGGTGGGAGGACCTCATCGTCGACATCTCGCTGTTCCGCCCGGGCCCGGTGAAGTCGGACATGGTGTCTCCGTACCTCCGCCGCCGCCACGGCCTGGAGGATCCGACGTACGTCCACGAGGACCTCCGGCCGGTCCTGCAGGAGACGTTCGGCGTGATCGTCTACCACGAGCAGGTCATGCGGACCTTCCAGGTCCTGGGCGGCTACGACCCCTCCGAGGCCGATCGCATCCGCCGGCACCTCGACGACGACCCCGAGGACGTCGACGCCATCAAGGCCGACTTCCTTCCACGCCTCAGCGCCCGAGGCCTCAGCGACCAGGAGGCCGATCGCATCTGGAAGGAGCTGTTCTCGTTCGCGTCGTTCGGGTTCTGCAAGGCCCACGCAGCGGCGTTCGCCGTCCCGACGTACCAGTCCGCGTGGCTGAAGGCGCACTACCCGGCGCACTTCCTGGCCGGCGTCCTCACCCATGAACCCGGCATGTACCCGCGCCGGCTGATCCTGGAGGACGCCCGGCTCCACGACATCCCGGTCCTTCCGCTCGACGTGAACCGCTCCGAGCCCGAATACGTGGTCGAGTCTGTGGGCGACGCCTACGGGATTCGGCTCGGACTGCAGGACGTGCACGGGATCAGCGACGCCGAGATCCGGTCGATCCTGGAGACCCGCGCCGACCGGCCGTTCCGAGACGTCGGCGACTTCACGCGACGGGCGCAGGTGTCGCAGCCGGTGACGGAAGCGCTCGCCCACGCCGGCGCGTTCGACGAGCTGCCCGCCGGCACGAGACGCCACCGCCTCTACACGGCCATGACGACAACATCGGTCAGAGAAGGGGAGCAACAAACGTTGAACCTCTGGGCGGGGGAGGCGGGGACGGTGCCGGGGGGATCGTCGACGAGTGAAGCGAGTCGACGCAGCGAAGCGACCCCCCGGCACCGGCAGCCGCCGACCCACCCCGCCGAGGAACGCGGGTTTCATCTCCGGGAGTACACGGACGCGGAGCGCGTCCGAGCCGAGCTCGAGGTGGTCGGGATGGACGCGTCGCGGCACATCCTGTCGTTCTACGAGCCCCTCATGGAGCAGCTCGGCGTGGTCCAATCGAAGGACCTCGCCGATCACCGTGGCGACGAGTGGGTGATGGTGGCGGGCGTGAAGGTCTCGTCTCAGACGCCGCAGGTTCGCAGCAACCAGCGGATCATCTTCCTCACCCTCGACGACGCGACCGGCTCCGTGGACGTCACCGTGTTCGAGCGCATCCAGCCGAAGTGCGCGAAGACGATCTTCCACGGGTTCGTGCTCGCGGTGTGGGGGCGTCTGCGGCGAACCGGGGTTCGGGGCGTGAGTATCATCGCTGAGGACGTCTGGGACCTGACCGAGATCCAGAGAGCGGGCGTCCGCCGCTCGAAGAAGGCCCTTCCTCCCGTCAAGGTCTGGCACGCGAGCGGGGGTTCCGCCGGGTGGTAGAGGGGACTCGTGAAGGAGACGTCGAGGGCCGGCACGGAGGAGACCCTCTTCGAACATGCGCCGCCGCCGGGGGCGCCGCTCCGGCCCGGACTCCTCGCGGGGCGGCCCTTCCTATGGCTCGTTCTCTCGGTCGGGGTGGCGAACCTGGCCTTCTGGGCGTTCCTGGGGGCCGTGTGGGCCGACGCCGCGTACCGCTTCCACGCGAACCAGGCCCAGATGTCCATCCTCCTGGCCTCGTTCTCGCTGCCCCTCGTGCTGCTCGTGCCGTTCCAAGGGGTGCTGGTGGACCGATGGAGCCCGAAGTGGCTGTTCACGCTGGGTGTGGCCCTCGGCATGGTCGGGGTCCCGATCGCGTGGAAAGGCACCACCCTGCACTGGCTGTACGCCTCGAGCTTCTTCCTCGGCGCCGGGATCGCCACGATCGCCCCCGCTCGTTCGGCCCTGACCGGTCTGCTGGTCGACGAGGACCGGTTGGTGCAGGCGAACGGGATGCTCTCGGGCGCCATGCAGCTCGCCCTCGTGATCGGCCCGTTCACCGGCGGGATCCTGCTTCGAACCTCCGGAACCTCCGTGCTCTATCCGGTCGTCCTGGCGACCGCCGCCGTCGCGCTGCTGTGCTCACTCCTGATCCCGGATCTTCGCCAGGGAGGAGAGCGTCCCGCGATCACGATGCGGGAGATCGCCGACGGCGTGGTCGAGTCCTGGCGGCAGTCGGAGCTCCGCTTGCTGATGTGGCTCTCGATCGTGGCGTGGCTGATGGTGAACGTCTACTGGGTGCTGGAGCCCCTCTACATCAAGGATTCGCTGCACCTGCAACGGGACGCGGTGCAGTTCATGTGGTCGGCGCAGGGGGTCGGGGCGGTGGCCGGAGCGATCATGTTGATCCGGCTCCAGCAGGGGAGGGGACGTGAGCTCTGGCTCGTCGGCGTCGGCCTCGGCGCGAGCGGCCTGGGCCTCCTCCTGTTCTCGCTGATCCGGTCCTACGCCGTGGGCCTCGTCGGGATGATCGTGTACGGGCTGGGGTTTTCGCTGTACTTCGCGTCGTCGCTCGCGTTGATCCAGCGCCTGGCCGGCGACGAGAAACGGGGCCGGGTCACGGGCTTTTTCACGGTGATCCAGGAGGGATCGGCCATCGTGGTGGCCTTCATCATCGTGGGGCTCGGGGACCTCGTTCTGGTCCGACCGTCGCTCGTGGTGAGCGGCGCCGTGCTGGTCGTGGCCGGAGCGCTCGGGCTGGCGGCGCTGACCAGGGCCGAGCGACTCGCCGCGGAGACGAGCCGGTGATGCTTCGCGGGGCGCCGGCGGAGCCGATCCTGCACGTCGATCTGGACGCCTTCTACGCGTCCGTCGAGGTGCAGAAGGACCCGTCGCTCGCCGGGAAGCCTGTCGCGGTCGGGGGGACCGGGAACCGCGGCGTGGTGATGTCGGCCTCCTACGAGGCCCGGGCGTTCGGGGTGCGCTCCGCCATGCCGGCCGTGCGAGCCCGCCGGCTGTGTCCGAACGTGACGTTCCTCCCCCCGGACTTCCAGTCCTATCGCGTGTACTCGAACCGGTTCCGCGAGGTCCTGCTGTCCTTCACGCCGCTCGTGGAGCCGCTCGCGCTGGACGAGGCCTTCCTCGACGTCGGGGGGGCCACCACGCTGTTCGGCGAGCCCGCCGAGATCGCCGAACGGATCCGCGCCGAGGTCCGCACGGAGCTCGGCTTCACGTGCTCGGTTGGCGTCGCGCCCAACAAGTTCCTGGCGAAGCTCGCGTCCACGGAGGCGAAACCCGACGGCCTCATCGTGGTGCCGCGAGCCGGCGTGCACGAGTTCCTCGATCCGCTGCCCGTCGCGGCTCTATGGGGGGCGGGGGAGAAGACCACGGAGGCCATCGGGCGCCTCGGGGTCCGAACGGTGGGCGAGCTGGCGCGCTTGCCGGAGGCCATGCTCGGCCGCGTCCTCGGCGAGCTGCACGCGCGGCAGCTCCTGGCGCTGTCCCGCGGAGAGGACACCCGACCGGTCGTTCCGTACGAAGCCCCCAAGTCCGTGAGCCACGAGGAGACCTTCGATCGGGACCTCGACGACGAGCAGGAGATCCTCCGGCAGCTCCTCGGTCTGGCTCGCAGGGTGGGGAGCCGGCTTCGGAAGGACGGCTACGTGGCGCGGACCGTCTCGATCAAGGTTCGCCTGGCCAACTTCACCACGCTCACCCGGTCCCGGACCCTCGAACGGCACACGGACGTCGCGGCGGATCTCTACGACGTGGCCTCAGCCCTGTACCTGGCCCTCCCCGGGGTCCACCGACGGATCCGGCTCCTGGGGGTTCAGGCCACGGGGCTCGAGGGAGGCGGCGGGGAGCAACTCGCCCTGCTCAGGGGGCGGAAATGGGGGGATGTGGAACGCGCCGTGGACCGCATCGAGCGGCGGTTCGGCACGGACGCCGCACTCCCCGCCTCGTTGCTGGGGCCGATCGACCGCCGCCCCTAGCGCGATTCGGGTCTGGGCAGAACGAAGGACGCTCCTATAATGGTGAGGCCGGTCCGAGGTGGGGCGAGATGCCGCTTTCCGAACACGAACAGCAGATCCTCGAGCAGTACGAGAAGGAACTACAACAGGATCCGCATCTCACGAAACGGATCAGCCGTTCGTCGCTGTACACCCGACTGAGCCGACGAGTCCGCCTCGCCGTGGTCGGGTTCGTGGTCGGACTCGTGATGCTGATGCTGTTCTGGGTTTCGCTCTGGGTCAGCCTCATCGGGTTCACGCTGATGCTGCTCTCCGGCTTGATCATCATCCACTACATCAAGCGGATCGGACGCGATCAGCTCGTCGCCCGGGGCGGCAAGCTCCCGATGGCCGGCATCATCGCGCGCATCGCGGAGCGATTCCGGGGGCGTCCGGACAAGAAATCCTGACGTTCCGAAACTTCGCCGGTTCCACATCGCATCGGATTTCGCGAATCGTGCACTCTGCACTTGCGGTGGGAACGACTGCGAGTTAGAACACATCCTTACCTTCCCCAGGGTATCCGTCGGACGACGGTGTGGTCGCCCCGTCATGCGTCGTTCGACCCGACGACGGTCTCGAGGCGGTACGACGACAGGGATTGGGGGGACCGGTGGAAGGTTTCACGTCGCACCAGGCCGTTCGGTTGACGGGATGCACTCCAAGGCAGCTCAGGTACTGGGATCACGTCGGCCTGGTGACGCCGAGCGTGCAGAGCACGGGCGGCAGGCCGGGAGTTCCTCGCTTGTATTCCTTCCGGGACCTCGTCGCGCTGCGCGTCGTGAAGTCGCTGCTCGACGGGGGCGTCAGTCTGCAGCGGGTCCGTCGAGCCTGGGAGTACCTCAACAAGAAGGCGCAACTCGACGAGCACCTCGCCGAGGTGAAACTGGTGACCGACGGTCAGAGCATCTTCAAGGTCGTCCGCAAGGAGGGCGAGGTCCTCGACGCGCTCCGCCAAGGGCAACTCGCGTTCTTCGTGGCTATCGACGAGATCGCGCGCAGCGTCGACACCGGCGTCACCCAGTTCCGGGAGGACCGCGACCGGTTCATCCGAGCACTCCGCGACGCGGAGAAAGCGGCCGACCGGGCCTGAAAATGGTTCGCTAACGGCCTGGTCTGAACACGCCGGTGATCCGGCGCCTCAGCGGCGTTCCGCGCCGCATCTCCTTGATAGCGCGACGCGACGCCGCGACCGCCTCCTTGGCCTCCTCGCCCGTCACGGGGTCCGCGCCGTACGCGGCCCGCGCCACGGTCGCCGTCAGCCGGTCGATGTGTCCGTCGGAGAACCGGACCTTCGTCCTCAGCCGGTCGCGGTACTCGCGGAGCGTCTCCCCTCTCCGGCGGGCCAGCCCGAGATCGGAAGCCCGTCCGGTGAACGCATCGAACTCGGCCAGGATCAGATCACGGCCCGGCTTGGCCCGGGCCACTTCGAGCCGACGGCGGACGGTCTTCCAGATGGGCAGGACGACGAGGAACACGAACAGCGCGATCACCAGAAGTAGCAATGCCACCGGGTACACCCACTGCGTCGACCTCTCCGGGGGTGCCGTGACGTGGGGAGGCTTGAAATGGCTCCGCGGCGGACGATCCTGGTTTTGCTCCAAGAATTGGACGTGGGCGTTCCCTTTGACGGTTCCGGTTTTCGTGGTCCCGCCCGGGGTCTGCCCGCCGGGCCCACACGCACCCGTGGGGCATACGGCACCATTGCCCAGGTAGCTCGCCACCGGGTTCGTCCGGGTGGGGGTGGGTTCGAACGGGATCCATCCGTAGCCCGGGAACAGAACCTCGACCCATGTGTGCGCGTTGTCCGTGCTGACCACGTACAGCTTCTTCTCGGCGTCGTACCTCCCGGGCGTGAACCCCGTCGCCACCCGGGCCGGATACCCCAGCGACCGGACCAGCACGGCCATGGCCGACGCGAACTGCTGGCAGAACCCCCGTTTCGTGTGAATCAGGAAGTTCACCAGGGTCTTCACGTCGTACGCCCCGCTCACGCGCTGGTCGTACGTGAAGTCCCCGTTCGCCAGGTACTGCTGGATCGCGAGCACCTTCTCGAACGGCGTGGTCGCTCCTTCGGTCACCTGGTTCGCGATCTGCTTCAGCTCGGCCGTCTGGGCCGTGTGCGGCAGGAGCTCGTCCGGGAGGTACTCGGGATGGGTCTTCACGTCGTAGTCCGACTGGGGGATGTTCTCGAGATCCTCCCTGGTCGGTTCGACCACCGTCGACCTCACCGAGTACTGCAGCCCCGGCTGGGATCCGACCAGCGGCACCGCGGCGGCGGTGATGAGGTCGTACCGGATCGAGCTCTTCCCCACGGCCACGGAGTCGGCGCGGAACGCCATCGGCAGCCATTGGCCGGGCGGCTGGCTGATCGCGAAGGACTGGTGGACCTCGACCGTGTGCACATCGGGATTGATGGCGGAATCGAGCGGGGTCCGGGCGAGGACGCCGCCGGCCGGCACCACCCCCCCCTTGCCGACGTCGAGGTCGTCGGTGGTCCAGGTCGTGCCGTTGAACTGGTCGAGTGACATCCACCGCCAGTAATCGGGATGGTTCGACTGGACCACGAACAGCTCGAGAGGGTGCTGCAGGTGCAGGCTCGCCGTCACCGAGACCAGCGGGTTGATGGTCGGAGTGGAGGGAGTGGGACCCGTGTCCAGGCGAAGGAGCCCGGCCCGCTGGTATCCCGGCAGCACGCCGGGGATGAGGAGGGCCGCGCCCAGCGCTATGAGAGCCAGCCGTCTGGCCCCGCGGGTCGCGGTTGGCGACATGAGCCGTCGACGCTGGGGGGACCAGGGGTGGAGCGGTCCCCACTGCCTGACCCGCCGGAGCCCATCCATGAACAGCACAGCCAGGGCGCCGATGAGGAACAGCGCGGCGAACTGCGGCCGGGCGCCGTCCTCCAGCGTGATGTCGGCGAACGCCAGGAGCGACGCAGGAGGAAGGGCCGCGAGCAGCGGGCTCCCGGAGCGCATCGCCAGGGCGTGAGACGCGAAGGATGCGGCCCACACCGCAGTCATGGCCGCCAGCAGGAGCGGCCGCAACGGCACGGTCGGGGCGACCTGGACCCGGGCCTGCTGCGAGACCTGATGGATGGACCGGCCGATCTCCGAGAACGTCCGGGCCGTCGGGAAGATCCCGTACAGGGTGTCGGGGAACACGAGGATCGAGACCGTGAGCAGCAGCCCGACCGCGCTCCCGAGGACCGCCAGGATCGGGCCCCGTCGCTGGAGGAGGGCCGCCACCCCCACGGACAGCAACGCCGCCGCGAGCAGCTTGAAGGACGCCTCGCTCCCCTGGAACACGCGTCCGACGCCGAGGGCTCCGGCCGAGACCAGAACCGCGACGGCCGCTACGTAGAGGAGGCGATGGCCGACCGCGACGTCGCCGTGTTCGCGTTCCATGCGTCCTTCAATCGACTATTCGGAGACATGACGATCACCTCCCACCCCGCCCGGAGCATCGAGAGACGGGCCACGGAGGCACGCCCCTCGAGCTCCGCCTGCGAGACGGCCGGCAGGACGGCGGGATCGGTGGGGTAGATGAGGACGGCGAGCTTGGGCCCGAAGGCCCCGCCCGCCCGGGTCAACAGGGGGATCTCGTTCGCGAGTGGCGGAGCGGTGACGGCCACGAACGTGGTGTCGGCGCCCGCCGCGGAGCGCATCGGGATCAGCGCCTGCCCGAAGGTGTGGATGTGATCGTGCCGAACGCCCGCCAGCTCCTCGAGGATGCGGTCCCTGCCCAGCGTGATGGCCGTGCTTCCGCCGGTCACGAGCCGGACGGCGAAGCCGGCCTGCGAGAGCAAGACTGACAACGTCGCTGCCACGGACACCGCGCGCTCGAATGCCGGATCGCCGGCCGCGCCGAGCGCCGCCACCCTGGTGTCCAGGAACAACGCGGCCGTCCCGCGCCGCGATGCCTCGTCCTGGCGGATCATCAGTCGCCCCCGCCGCGCGACGCTGGGCCAATGGATCCGGCGGAGGTCGTCACCGATCTGGTACTCGCGCATCGTGTAGAAGTCTTCGCCGGAAGGCAGCAGGAGACGGGACAACGACCGCCCGCTGCCCGCCCCCAGCGGCGAGGGCACCCCGGCGTCAAGGGTCTCCACGTCCGGGAGCACGACCACCTCGTTGCGATGGTCGAAGGTGAGCGTGACTCGGGTGAGAGCGAACGGGTCCGCCAGGGTGAGCGTGAGCGGGCCGATCATGTACCGCCCCCGGGCGCGGCAGTGGATCGTGTAACGGACCCGCTGGGTGTTGTGGCCGGGCAGCCCAGTGAGCACGAGCCGGGCCGGCCGGCCGAGCTGGATCGGCACGAAGTCCTGCACCAGGAGGAAGGAGGTCGTGGTGGCCGAGCTGTTCTCCACCTCGACGTCGACGGCGAGGTCCGTCCCCACAGGGACGTTTGCGGTGGACAGGTGCCTGATGGCCACCAGGCGATGCCGGGCCCGGAACACGAACACCCACGACACGAGCGGAAGGACGATCAGCCCGACGGCAACGATGTGGAGGGTGGGCGAGCCCACCATCCGGGCGGCGATCCACAGGAAGATGCCGGTGCCGAGGACGATCCACCCGCGGGCGGAGAGCATCAGGCCTCGCCTTTGACCGGGACCCGGACCTCCTCGAGAAGCTCGGTCAGGACGGTGGCCGCAGTGCGCCCTGTCATCGAAGCGTCGGCGGTCACGATCAAGCGGTGCGCGAGCACCGGCACCGCGAGCCCCTTCACGTCGTCGGGGATGACGTAGTCACGGCCCTCGGCCGCGGCCAGGGCCCGTGCCGCGCGAAGCAGCATGATGGACGCCCGAGGACTCGCGCCCAGGAACAGGTCCCGGTGGGTCCGGGTGGCGTCCGAGATGTCGACGATGTACCGCCGGAGGCTGGGGGAGACGTGGACGCGCCGAGCCATGTCGATGAGCTCGGCGACGGCCGGCGCGTCGGCAACCGGCTCCAGTTGCTCGAGCGTCGAGGCCACGCCGTGTGTAGCGAGGATGTCGAGCTCGGACTCCGTGCCCGGGTACCCGATGGAGAGCCGCATCATGAACCGGTCAAGCTGGGCCTCGGGGAGCGGGTATGTGCCCTCGTGCTCGATGGGGTTCTGGGTGGCGATCACGACGAACGGCGTCCCCAGGTGGTAGGTGACGGTGTCGACGGTCACCTGCCGCTCCTCCATGGACTCCAGGAGCGCGGACTGTGTCTTGGGGCTGGCCCGGTTGATCTCGTCGGCCAGCACGATGTTGGCGAAGATGGCGCCGGGCTTGAACTCGAAGTCGCCTCGTTCCTGGTTGAAGACGTTCACGCCAGTCACGTCGGTGGGCAGGAGGTCCGGGGTGAACTGGATCCGGCGGAAGGAGCAGTCGATCGACCGGGCGATGGCCTTGGCCAGCATGGTCTTCCCGACGCCGGGAACGTCCTCGATCAGCAGATGGCCTTCGGCGACGAGCGTGACGAGGGCCAGCTGAACCTCGTGCGACTTCCCCTGAAGGACCGTCTCGACGTTGCGTCTGATGGAATCGAACAGCCCGGAGAACCTGGCCCAGTCCGCCTCTTCCTCTGTTGCTGCCACCCCGTGTCTCCCGGCTCGCTCGCGTTCGAAGAGTCTACCGGCTCGTCGTGGCAAGCCGGTCGTCAAGGTGTACGCAGCGCAGCACCGAAAGGTTCCCCAAGGCTTTGGGCCGATCGTTCGCCCCGATGGAAAACGAGGGCAGCGGGATGGCGCGGCCCCTTCATACCTCGGAACGCCCCGCGCGGCCCCTTGTTCGCTCTCAGGCGTCCTTCATCCCTCGGGCCCGGCCATCACGCTGCCCGCACCGAGATTACACCCATGTGATTCGAACACCTCGCAGCTTCAGGATGTTCCGTCGTGACCTGCGGGTTCGAAAAAGTGCGTTGCTATACTCGGCGCACTGCGATGGCCCGTGCACTTGTCCTCAACGTGACGGAACGGCCTCTCGCCGTCGTCCCGGCGACGAGGGCTGTCGTGCTGGTCCTCAAGGAGAAGGCCGATGTCCTGGTCTCCAATGGCGTGGTGTTCCATTCGGAGAGGTTGACGATCCCCGCGCCGTCCGTGGTGAAGCTCAAGTACTTCGTCCGCATCCCGTTCCGGGCGCACGCCGCATTGACTCGACGCGCCGTGTTCGCCCGCGATCATTGGACCTGTCAGTACTGCGGCAAGGCCGCAGAAAACGTCGATCACGTGATCCCCAGGTCCGCTGGTGGCGGGCACGTCTGGGAGAACGTGGTCGCGGCGTGCCGCCGCTGCAACCAGCGCAAGGAGAACCGCCTTCCGCACGAGGTCGGGATGAAGCTCGCCCGCAGGCCGTTCGTTCCCTCCGACGGCTTCCGACTGTCGCTCGGCCGCCCGGAGCCCGAGTGGGAGCTGTACCTGGG
This sequence comes from Actinomycetota bacterium, assembly GCA_046724795.1. Classification (GTDB taxonomy): domain Bacteria; phylum Actinomycetota; class UBA4738; order UBA4738; family JACQTL01; genus JBKOXF01. Next base: position 9,033 of record JBKOXF010000012.1, on the reverse strand, counting down.
CTGAGCGCCCCGCCGAGCCCCGCTCCCTGACTTACGCGCCTCCCGCACGCTCGACCATGCCTGGACCATCCCGCTCAAGTTCGATCTTCCTCTTGACGAAGTGGAGCGTAGGTGGCATAAACGTGGGACTTAGTGGAGGAGAGGGGGAGGCTGCGTGGCCGACCTCACGGGCACGCACACCTATCAGCTCGACCCCAAGGGGCGGATGTCGCTCCCGGCTCGGTTCCGGGCGGCGTTCGCGGATGGGGCCTGGCTGACCCTCGGACAGGAGGGCTGCTTGTACGCGATGCCCGCTGCGGAGTGGCAGCGTCAGAGCGAGGAGGCCAGGGCCACTCCTCAGTCCGGTGCCCAATCGCGTGCCTACGCCCGGATGTTCTTCGGGAACGCGGAGCCCGTTGACCTCGACAACCAGGGCCGGCTCCTCGTTCCCCAGAAGCTCCGCAATCAGCTCGGTATCTCGCGTGAGGCCGTGGTTCGTGGCGTCGGCTCCTACATGGAGATCTGGGAGCGCGCGACGTTCGACGGCTACGAGCAGCAGTACCGGCCGCAGTACGAGGCCGGGACGCTGCAGGCAGGTGGGTCGGGGAGCCCGAGGGGATAGCCATCCCGTCGGGGAATCGGGAAGGAGGGAGTGTCGTGACCGTTCAAGAAGCGATGAGCAAGGGAGGCGAGGAGGTGCCGTCTGTCTCGCGGGCCCAATCCATGGTGCGGGAGGTGGGTCAGTCCTTCTACCTCATGGCGCTGATGACCCTGATGCTGTCCGTCTACGTGGGCCTCGGGCTCCTCGCGGTGCGGCTCTTTGGGTAAGTGGACCGACCTCCGCACGAGCCTGTCCTCCTCCGCGAGGTCGTCGGCTTCCTCGGGGGCCGAGGGGTGGTCATCGACATGACGCTCGGCGCCGGAGGACACACCGAAGGCCTGCTCGAGTCGGGGATGGGCCGCGTGGTCGGCGTGGACCGCGACCCACGTGCGATCCAGCTCGCCTCGGAGCGTCTGGCCCGGTTCGGGGACCGGTTCACCCCGGTCCGCGCCAGGTTCTCCGAGGTGGAGCTTCCGGAGCCCCTCGACGGGGTCCTGTACGACCTCGGCCTGTCCTCGATGCAGCTCGGGGAGCCCGGCCGGGGATTCAGCTATCGCGCGGACGATCCGCTCGACATGCGGATGGGCGGGCCGGGATCGGACGAGGAGAGCGCACGAGAGCTTGTGAACCGGGTCTCGGAGGAGGACCTCCTCCGGCTCCTCCGGGACTTCGGAGAAGAGCGCCACGCACGGCGGATCGCGCACGCGATCGTTCGGGCCAGGACCCCCCGGCCCATCGAGAGCACCGACGAGCTCGCGAGAGTCGTCACCGGCGCGGTCGGCCGGCGGCCGGGGTCCCCCCACCCCGCTCGCCGCACGTTCCAGGCGCTCCGCATCGCGGTCAACCGGGAGCTCGAGGAGCTCGCCACCTCCCTGCCTCGGGCGGCGGGTGTCCTCGCTCCCGGTGGCCGCATCGTCGTGATCTCGTATCACTCGCTGGAGGATCGCATCGCGAAGCGGTTCTTCCTCGACGAGCCCTCGCTCACGGTGCTGACGAAGAAGGTCGTCCGACCGAGCAAGCGGGAACACGAACGCAACCCGCGTGCGCGCGCCGCGAAGCTCCGGGCCGCGGAACGAGCCGCGGCATGAGCACCGCAGCCGGACGCGTCGCGCAACGCGCTCCCGCCAGGAAGCCGGCCGGGCGGGCGCAAAGGGGATCGGCGTCGAGCGCAGCGAAGCGACGCAGCGAAGCGACCCCTCGGCGCCCGCAGCCGACGGCTTCACGAGCGACCCCCGAAAGGCGACGCGCGACGGCTTCACAAGCAGCGGCGAAGCGGGTCGCGGTCCAGCGAAGCACCGTCGTGTTCGTCGTGATCACGGGCGCGGTGGTGGTGGCGGTCATGCTGGGCCTGGTGGCGCTGAACGCGCTGCTCGCGCAGACATCGTTCCGGATCGGCGACCTGCAGACGCGTGTCAAGCAGCTCACGCAGTCGTACGAGCAACGACGGCTGGAGGTTGCGCAGGTGTCCTCCCCGGCACACCTGGCGAAAGTCGCCGAGCAGCAGGGCCTCGTCGTTCCGCAGGGCGGCATCATCATCCTGACTCCACCGCCCGCGGACACGACCCAATCCTCGGGCAAGGCGGTCGGGGGAAAGCGGTGAGACGGCCGCCGGTCCGGCGGCTCGTCGCACTCTTGGCATTCCTCCTTTTCGCCCTCGGGGGGATCTTCGTGCGACTCTCGGTGCTCCAGGTGCGTGACGCGAGCGCCTACGAGCGCATGGCCATGAGCCAGCGCCTCCGGGTCATCGCGCTTCCGGCGCAGCGGGGTTCGCTGCTGGACGCGGATCGCGAGCCCATGGCGATGTCGCTGGACGCGAAGGACGTGTACGCCGACCCGAAGACGGTCGGCGATCCGTCGGGCACGGCGGCGATCCTTGCCGGAGCCCTGGAGACGTCTGCGCGCAAGCTCGAGACCATGTTGAGCGAGGACACGTCGTTCGTGTTTCTGGCCCGGCACGTCGACCTGGCGACGGCGGCAAGCATCGAGAAGATGCGCCTGCCCGGGATCGGGTTCATCGACTCGAGCAGGCGTGTGTACCCGGACGGCGCGCTGGCCCCGCAGGTGCTGGGGTTCGTCGGCATCGACGACGACGGCTACGTGAACAGAGGCCTGAACGGACTGGAGCTCCAGTACCAGAGCCGGCTGGCCGGCCGCCCGGGGAAACGGACCGTCGAGATCGACCCGGCCGGCAACCTGATCGCGCAGGGCGTGAACAAGGACCTTCCACCCGTGGCCGGGCAGGATGTCGTGACCACGCTCGACAAGGAGCTGCAGTACCGGGCCCAAGTGGCGCTGCGGGCGGCCGTGGAGAGCAACGGCGCCAAGGGCGGGTCGGTGATCGTGATGGACCCGAGGACCGGTGACATCGAGGCCATGGCCACGTATCCCTGGTTCGATCCGAACCGCTTCTTCGACTATCGCGATCCGGCCGTGTTCCAGAACGTGCCGATCACGGCGGTGTACGAGCCCGGGTCGGTGAACAAGGTGGTGACGGCAGCGGCGGCCATCCAGGATCACGCCATCCCGCTGACCGAGCGGGTGCTGGTGCCCGATCACCTCCAGGTCTCCGACCACCTGTTCCACGACGCGCACGAGCATCCGCCGGAGGTGATGACGCTGGCCGACATCATCTCCCAGTCCTCGAACATCGGGACGACGATGATGGCGCAGCGGGTGGGCCAGGTGCGGCTCTACCACTTCCTCAGCCGGTTCGGCCTGTCGTCGAAAACGGGGATCGCGTTCCCCGGGGAGGCCGATCCGATCCTTCCGAACCTGGCGCACTGGTCGGGGACGAGCATCGCGACGATCGCCTACGGCCAGGGCGTGGCCGTCACGCCGCTGCAGATGGCGGCGGTGTACGGAGCCATCGCGAACGGCGGCGAATGGGTGCAGCCCCGGCTGGTCAAGGGTTTCGTCGGACCGGAGGGGACCTACACGCCGGCGGCGGCGCCGCTTCGGCACCGGGTCATCTCGGAGCGGAGCGACAGGATCCTCCGCGAGATCCTGGCCTACGCGGTGGACGCGGGGACCGGCACCAACGCCCAGATCCCCGGGTACTGGGTCGCCGGGAAGACCGGCACGGCGCTGATCCCGAACGGAGCGGGCGGGTACTACAGCGGCCGGTACATCGCCTCCTTCATCGGGCTGGTCCCGGCGTCGAGCCCCAGGCTGGTGATCGCCGCGATCCTCGACCAGCCGGTGACCGAGTACGGAGGGATCGCCTCGGCTCCGTTGTTCCAGTCGCTGGCCCGATCCGCGATCGCCCGCCTCGGGATCGCGCCCGCCTCCCAGCTCCCCCTGCCGCCCCACGCCATCCCGTACCAGCCGGGTCAGTGAGGGTGGCGGTACCGTTGAGCACGATCACCGTGCCGATAACCCTCCTGGACGTGCTTCGCGGCGTCCCCGAGCGCCGGGTGCGCGGGACCGACACGCCCCTCGGATCCCTGGCGTACCGCTCGGACGACGCCGAGCCCGGTTCCCTGTTCTTCTGCGTGCCCGGGACCAAGCTGGACGGGCATGCCTTCGCGCCGGGGGCCGTGGCTCGGGGGGCCGCCGCCCTGGTCGTGGAGCGGTGGCTGGACCTCGACGTGGCTCAGGTGAAGGTCCCGTCGGTTCGCGCGGCAATGGGCCCGATCTCTGCGGAGTTCTACGGTCGCCCTGCCGACCGGATGCTGACCGTGGCCGTGACCGGGACGAACGGCAAAACCACGACGACGTACTTGCTCGAGTCGGTGTTCACGGCGGCCGGACTGACGCCTGGGGTGATCGGGACCACGGGGCTGCGAGTGGCCGGACGGCCGATGCCCCTGTCCCGGACCACCCCGGAGGCCCCGGACCTGCATCGGACGTTCGCCGAGATGCTTGACGAAGGGGTGCGGGCGGTGGCGATGGAGGCGTCGTCGCACGGCCTGGAGCAACATCGCGTCGGGGGCGTCCGGTTCTCCTGCGCGGTGTTCACGAACCTCTCCCAGGATCACCTGGACTACCACGGGTCGCTGGAGGAGTACTTCCGGGCCAAGGCGCTGCTGTTCACACCGGAGATGGCCGAACGTGCCGTCGTGAACGCCGACTCGCCGGAGGGGCGGCGCCTGCTGGGATCGAATGTCCCGACCCTCACGTACGGGCTCGGGTCGGAGGCGGACCTCCGGGCCGTCGACGTGGAGACCACGGGGCGAGGGATCGCGTTCCGCGTGGATGGCCTTCGCGTCAGTTCCAGGCTTCGCGGGCTGTTCAACGTCTACAACTGCCTCGCCGCCCTCTCCGCGGCGCGGACCGTCGGGATCGAGGACGACGCTGCCGTCGACGGCCTGGGGGCGGTGCAGGGGGTCCCCGGCCGGCTGGAGGCGATCGAGGAGGGCCAGGGCTTCCTGGTGGTCGTGGACTACGCGCACACGCCCGATTCGCTCGAGAACGTGCTCACAGCGGTCAGGCCGCTCGGGTCCCGGGTCATCGTGACGTTCGGGTGCGGCGGGGACCGGGACCGGGCGAAGCGACCCATGATGGGCGAGGTCGCCACGCGTCTCGCCGACCTCACCGTGATCACGAGCGACAACCCAAGGTCCGAGGATCCCGTCGCGATCATCGCGGAGATCGAGCCCGGGGCCCGCGCCGGCGGGGGGCGCTACACCGTCGAGCCCGACCGGACCGTGGCGATCCGCCTGGCCCTGGCCGAAGCCCGGCCCGGAGACGTCGTGGTCATCGCGGGGAAGGGCCACGAGACGGGGCAGGAGTTCGCCGACCACACGATCCCGTTCGACGACAGGGTTGTCGCAACGGATGCGCTCCGGGAGCTGGTGTCGTGAGGACGAGGCGCCTGTCCGACGTCGCGGCCGCGATCGGCGGCCGCCTGATGGGGCCCGACTCCGATGTCTCCTCCGTCGCCATCGATAGCCGCGAGGTCGAACCAGGGGCTCTGTTCGTGGCCATCCGGGGCGAACGGAGCGATGGCCATGCCTTCGTCGAGGAGGCTGCGGCTCGCGGTGCGTCCGGCGCGATCGTGGAGCGCCCGTCCTCGGACATGCCGGCGATCGTGGTGGACGACTCGGCCCGGGCGCTGCTGGACCTCGCTGCCGATGAGCGAGCGTCGCTCGCAGCGACGGTGGTCGGGATCACGGGATCAACCGGGAAGACCACCACGAAGGACCTCACGGCTGCGGTGCTGTCGGGCCGGTTCGCGGTTCGAGCCAGCCCGGCGTCGTTCAACAACGAGGTGGGCGTGCCGCTCACCATCCTCGGGGCGGACGAGCGCACGGAAGCGCTCGTGTGCGAGATGGGAAGCCGAGGCATCGGCCACATCGCGATGCTCTGCGCCGTGGCCCGGCCGAACATCGGCATCGTCACGAACGTCGGCGTGGCCCACCTCGAGCTGTTCGGGTCCAGGGAGAACGTGGTCCAGGCCAAGGGGGAGCTCGTGGAGGCTCTCCCCGACGACGGCGTCGCCATCCTGAACGCCGACGACGCCGCGGTCCGTTCGTACTCGGCGCGCACGCGGGCTCGGGCTGTGACTTTCGGGTTTGCGCCCGACGCGGACGTTCGCGCGATCGAGGTCTCGCTCGACAACGAAGCCCGGGCCTCCTTCTTCCTCGCGATCGATGGGGAGCGCGAGCGCGTGGAGCTCTCCGTCGCCGGCGAGCACATGGTGACGAACGCGTTGGCGGCGGCGGCGTGCGGGGCGGCGCTCGGGGTCACGCCGGCTGAGACCGCGTCCGCGCTGAAGGGCGCGCGCGTGTCGGCGTGGCGGATGGAGACGTTCGTGACGAACGACGGTGTGCGAGTGATCAACGATGCCTACAACGCGAACCCGCATTCGATGGAGGCGGCCCTGCAGACCGCCAGGGTGCTCGCGCGAGACTCGCGGCTCATCGTGGTGCTCGGGCACATGGCGGAGCTCGGTCCGATCTCCGAGGAGGAGCACGTGCGGGTGGGTGAGCTGGTGGCCCGCCTCGAAGTGGATCGGTTGCTGACCGTCGGGGCGGAGGCGCGCGACATGCAGCGAGCGGCCGTTCGGGAAGGGCTCGCCATGCGGGACGTCGCGCATCTCGACAATGCGGACGAGGCCCTGGACGACCTGCGGGCGCACGTCCGTCCGGGGGACGTGGTGTTGATCAAGGCGTCGCGGGTGGCCGGCCTCGAGCGCATCGCCGAGGCCCTGCGAGCGGAGGGCACACCGTGACCTCGATCCTCGTGGCCTCGGCCGTCGGGCTCCTCGTGACCCTCCTGGGGACCCCGATCGCGATCCGATGGTTCCGCGCGTGGGGATGGGGCCAACGCATCAGGGAGGCCTGGTACGGCGAGGGACCGGAGGCGCACCACGCGCACATCGGCAAGGTCGGCACCCCGACCATGGGCGGGATCGTCATCCTGACCGGCATGGGAGCCGCGTACCTCGCGGCTCGCGTGAGCGACGCGCGGTTCTCGATCCCGGGCCTCGGCGTGTTGGGTGCCGCGGCCGGCCTCGGGTTCGTGGGGTTCCTCGACGACTACCTGAAGATCCGGCACCAGCGCTCGCTCGGGCTGAACAAGACCGCGAAGTTCATCGGGCAGGCCGTCGTCGCCGTGCTGTTCGCGCTCCTCGTCGTAAAGCTCGGCCACACCAGCACGCGCTTGTCGTTCATCCGACTGTCCCGCGTCCAGCTCGGCCTGGTGGTGTTCTGCGTCTGGGCGTTCGTGATCCTGGCGGCGTCCTCGAACGCGGTGAACCTCACGGACGGCCTCGACGGGCTGGCGTCGGGGTCCTCGGCACTGGTGCTGGCCGCGTACGTGTTCATCGCGTTCTGGCTGGACCGTCACTCCTGCTTCACCGGGCCGGTCCGACCGGGGTGCTACCCGATCAGCGGGCGGACGGCGCTCGACCTCGCCATCGTCGCCGCCGGAGCCCTGGGGGCGGTCGCTGGCTTCCTATGGTGGAACGCCGCGCCGGCCCGGATCTTCATGGGAGACACCGGCGCGCTCATGCTCGGCGGTCTGCTCGGCGCGCTCGCCATCACCACGGGCACCGAGCTCCTGCTCGTGATCCTGGGCGGATTGTTCGTGCTCGAGACCACGTCGGTGATCATCCAAGTGGTGGCGTTCCGTTTCTTCCATCGACGGGTGTTCCGGATGGCTCCGATCCACCATCACTTCGAGCTGGGCGGGTGGCACGAGTTCACCGTCATCGTGAGGTTCTGGATCGTCGCGGGGCTGTCCGTCGCGTTCGGGCTGGGTCTGTTCTATGCGGACTTCCTGGCGCGCGGAGGGAACGCGTGATGGCCCTGTTCGCCGGTCGCCGTGTGGTCGTGATCGGACTCGGCGCAAGCGGCCGGGCCGCCGCCGCGGTGCTGGCGGAGGAGGGGGCGCGAGTGATCGTCTCAGAGCGCCGGCCGATCGAGGACGTGGCCGGCGGCGCGGAGCTGGAGGCGCTGGGCGTCGAGCTTCGCGGTGGCGGGCACCGGCCCGAGGATCTCCAGGGCGCCGACCTCGTCGTGGCGAGCCCCGGTGTTCCGGAGAGCGCGCCCGTGTTGGCCTGGGCTCGGGACGGCGCACTCCCGGTCTGGAGCGAGCTCGAGCTGGGGGCCCGGTTCTGTCGTGTCCCGGTCGTCGCCGTGACCGGGACCAACGGCAAGACCACCACCACGGAGATGGTCGCTGCGGCGATGCGAGCGGCGGGCCTCGACGCTACGGCGTGCGGCAACATCGGGTACCCGTTCTCACTCGCGGCCAGGGAGGACCATGACGCCCTTGCGGTGGAGGCGTCCTCGTTCCAACTCCGGTTCCACGAGACGTTCCACCCCAAGGTTTCCGTCTTGGTGAACCTGGCGGACGACCATCTCGATTGGCACGGCTCGTTCGACTCGTACGCTGCCGCGAAGGCCCGGGTGTTCGAACGACAGGGCGAGGGCGACACGCATGTCGGGAACGTCGACGACTCCGCCGCGGCGGCGCTGTCGTCCACCGCTCCGTGCGAAACGGTGTGGTTCCGCCTGGGGCCGCCCGGTCCCGGCGAGGTCGGGTACGAGGGCGGAGAGCTCGTCTCGGATCTCGGCGATCGAGGCGATCGATCGGTATCGCTGGGCGTCCCGACCGGCACCTCGAGCGGGTTCCTGGCGGACGCAGCCGCGGCGGCGGCGGCCGCGATCTCGTTCGGACTGCCTCCGGATGCCGTCGGGGCGGGGATCCGGGCGGTCGAGCCGCTCCCGCACCGCGGCCGGGTCGTGGCCCGGGCCGGCTCGGTGGCGTTCGTCGACGATTCCAAGGCCACGAACCCGCACGCCGCGCTCGCCGCACTGGAGGGCTTGCACGACGTGGTGTTGATCGCGGGCGGATTCTCCAAGGGTGTGGACCTCTCGCCGCTCAGGACGGCGACCTCCCGCCTGGCGGGTGTCGTCGTGATGGGTGACGCCGCCGCGGAGATCGCGGCGCTGTTCGATTCCGTCGTTCCGGTACGGAAGGCCGGATCGATCGAGGAGGCCTCCCGA
>JBKOXF010000019.1:0-5491 GCA_046724795.1 Actinomycetota bacterium | reverse complement strand
GACGTGGGCTCCTTCAATGATAGCCGATGTGCCCTCCTCCGCGGCCCTTCTGATCAGGGCCTGGATCCCGACGGCCACGGCCGCGGTCTGCTCCCGGAACCCCACGATGACCTTGTCCGCCGCGCGAGGCGGGGGCTCTCGGAGGGCCTCGTCGGCGTTGAAGCTCGAAACGTACAGCGTGGGCATGAGCTCTTCGGAGAACAGCCCCCGCATGACCTCCCGGATGGCATCGGTGGCGACCAGCCGGACGATCCCGAGCCGAGCCGCGATCTGTGTGGCGATCGTGGACTTCCCCACACCGGTGGCCCCTCCGATGAGGAGCACGAGCGGAACATCGAGTGCCTGGACCTCCTGCCACCGCAGGAAGTTCTTTGCGTAGCGGTCCCCGGCCATCTCGCCCAGAACCCGCACGGCGATCGCGTTCAGGTCGGGCCACGTCACCGACTCGGCTCCCCGGGCACGGAGGACCTCCTCGATGCGCTCGGCCACCTGGTACGCGCGGAACGGAGAGAGCCCCGTCACCATGACCCGTGACGCCATCAGGCCCTTCGAGTAGGGGAGGCCGGGCTCCCGATCGGAGATCAGGATGTGGCTTGTCTTCGTGTCCTTGTTCATACCCGTTGTTCGTATCGCTCTGTCGCCGTCCGGACGACGTCCTCGACGGCTGTCCGGAGATCCTGTTCGGCGTCCACTCCCACCGGACGGTTGTCCACGAACACCACGCTCGCGCCTCGCCCGATGGCGTGCTCCGCAGCGACGTCCACGGCTGCCGCCTTCAGCTCCGTCAGCAGGACGTCGTACTCGGGGGCCGCCTCCAGGTCCGCGCGGAGCGCGGTCCGGTCGGCCAGGTTGGCCGAGAAGCCGACCACCGTGCAGCCGGCCGACCCCGTCAGGTGCTCGGCCTGCTGAGAGGCGATGTCCGCAGGAGCGGTCGTCGTGAGGTACACCGTCTTCCCCTGCACATCCCCCAGCGGGACGGGCTCGAAGTTCGTAAGGACGAACCCTGCACCCGGCTTCACGCTGTGGACGTGGGTTCTAAGAGAAAGGAGTCCCGGCCCGGAACTCGGGCCGGCCACCATTGTAACCACGATCAGGTCCGCCAGCAATATCCGGAGGGGACCCAGGTACCCGGTCAGGTACTCCTCGGGGACGGAGGCCGGGGCCACCAGGATCCCCGAGTCCCAGGGCACGGGTGGCATCGCGGAGCCGCTGCCCTCGAGGATCACGAGGTCGGCGCCCTGGGTCTGCGCGATCCGGGCGGCCTCCGAGGCGTTCGTGACGAACGGCCGCCCCGCCAGCCCGCCGCCGCACCGGCGGGCTCCCACCGCGGGGACCCCGGCCGACACCGCGTCCTCCAGGTAGTCCGACGCCGCATGGTTCCCGCCTCGAGCGAGCTCCAGCAACCGGTCGAGGGAGGTTTCGTCGGGAAGCGCCACTTGCGGGCCGGGCGGCCCCCCCCGCCCCATCGCAACGATCACCGGCTTGCGTCCCATCGCGTGCGCGATGCGAGCCACCTCGCCGGCGACGGCCGTCTTGCCCGTTCGCTTGCCCGTGCCGATCACCGCGAGCGTTGGCACTGAGACAGGCGGTCCCCAGACGGGTGGGTCGAGCCGGAAGTCCGATCCCATGTACGTGACGCCCTTCCACAGGGCAACCGAGGCCATCCGCATGCGTTCCCGGTACCCGAGCACGGGCTCATCGGAGAGATCGAGCACGGCCTCGGGGTGCACGTGGTCGATGGCGACGGCGAGCGTATCCATCGGGTCGCGGCGTCCGTCCATGACCGGCACGCCGAGATCGGGAAGTGAGTCACCCGCGATCTTCTCCGCGCCCCCGACGAAGACCGCGCCCAGCACTTCGTGCCCCATGCTGGCGGCCGACGCGATCCCCCACCTGGTGACGGGCGGGTAGTGCTCACCGTCGACCAGGACCACCACCCTCATCCGGATCCCCCGTTCGGATCTACGACGTGCGCTCGGGCGCGCGGGCCGGTTCCTGGATCAGGACCTCGAGCTCCCGGTAGTACTGCACCCCCGTGGACAGGGAGAAGTGCGCGATCGTGGTCTGCCCTCCGAAGGGGAACCGGCGCGAGATCTTGACCTCGTCACCCTCGAACTCGAGCACGTTGTAGCAGGGCTTCGTGTAGCCGCGCACGCGCAGGGACGCAACCGTCCCCGCATTGCACAGGTACATGTTCTCCAGCCGCCACACGTACGGCACGTGCTTGTGCCCCGACAGCACGATGTTCACGCCGGAGTTGATGAGAACCTCGAGCAGGTCCCCCGCGTCGTTCACGACGCTGCGTTCTCGCCCGGTGCCGGGCACCGGGATCAGGTGGTGGTGGAGCGCAAAGATCTTCAGGTCGGCCGGCTGCGCGAACTGGTCGCGGATCCAGTCGTATCGGTGACGGCCAATCTGCCCCTCGTTGATGTCGGGCTCGCTCGAATCCACGCCGACGATCCGGACTCCGCGCACATCCGCGGTCCAGTAGCGCTCCCCCACGAGCTCCTCGAAATGGAGGTAGCCGACGTTCCGCGCGTCGTGGTTGCCGGGGACGGTGTGGACGGGCGCCTGAATCCGCTCGCGATAGGCCAGCCAGTTCTTGAACTCCTGCCGGTAGCCCTCGTTCGTGAGGTCGCCGGTGCAGACCACGACGTCGGGCTCCATCTCGTTCAACTCCACGATCACGCGGTTCATGAGATTGGGTACGAACATGGGGGAACCGACGTGTGGATCGGAGATGTGGGCGATGGTGACCACGGTGAACCTAGTGTACCTACGTGGACCTGCTTGATTTCGTAATCGTCGCCCTCCTGGCCCTGGCCGCCTGGACCGGGTTCCGCCGGGGCGCCGTTCTCCAGCTCTTCACGTACCTGGGCCTGTTGATCGGGCTGTTGGTGGGCGCCGTGTTGGCTCCCAAGTTCGCGAGCCTGGCCACGGACCAGTTCTGGCAGTCGGTGATCGCCCTGGGCACGTTCTTCGCAATCGCGGGGCTGGGCGACGCCCTCGGGTGGATCATCGGGTCCAAGTTCTGGCGGGTCACGCGATCGTCCCGGGTCGGGTACGTGGACGCCGCCGGCGGCTCCGTCCTCGGCGTGATCGCGGTGCTGCTCGCCGCGTGGTTCGTCGCGTACAACCTCGCCGGCGGTCCCTTCCCGTCGGTGTCCCGTCAGATCAGGGGCTCTGCCATCGTCCGCGGCGTGAACGACGTCTTGCCGAACCCGCCGTACGTCCTGGGGGAGATCAAGAAGTTCCTGAACCAGTTCGGGTTCCCGGAGGTGTTCGCCGGCATCCCTCCGGCCCCGTCGGGTCCGGTGCAGGAGCCCACCCGGGCCGAGGCCAAGCGCGCCTTCGATGCGGTGGCCGGATCCACGGTGCGAGTGGAGGGCGACGCGTGCGGGCGAATCCAGGAGGGTTCGTCCTTCGTCGTGGCGCCGCACTACGTCGTGACCAACGCGCACGTCGTGGCGGGCGTGCAGGCGCCGAAGGTCCAGTTCCGAGGCAGGTCGGAGGACGCCACCACCGTGCTGTTCGATCCTCGGATCGACGTTGCGGTGCTTCGGGTGTCGACGACGCCCGGCCCCGTGTTGCACCTCGACCAGCAGGAGGTCGGGCGCGGAGCGAAGGGAGCCGTGGCCGGGTATCCGGGGGGCGGCGGACTGCGGGGCCAGCGCGCCGCGGTCCGGCGACTGCTGCATGCGGTGGGGAAGGACATCTACGGCCGGAGCACGGTGACGCGCGACGTGTACGAGTTGCAGAGCACCGTGCGTCCCGGTAACTCCGGCGGCCCGTTCGCGTTGGTCGACGGGACCGTGGCCGGACTCGTGTTCGCTGCGTCGACCACGGAGCCCAACGTCGGCTACGCCATCACGTCGACCGAGATCCGCCCGGACGTAAACCACGCCATCGGCCGGACACGCTCCGTGTCGACCGACAGCTGCACCCGCTGATCGCGGGCCCTACTCCTCCATCACCACTCGAACGTCGCCCTCGCGGGACAGCAACGAGAATCCGGTGATGTCGCCCTCGCGGCGGAACACCAGGGAGATCCTGCTCTCGCCCACCCGCAGGCCGCGAAGCTCCACGGTGTTGAGCCACGGCGGGAGGTGTGGCTTGTTCACCGTGAGGAGGTTCTCGTGAGCTCGGGCGGAGACGCCGAGCATCGCCTGCAGCACCAGGAACGGCGCCCCCGCCGCCCAGGCCTGCGGGGAGCACGCAACCGGATAGCTCACCGGCCGGTTCGGAGAACGTCGCGTGAATCCGCAGAAGAGCTCCGGCAGCCGCATGTAGTCGGCGTGGAAGGAAGCCTCGAACAACGCGGTGGCGACGCGGTTCGTCTCCTTCACGAACCCGTATCGCTTCAAGCCCGCGGCGATGAACGCGTTGTCGTGCGGCCACACCGACCCGTTGTGATAGCTCATCGGGTTGTACGCCGCCGCGCTCTTGCTCATCGTGCGGATCCCCCAGCCGGAGAACATGTCGGGGGCGAGCAGGCGCCGCGCGGTGTGGGCGGCCACCTCGTCGTCCACGATGTCGCAGTACAGGACGTGGCCCGGATTCGAGACCACCGTTCGGACCTGACGCTTGTCGCCGTCGAGGGCGCCGGCGAAGAACTGCTCGTCCTCCATCCAGAACCGCTCCTGCACACGATCGCGGAGCTCCGCCGCCTCCTTGCGCAGCAGTGATCCCCGCGCATGATCCCCGAGCGCGTCGAACACGTCGGCCATCCGGAGCTTCGCGAGGTAGACGTAGCACTGCACCTCGATCAGCGCGATGGGCGGCTCGGCCAGGCGTCCGTCGGCGTGGACCACCGAGTCGAACGAGTCCTTCCAGCCCTGGTTGCGGATACCGACCGGCGATTTCGTCTCGAACTCCACCAGCCCGTCGCCGTCGGCGTCACCGTAGGTGTCGATCCAGTCGAGGGCCGCTTCGGTCGCCGGGAGCAGCCGCGAGGCGAAGTCCACGTCCCCGGTCCACCGGAAGTACTGGGCGAACAGCAGCAGGAACAACGGCGTGGAGTCCGCCGAGCCGAAGTACGGCGTATGTGGGATGAGGCCCGCCCCGGCCAGCTCGCCGCGACGGATCTCGTGCAGGATCTTCCCCGGCTCCTCGTCGCGCCACGGATCCTCCACACGGCCCTGTCGCGCGGCCAGGAACTCGAGCGTGCTCCGGGCCACGCCCGGATTGACCGTGAGCAGCTGGTGCGAGGCGATCAATGCGTCGCGTCCGAACACCGCGACGTACCACGGGATCCCTGCCGCAAGGACGGCCTCGTCGTCCCACTGGGTGTATAGCGCGCGGAGGTCGCGCAGGCCGCGTTGCAGGAGCGTGTTGAACAGCTCGTTGTCGGTGACGACCTGCGTGCTGTCTCGCTCCCACTCCTCATAGGACCGCCGGAGATCGTGAACCGCCGTGTCGAACTCGTTCGCCGGAATGACCCGGTCGCCCACGCGCGGCTCGATCGTCATCGCCACCAGCCGGGTCTGGTACG
>JBKOXF010000014.1:0-10001 GCA_046724795.1 Actinomycetota bacterium | reverse complement strand
GTACTTCGCGATGTCCTGCCGTCCCTCGTGGTCGGGGTTGCCGACGTGGATCTTGCGGTCGAACCGGCCGGGACGGAGGAGGGCGGCGTCGAGGGTCTGAGCCCGGTTCGTCGCCCCGATGATGAGCAGGTTGTAGAAGGGCACCTTCGGCTTTCCCCGGAACAGCACACGGCGGACGTGCCGCCAGATGCCTCGAGGGACGGTCAGGCCGTCCATCTGCACGAGCAGCTCGTTCACGATGCCCATGCCGCCGCCGTTCATCCCCATCCCGCCCATGACGAATCGATCGGTCATGGACAGCGGCGCCATGCGGTCCGAGACCATCCCTCGGCTCCCGCCGAGCGCGTCGAGCTCGTCGATGAAGATCACCGAGCCGCCGTACTTGTCAGAGAGGTTCCGGGCCTTCTTGAAGAGCCGGCGCACCTTGAGGTTTCCGATACCGATGAACATGTTCGCGAAGCCGGATCCGGTCGCGTACAGGAACGGCACCCCGGTCGCCCCCGCGATGGCTTTCGCCATCAGCGTCTTTCCTGTTCCCGGAGGCCCTTCGAACAGGATGCCGTGCGGCGGGTACCCCCCCATCTCCTTGAAGTTCTTGAACCCCTGGAACAGGCGGAGGACTTCCTTGGTGGAGTCCACTGCCGCGGGCTGCCCCCGAACGTCGTCGAAGCTGACGTCGTACTCCCCCGGATAGATGACGTAGTCGTTGCCGCGTGCCAGGAACCAGAACATCGCCACGAACTGCATGACGATGAGGAACATCAGAACCAGCGCGTAGACGATGAAGCTTCGGAAGGATGCCAGGTTGGCCCCGGGGTGCAGGATCGCCTGGCCCGGGTTGATCCCGATCAGCAGGTAGCCGACCAGGATGTAGACGATCAGGGCCACGATGATCCGCTTGACCCATCGACCGTATCGCCGGTACTTCGTCAGATCGACGCTGGAGGGCATGTGGTCTCCGGAGGGGGATGAGTGGGGCAAGTGTACGCCCTGGACCCCTTGGATGACCGGAAGGCTGCTCGAGCGGCTGCGCCTACGGGGCGACCGGGCGGTCCTCGAACGGGATGGAGAGCACGACCGTTGTCCGAGTCTGGACGCCCGCTTTCTCCCGGATCTGGCGGAGGAGATCCTCGAGGTGCGTGGTGGTCTTCGTGCGCACCTTGAGCACGTAGTTCTCGTCGCCGGCCACGCTGAAGCAGTCCACCACCTCCGGGAGCTCCAGGACCCGGTCCGGGAGGTCGTCGGGCTGCTTGGGGTCGAGGGGCATGATCGAGACGAGCGCCGTCACGGCGAGCCCCACGGCATCGAGGTCGATCGCGGCCCGGTACCCCTTGATCACGCCGGCCTGCTCCAGCTTGCGGACCCGCTGGTGCACCGATGACGGGGACAGGCCGACACGCCCGGCGATCTCCGCGTACGTCGCGCGCCCGTCACGCTGGAGAACCCCCAGGATCTCGAGGTCGCGTCGGTCGAGCATGGCGGGATGATAGGCCGAACGCGCCCCCGCTCGCGCCACCGGGGGAGCGAGAACCATCTCTTCGTGCCATTGATTGCCGCCGTCGAAGGCGGCTAGCGTTGCAGCCGAGCCATCGACGCGGCCCACCCTCCTCCGGGTCGACCGAGGAGGGAGCCAGTTGTCTTCCGTCGACGACACCCGTCGATCATTGCGTCAGCCCCGGTTCCTCATCGTGCCGAAGCCCGGAGGCGGGGAGCGACGAATCACCGTCGTAGATCGGCTCGACGATGCCGTGTACCGGCGCGTGGTGGCCCGGGTCTCCAGGATGCTCGAGCGGGTGCTGGGTCCGGAGGTCGCTGCCAACCGCGTCACGGCCGAGGAGCCCTTCCGCCTCCGATCGTGGCGTGAGGAGCGATGGGCGTTCGAGGGCCGCCGGCGAGCGCTCGCGGAGCGGAGCGACGTCGTCGTCAAGACCGACGTCCGCGAGTGCTACCCGAGCATCGGGCCGGCGGTCGCCGAAACGGCGTTCGTCCGACTCGGAGGCGGTCGCGAGGTGGGATCGCTTCGCCGGATGCTCGAGCGGTTCGGGGACGCCGGTGTGCCGGGGCTGCCGATCGGGCCCGCTGCTTCCGCCGTGGTGGCCAATGCGGTGCTCGCGAGGGTGGACGAGGTGGTTCGACACGCGAGGGGGCCGCACCTTCGGTGGGTGGACGACGTGTGGGCGGGTTGTCGGGACGAACGCCACGCCGCGGAGGTTTTGGATCGGATCCGCGAAGCTTTGGACTCGATCGGACTGGCGCTCAACGAGTCCAAGACGCTCGTGATGGATCGAGGAGAGGCGCTCTCACTGGTCGCAGCGGGATCCGCGCCGGTTTCCGGGTATTCGGAGTGAGCGGTTCCCTGCGCGCTATGATCGGGCGCCCCCATGAGGAGCCTGTACCGGGCCACGCGCGTCCGCACGTTCTCCCACCCCTCGGAAGGGGAGTGGCTCTTGGTCGATGACCGCCACGTGCAACGTGTCGGTCTCGGAGAGCCGCCGGAGGCGGACCGCATCGTGGATCTCCCCGGCACCGTCATCATCCCGGGACTCATCGACGCCCATGTGCACCTTACGGGGACGGGGTTGCAGCGGGCGGGCCCCGATCTCGGTACGGCTCGGTCGAAGGACGACTTGCTGCGGTTGCTGCGCGACGCCTCCGCGGCCACCGACGGGCCGGTGCTTGCGCACGGCTACGACGAGACGGCGTGGGGCCAGCCCGGCTTGCCGTCGATCGAGGACCTGGACGCCGTGTCGGGCGAGGCCGTCATCGCGGTCCGCGCGGACGGCCACATCTCGCTGGCCAATTCGGCGGCCATCGCCGCCTCGGACGTGACCGAAGCCGCTGGGGCCGAGCGGGGCCCTGACGGCCGGCCGACCGGCGTGCTCCGAACCGAGGCCAACGGGGCTGCCCAGCGGTGGTTCCACTCGAGCCTCCCCGATCACCGGATCGAGCAGTACCAGCTGGAGGCGGCCGGCCTGGCCGCGTCGCGGGGGGTCACGTGCGTCCACGAGATGGCCATCCCGGACTGGCGAGGGCGACGCGACGTCGAGGTGCTCCTGGCGCAGCGGACGAAGCTCCCCGTCGACGTCGTCACGTACGTCGCCACGACCGACATCCCGTTCGTGATGGATCTCGGCCTGTCGAGGATCGGAGGGGATCTTCCTCTGGACGGCTCGATCGGGGCCCGGACGGCCCACCTCTCCGAGCCGTATGTGGACGCGGACCACAGCGGCTCCGGATACCTCGAGGACGACGAGCTCATGGAGTTCCTCCACAACGCGCACCTCGCCGGCCTGCAGGTCGGGATGCACGTGATCGGCGACGCGGCCATCGAACAGGCAGTGGGCTGCTGGGAGCGCGTCTACGGGGCCCTCGAGACCCGCGCCCGCCGCCACTTCCGAGCCCGCCGGCACCGCCTGGAGCACTTCGAGATGGCCTCGGAGGGGCAGATCGAACGGGCCGCCATGCTCGGGCTGGCAGTCTCGGTCCAACCCACGTTCGACGCGCTGTGGGGGCACCCCGGCGGGATGTACGAGCAGCGACTGGGGGAGAAGCGGGCTCGCGACATGAACCCATTCGCCACGCTCCTTTCCCGAGGCATCGAGGTCGGCGTCGGATCCGACTCGCCGGTCACGCCGCTCGATCCGTGGGAGGGAGTGCGGGCCCTCGAGTCGCACCACGAGCTCACACAACGCCTCTCGCGTCAGGACGCGCTCCGTCTGTTCACTGCGGGCAGCGCCCGTCTCGCCAATCTCGACGACAAGAAGGGGCGGCTCGAACCCGGCGCGCAGGCCGACTTCGCGTGCTACGAAGTCGACCCCATGACGGCCTCGGTCGACGAACTTCGCCCGGTGCTCACGGTGTCGCTGGGGCGCGAGGTCTACGCGCGCTGACGCAAGCTCAACCTCACGTTGACACCCCGTGGAGCCGCGCCTACAGTGTCCGAGCGCTGTCGGGACACCGATGACGCCAGGACCCAAGCGGCTGAGTAGAGAACGCGGCGCCCCGGCGCTGCGGCACCAAAAGTCGCTTGGGTCCTTCTCTTTCCCCGATCGGGAACAACCACTGCCCGGCAAGCGTTCCTCGGCGCGGTGGGGGGTATCAGGGGGTAGCGGCGGAAACCCGCTGTAGAATCCCCGATTCACGGACGCGGCAGAGGCCCGAGATGAGCGAAGAAGAGTTGGAAGAACAGGAAGACCTCGAAGAGGCCGAGGACGAAGAACAGGAGACGGATGAGGAGGGCGGCGAGGCCCCCGCTCCGGCCGCCGCAGAGGGAGAGCAGGGCGAGGTCGAGTCGAGCCTCGAGGAGCTCATCGCCAAGAAGGAGGATCGGAAGCCGGCGGAGGAGGAAGAGGAAGACGACTCCATGCTCGCCACCGATCGCGACGAGCGACTCGAGCCTCTCGCGGTCAAGGTGGTGCCACCCCAGCCGACCGAGTTCGTATGCAAACGCTGTCACCTCGTGAAGCATCGGAGCCAGCTGAAGGACCGGGCGAAGATGCTCTGCCGGGACTGCGCCTGAGCTCCAGGATCCGGCGCTCCCTCCCCGCCTCCATCGTGGTCGCCGTCGCGAGCGGCGTCCTCCTGTCGTTCTCCCAGCCGCCGGTCGGCTTCGGACCGCTCGCCTTCATCGGCCTGATCCCGTTCCTGTGGCTCCTCAGGGGCGCGCGGCCCCGGCGCGCCGTGCTCATCGGATTCGTCTTCGGGCTCGCGTACATGGGGTCATTGCTGTACTGGATCGTGGCGCTCTCGTTCCTGGGGTGGTTCGCGCTGTCGCTGGCGTCCTCGGCGTACGTGGCTCTGTTCGCACTCGGGGCGGCGTTGCTGTGGCGGGACGAGCACCCGGTCTGGTCATCGATCGGACTGGCCGCCCTGTGGGGATTGACGGAGTACCTCCGGTCGATGTGGCCGCTGGGCGGATTCACCTGGGGAGGCCTGGGCTACTCACAGGTGGGGGATGGGTTCCTGCTTCCGCTCGCGTCGATCACCGGCGTGTGGGGCGTGTCGTCCGTCGTGCTGCTGGTGAATGCGTTCCTGTTGGCGGCCCTGGAACGGGTCGGGGACAGGCCGCGCATCGCGGCCACGTTGGTCGGAGTGTCCCTCGCGGCCGTCCTGCTCCCCGCGCTCACCCCGATCTCGATGCCGGACGGCGCGCCCGTCGACGTGGCGATCGTGCAGGGAAACCACTTCGACCAGCGGCTGCCCACCACCGAGAGCATCCCGGCGATCGCTCGGGAGTCCGCCCGCCTGCACGACACGCTCGCGGGGGATCCGCCGGACCTCGTGGTGTGGCCGGAGGACGCCGTCGACCTCGATCCGAGGGTGTACCCGGACTACGGCTCGCTGGTGTCGGGCGCCGTACAGCGGGTGGGGGTTCCGACCCTCGTCGGCATCGTCGGCGGTCTCCAGGACGGCCGCCACCGGACCTACAACGAGAGCCTCCTGTACGACGGACAGGGGCGCGTGATCGACTCGTACGTCAAGCGCCATCTCGTGCCCTTCGGCGAGTACGTCCCGTGGCGGCACGTCTTGAGCTTCCTCCGCGAGCTCCAGCAGGTGGGGAGCGACTTCACGCCGGGAACCCGCGGGAACATCATGCACGTGGACGGGCTGTCGTTCGCCGACGTGATCTGCTTCGAGAACAGCTTCCCTTCGCTCGACCGCCGGATGATCGACGCGGGCGCCGGCTTCCTCGTGGTGTCGACGAACAACGCGTCGTTCGGGCGAACCGCAGCGTCGCGGCAGCACCTCGAGATGAGCCGGATGCGGGCGGTCGAAAACGGGCGGTGGGTGGTCCACGCCGCGGTGTCGGGCATCAGCGCGTTCATCGATCCGCATGGACACGTGTATCAGCCCACGCCGCTGTATCGAGCCACCATCGACCGGGCGACCATCCGATCCTCGACGGAGAAGACCATCTATACGCGGTTCGGCGACTGGTTCCCGTGGGCGGCCCTGGTGTTCGTGCTGATCCTCCTGCTGTGGCCCAGGAGGGGTCGGGCCGAGTCGGAGACGGCGGTGCCGGAAGGAGCGAGGGCCCTCGTCGTGCTCCCCACGTACAACGAGCGGGCCACCATCGACGAGGTCATCGACCGAACCCTGGCCGCGGCGCCCACGGCCGACATCCTCGTGGTGGACGACGGCTCGCCCGACGGGACCGCCGAGATCGTTCGCCGTATGGCGTCGATGAACTCGAGGGTCCGGCTGCTGGAGAGGCCGGAGAAGGCCGGGCTGGCCAGCGCCTACCGGGAGGGGTTCCGGCGGGCCATCGACGAGGACTATGCCCTGGCCGTGGAGATGGACGCCGATCTCTCGCACCAGCCCGAGCAGCTTCCGGCGCTCCTGGCGGCCGCCGAGCGATACGACCTCACGATCGGTAGCCGCTACGTCCCCGGCGGGGGAGTCACGAACTGGGGGCTGCTGCGACGTCTGTTGTCCAGGGCGGGGAATCTGTACGCGCAAGCGGCATTGGGTCTTCCTGTGCGCGACGCAACCGGCGGATTTCGCGTGTACAGGTTGGAGACACTCCGGGAGCTCCTTCAGGGCGGCATCCATGCCGACGGGTACGCGTTCCAGATCGAACTCGCCTACCGGGCGTGGCGGAGGGGGTTCGCTGTGGGCGAGGTTCCGATCACCTTCCGCGAGCGAGAGCACGGCCAATCGAAGTTCTCCCGCCGGATCGTCATCGAAGCGATCTGGCTCGTGACCATCTGGGGTCTGCGCGACCTCCCGCGCCGGTATCCGAAGAGCACGCGACGCGCGCTGGCGTCCGACCATCGAGCCGCGGATGAACCGATCGAGACGCCGACGTAAGCCCTGCGAACAAGGGCGCGGTACCGCGCAGCCACACACAGCCAGAACGCCGATAACGAACATTATGACAAGTTGGAATGGAGCGAGGTCCCCTTTCTTTACTCGTGAGGGAGTTATCGCTACCAGCGGAGCTTGAGGTTCCTCGCGGCCCTCGCCTCGTCCAGGCGGCGGACCGGGGCCGTCACTGGCGCTTCTCGCAGGAGCTCGGGATCGGACTCGGCCTCGCGCGCCGCTTGGAGCATCGCGTCGGCGAACTCGTCCAGGACCTCCTTCGGCTCGGTCGCGGTGGGCTCGACCATCAGGGCCTCCTCTACGACCAGCGGGAAATACACGGTGGAGGGATGGAAGCCGAGATCGATGATGCGCTTGGCCACGTCCGTGGCACGGATGCCGTGCACCCGGAGCGGCTTGGCCGTGGAGACGAACTCGTGCATCGGACGCCCCGGGAAGGCAAGGGGGTACGTCCCCTTCACCCTCTCCGCGAGGTAGTTCGCGTTGAGCACCGCGCGTTCCGACACGCGCTCCAGCCCGTGCCCGCCGTGGATGAACACGTACGCGTAGGCCCTGACCAGGACGCCGAAGTTGCCGTGGAAGCCGTGCACACGGCCGATCGAGTCGGGTCGGTCGGTATCCCACGACAGCCGGCCGTCATCGTCGCGCTCGAGGAGCGGCGCCGGCAGGAACGGCACAAGCCGTTCCGACACCGCGACGGGCCCGGCGCCCGGTCCTCCTCCACCGTGCGGCGTGGCGAAGGTTTTGTGGGTGTTCATGTGGACGATGTCGAACCCCATGTCACCTGGGCGGACCTTCCCCATGATGGCGTTGAGGTTCGCGCCGTCGTAGTAAAGGAGGCCGCCCACTTCGTGGATGGCGCGGGCGATCCCCTGGATCTCCTCCTCGAACAGGCCGAGCGTGTTGGGGTTCGTGAGCATGAGACCGGCCACGTCCTCGTCGACGAGCTTCTCGAGAGCGCCGAGGTCGACGAGTCCCCGGGCGTCCGAGGGCACCTGCACCGCTTCGTACCCGGCCATCGTCACCGATGCCGGGTTCGTGCCGTGCGCGGAGTCCGGGATGACGATCTTCTTGCGCGCGGCGCCGTTCTTGGAGTGGAAGGCGCGCATGATGAGGAGCCCGGTGAGCTCGCCCGACGCGCCCGCCGGCGGCTGGAACGTGCAGCGCGCCATCCCGGTGAGCTCGCAGAGCGCTACCTCGAGACGCCACAAGAGCTCGAGCGCGCCCTGGATCGTCGACTCCGGCTGATGCGGGTGCAGCCGCTGGAACCCCGCCATGGCCGCGGCGGTCTCCGCGACTTTCGGGTTGTATTTCATCGAACACGATCCCAGCGGATAGAAGCCCGTGTCGACCCCGTAGTTGATCTGGGCGAGCCGCGTGTAGTGGCGGACCACGTCGCGTTCCGCGATCTCGGGGAGGGCCGGCGGCGTGGCGCGCCGGAACTCATTCGGGATGGGCACGTCCTCGTGGTCACGCTTGGGCCAGCTCCACGCCCGGCGCCCGGGGCGTGAGAGATTTTCCAGCGTCCGCTCCTCCCCCGGCGGGCCGGTGGGCCGGACCGGGGCGCCCGTCACGAGAGCACCTCACGCATCGCGCGCGCATACCCATCGATCTCATCCACCGTCCGGCGTTCGGTCGCCGCGACGAGCAGCGCGCGACCGTCCGCGTCGGGGAGTGGAACGCCGGCCAGGAACCCGCGGTCGATCATCGCGTCGCGAACCTCTGCGGCGGATCGCGGCAGGCGAACGGCGAACTCCTTGAAGAACGGCACGTCGGGGAACAGCAATTCGACGCCGTCGATCGCCGTCATCTCCCGAGCCAGCCGACCGGCGTTCGATGCGCACTGCACTCCGAGCTCCTCCAGTCCGCCGGGCCCGAGCCACGCCATGTACACGGAGGCCGCCACCGCCATCAGCGTCTGGTTGGTGCAGATGTTCGACGTGGCCTTCTCCCGGCGGATGTGTTGCTCGCGTGCCTGGAGCGTGAGCACGTAGCCGACCTTGCCATCGACGTCGAGCGTCTCACCCACGATCCGCCCGGGCATCCGTCGCACGTCCTGTATGCGCGCGGCGACCACGCCGAGGTACGGGCCGCCGTAGTTGAGGTGGTTGCCGAGCGACTGTCCTTCGGCCACCGCGATGTCGGCGCCGAGCTCCCCCGGCGGGGCGAGGACGCCGAGCGAGAGCGGATCGAAGATCTGGATCGCACGGGCACCGGACGCCGATGCCGACGCGAACAACTCGCGGCACGGCTCGAGCGCGCCGTACAGGTTGGGGTGCTGCACCACGACCGCTCCGACGTCGTCCCCGATCGGAGCCGATCCTCCCCGACCCTCCGGCACGTCCCAGACCTCCGGCTCGTAGCCCGCTCCCCTACCGTAGGTCCGGAGCGAGTCCACGTACCGCGGATCGACCGCGCCCGAGACCAGCACGCGGTGCCGTTTCGTGGCCGCGCGCGCCATGTTCACCGCCTCCACCAGCGCGGTCGGTCCGTCGTACAGCGACGCGTTCGACACCTCGAGGCCGGTGAGCTCGCAGATCATCGATTGGTACTCGAACAGCGCCTGCAACACCCCTTGCGACAGCTCCGGCTGGTACGGGGTGTAGGACGTGTAGAGCTCGGAGCGGCCGGCCAAGGCCCACACGACCGACGGCACGTAATGGTCGTACGCGCCGCCGCCGGCGAAGCACACGAGATCGTCGGCGTGACGATTGCGCGTCGCCAGGTCCCGGAGGTCGGCCACCAGTTCCATCTCGGAGACCCCGTCGGGGAGTTGAAGCTCGCGGTCCAGCCGGACCGACTCGGGGATCTGCGCGAACAGCTCGTCCACCGAATCGACCCCGATGGCGCCCAGCATGTCGCGGACGTCGTCGTCCGTGTGAGGGGCGAACCGCATGGACGAAAGTGTAACGGGAGGCCCGGGAAGACCTATCCGGCCATGTCCTCGAGGCCGTACTTCTTCACCAGCGACAGGTAGTCGCGCTGGTAGAAGATCTTGCAGTTGATGCCCGGGTAAAGCTCGCGCAATCGGCGAACCTTCCGGTTCTTCTTGGTGACCAGCCGTTGGTTCAGCGTCGTGATCTCGATGTACAGGTCGTATTGGGGAAGGTAGAAGTCCGGCGTGAAGCGCTGGACGACGTTGCCGTGCCGATCCCACTCGAGATCGAACGACGTGGGCT
>JBKOXF010000086.1:0-20311 GCA_046724795.1 Actinomycetota bacterium | reverse complement strand
GTCCCATACCTTGACCCGGTACACCTTGCCCTTCGACGTGAAGAACAACAGCCAGTGCTTCGTGGTGGTCGTGAAGACGTGCTTGACGACGTCTTCTTCCTTGAGGGTTGCCCCCCTCACCCCGCGCCCACCCCGGCCCTGCCGCCGATACGTCTCAACCGGGACACGCTTTACGTAGCCGCCGCGGGAAACCGTGATGATCACGTCCTCATCTGCCACGAGGTCCTCGATGTCGAGGTCACCCTCGTCGGCCTTGAGCTGCGTCCGTCTCGCATCCGCGTGCTTCCGCTTGATCTCGGTGAGCTCGTCTTTGATGACGCCGAGGATCTTCTTCGGGTCTTTCAGCATCGAGTTCAGATACTTGATCTGCGCCAGGAGATCCTTGTGCTCCTGCTCGAGTTCGGCGCGCGCCAGCCGCGTGAGCCGCCGCAGCGGCATGTCGAGGATGTGGTTCGCCTGGATCTCGCTCAGCTTGAAGCGCTGCATCAGCTTCGTGCGCGCTTCCTCCGAGTCCTGCGATCCCCGGATGATCTTGATGACGGCGTCCAGGTTCTGGAGGGCGATCAGCAGGCCCTGGACGATGTGATCGCGCTCCTCGGCCTTCCGGAGCTGATAGCGGGTCCGCCGGGTGACGACGTCGACCTGGTGGTCGATGTAGTGCCCCAGCATCGTCTTCAGATCGAGGACGAGCGGGACGCCGTCGACGATCGACAGCATGATCACCCCGAACGTCTCCTGCAGCTGCGTGTGCTTGTAGAGCTGGTTCAGCACCACGTGGGGGTTGGCGCCGCGACGGAGCTCGACCACCAGGCGCATCCCCTGCTTCCCGGACTCGTTGCGGATCGATTGTTTCGCCGCGGAGTCCGTGGCGATGTCCCTGACCTTGCCGTCCTTGCGGAGCTCGGCGATCTTCGTGAGCAGCGAGGCCGGGTTGACCTGGTACGGGACCTCCGTGATCACCAGGCGCTGCGTCCCCTGGCGAGTCTCCTCGATCTGCGTCACCCCGCGCATCCGAAGCGAGCCCCGCCCCGTCTCATAGGCCTCCTTGATCCCCTGCCGCCCCACGATGGCGGCGCCGGTGGGGAAGTCCGGGCCCTTCACGTGCTTCATGAGCCCAGCGATGGAGATGCCCGGATCGTCGATCTGCGCGATCGTGGCGTCGATGACCTCCCCGAGGTTGTGCGGCGGGATGTTCGTGGCCATGCCCACCGCGATGCCGCCGGCCCCGTTCACGAGCAGGTTCGGGAACCGTGACGGCAGGACGACGGGCTCCTGCTCGTAGCCGTCGTAGTTCGGGATGAAGTCGACGGTCTCGGCGTCGATGTCGCGCAGGAGCTCCATCGCCATCACCGACAACCGCGCTTCCGTGTAGCGCTGGGCGGCCGGCGGGTCGCCTTCGGGCGAGCCGAAGTTGCCGTGGCCGTCGACGAGCGGCGCCCGGAGGCTCCACCCCTGCGCCATCCGGGCCAACGCGTCGTAGATGGCCTGGTCGCCGTGGGGGTGGTACTTGGCCATCACGCCACCGACGACGTTGGCCGACTTCCGGTGGGGGCGATCCGGTCGGAGACCGCCCTCGAGCATCGACCAGAGGATGCGGCGCTGGACCGGCTTCAGGCCGTCGCGGACCTCGGGCAGGGCCCGGCCCACGATGACCGACATCGCGTAGTCCAAGTACGAACGCTGGATCTCGTCCTGGATGTCGACGGGCTCGACCCGCCCGCTGAACAAGCTCTCCGCCATCTAGCTACACATCCAGGTTCTGGACGTCCTTGGCGTTCGCCTGGATGAAGTCCTTGCGCTCCTGGACGTCGGTGCCCATGAGGATCGAGAAGAGCCGGTCGGCCGCGGCCGCGTCTTCGATGTCCACCCGGAGCAGCGTGCGTGTCTCCGGGTTCATCGTGGTCTCCCAGAGCTGCTGCGCGTCCATCTCGCCGAGGCCCTTGAAGCGCTGAGGCTCGAGCTTCTTGTTCGCGTTGCCGTCCAGCTTGCGGAAGTCGTCCCACTCCTTCTCCGAGAAGAAGTAATGGGCCTTCCCGTCGGTCCGGACCATGTACAGCGGCGGCTGCGCGATGTAGACGTAGCCGGCGTCGATCAGCGGCTGCATGTGCCGGAAGAAGAACGTCAGCAGGAGCGTCCGGATGTGGGCGCCGTCCACGTCGGCGTCGGCCATGATCACGACTCGGTGGTACCGGGCCTTCTCGAGGTCGAACTCCTCCTCGCCGATGCCGGTCCCCATCGCCGTGATGAGCGCCTGGATCTCGGCGTTCTGCAGGGCCTTGTCCAGGCGGGCTTTCTCGACGTTCAGGATCTTCCCGCGGATCGGCAGGATGGCCTGGATCGACCGGTCGCGGGCCTGCTTCGCCGATCCGCCGGCCGAGTCCCCCTCCACCACGAACAGCTCGCACTGGGAGGGGTCCGTCATCTGGCAGTCGGCGAGCTTGCCCGGGAGCGTCGTGTCCAGGAGGCCTTTGCGCCGCGTGAGGTCGCGGGCCGCGCGCGCCGCGAGCCGGGCCTTCGCCGCCTGGGAGCACTTCAGGAAGATCCGCTTCGCGTCGCCGGGGTGCTCCTCGAGGAACGTGGTGAGCCGGTCGTTCACCGTGGTTTCGACCAGCGAGCGCATCGAGGCGTTCCCGAGCTTCGTCTTGGTCTGACCCTCGAACTGCGGATCGCGCAGCTTCACCGACACGATGCCGATGAGCCCCTCGCGAACGTCCTCGCCGAGGAGGTTGTCCTCCTTCTCCTTCAGCAGCGCCTTGTCGCGCGCGTAGCGGTTGATGACGTTCGTGAGGGCCTTCTTCAGACCCTCCTCGTGCATCCCACCCTCATGCGTGTTGATGGTGTTCGCGAACGAGTGGATCGACTCGGCGTAGCCGTTGTTCCACTGCAGCGCGACCTCGACCTCGGAGTCCTCCGCCTGGCGCTCGAAGTGAATGGGCCGGGTGTGCAGGACGTCCTTGCCCACGGCGAGGTGCTTCACGAAGTCGGACAGCCCGCCGGCGGCCTTGTAGACCTCCTTCGTGCCGTCGCGCTCGTCGATCAGCTGGATCTCGACGCCCCGGGTCAGGAACGACAGCTCCTGCAGCCGCTCCGCCAGGAACTCCCGCTTGAACGTCGTCTCGTCTTCGAAGATCTCGGGATCGGGCCAGAACCGGATGGTCGTGCCGGGGCGCTTGGACGGCTTGTCCTTGCGGAGCTTCGTGGTGGCCTTGCCCCGGGCGAACTCCTGCAGCCAGTGGAACCCTTCCCGCACGACGTCGACCTCCAGCTTCGAGGACAGGGCGTTCACCACGGACACGCCGACGCCGTGCAGCCCGCCGGAGATCCGGTACCCCCCGCCGCCGAACTTCCCGCCGGCGTTCAACGTCGTCAGGACGACCTCGATGGCCGGCCGGCGGTCCTTCATCTTGGGGATCGGCTTGACCGGGATGCCGCGGCCGTTGTCCTCCACTGAGCAGGACCCGTCGGCGTGCAGCGTGACCTTGATGCGGTCGCAGAACCCGGCCATGGCCTCGTCGATGGAGTTGTCGACGACCTCGTACACGAGGTGGTGCAGTCCTCGACTGGACGTGGTTCCGATGTACATCCCGGGGCGGAGTCGAACGTGTTCGACCCCTTCCAGGACCGTGATGTCTGCAGAGGTGTATTCGCCCTGTTGCTTCGCTACTGCCACATGCCCTCCACGTCGCCTCGCTCCGTTCCGCGCGCACAGGACTCCGAGCGAGGGGGATTCGCGCGGGGAAATTACCCTCCGGATTATACCATGCGGGAAACCCCATCCGCGCTTCTTTGATGAGCCCGAACCCGTTGCGCTACAAGGGTTTCGAGAGCTCCGGGCGGCCCGGAGAGACCACCACTTGCACGCGCTTCACATCGTCGGTTCCAAGCAACGAGTTGGCGCGCTTTCGGATCTCCTCGGCCAGAAACCGGGCCTGCGATCCCCATGGTCCGGAGCTCGCTGCGACCACCAGCGTCCCGCCCTCCAGCTTGTCCGGACGCGTCTCTTGCGCCAGCCGATCACCCACCACCTCGGACCACGAACGGGCGAGCTTTCCCACTCCCATGCCCCGCGAGAACTCGCGTCGGTCGAGGAGCGACTCCACCACGTCTCCCATCGGACTCGGCTCCGCCGTCCGCTCCGGATCGCCGTCCTTCCACCCTTTGCTCGTCGGGCTCATCTCGCTTTGACCTCCCCTGCCCGTACTTCCCACACCACCGTCGCCGCGGGCGGGACGTGCGACTCGTCGGCAACCGAGATCAGCGTCTGTCCTCTCCCGACCAGTCCCTCCGCGACGCGTCGCTGCCTCGCCGGATCGAGCGCGGAGAACGGATCGTCGAGGACGAGCACCGGCGGCTCTCCGAGCACCTCCGACGCCGCGCGGGCCAGACCCGTCCGGAGCGCGAGCGCCGCGGCCCACGACTCGCCGTGCGAGGCGAACCCCCGCGCCTTGAGCTCGCGCACGGCGAGGTCGAGCTCGTCCCGGTGCGGGCCGACGAGGGTGGTCCGACGGATCAGCTCATCGCCTCGTCTCGCCGCGAGGCGTTCGCGGAACGCCTCCTCCACCGGCTCGCCCTCCACCGACGGTCGGTACGTCACCTCCAGCCCGTAGCCAGCCACGGGTCGGAACTCATCACTCGCTCGGGGCTCGACGTTCGACATCGCAGCGTGGCGGCCTGCCGTCACCTCGGACCCGTGGAGGACGAGCTCCTCGTCCCACGCGGCGAGCTCGGGCGGCTCGCCTCGGCCCTCCCAGTCCTTCAACAGCCGGTTCCGTTGCCTGAGCGTCTTGTCGTACGCCCGCGCCTCCGTCTCGCGGAGCGGCCACAGCGTGAGGACGCATTCCTCCATGAACCGTCGTCGCGCCTCCGGATCGCCGAGCACGATCGAGAGGTCCTGGGGGCCGAAGAACACGCCGCGGACCTGCCGCCGCACGTCACGCTTGCGCCGGACCGCGCTGCGGTTCACCTGGATGCGGTTCGCGCCGACCGAACGGATCTCGACCTCGATGAGGATGCGTCCCGAGGAGGTCTCGACCTCGCCGCGCACGTAGCCGTTCTGCGCGCCGTGGCGGATCAGCGGGACGTCCGTGGCGACACGGGGCGAGGACTGCGACAGGAGAAAGAAGATCCCCTCGAGGAGGTTGCTCTTCCCCTCGCCGTTGTCCCCGACCGCGACCACCAGGCCCTCGGGGACGTCGATCCTGGTCTCGGCATGGTTGCGGAAGTCACGCAGCTCGATCCACGACAGGCGCATGCCCCAACCTTACGGAGCGCCACCTCTGACCGGGACGGCGGTGCCGCGCTGCGCCAACTAGCCGACCGGGGCGGGCAGTCGCACGGGCATCACGAGGTACGTGAACTCGTTGCCGTCCCCGCGGACCACGCCCGGCTTCAATCCGTCCTTGATCTCGAGACGAACGCTCTCCCCCGTGGAAGCCTGCAATCCGTCGGCCAGGTAGGTGGGGTTGAACGCCACGGTGAGGTCCTCCCCCTCGTACCGGGCCTCCACCGCCTCCACGGCGCCGCCCAGGTCCGGCGACGACGACGACAGTCGCACGCCCAACGCGTTGAACTCCATACGCACCGGCGTGTTCTCCCGGGCCAGGATGCCCACGCGGCGAACGGCGTCCAGGAGCTGCTGCCGGCTCACGGTCAGCCGGTTCTCGTACCCCTCCGGAAGGAGCTGGCGGTAGTTCGGGAACTGTCCCTCGATGAGCCGGGATGTGAGCGTCAGCGGCCCCACCCGGAACGTCACCTGGCTCTGATCGACGATCAGCTCGACCTCGCCCTTCTCATCGGCCGCCGCCGCGCGGCCGGCCTCCGACAGCGCCCGCTCCGGCACGAGAGCCTGAGCCTCGCCCTCTGCCGTCGCAGTGAGGTCCCGAAGCGCCAGACGGTAGGAGTCCGTCGCGACCATGGTGACGCCCTCTCGAGTCACCTCGAGCAGCACCCCCGTGAGGGTGGGACGGGCCTCGTCGCGCGACGCTGCGCGTCCGACCTGCCCCACCGACTCCCCGAACCGTCCCGCCTCCAGCCGCACGGTGGTCCCCGAGGGCTCCTGCCACGCCGGGAAGTCCTCGGCCGGGAGCAGCCGAACCGTTCCCTCGAACGCCCCGCACGAGATCCGGGCCTGGGACTGGTCGGCGTCGAGCTCCACCGGGGCTTGCGGGAGGCTCTTCACCATGTCGGCCAGCAATCGGGCCGGGATCAGCGCGACGCCCTCCTCCTGGACCTGCACCGGGAGGGCCAGCTTCGCGGAGACCTCGAGGTCCGTCGTGGTGAGACTCAACATGTCCTGCCCGGTCTCGAGCAGCACACCGGTCAGGGCCGGGATGCCCGGCCGGTTCGACACCCCCCGCTGGACGGTCTGGAGCGCCTCGGAAAGATCGTCTCGATCACACCGGAACTTCACCCTGTCCACCTCCCGAACGAAGAAGCTCTGCTCTCTTTCTTCGAACCAGTAGTGATGTGCGCTGTGGAAACCGGGGACAACCCGTCATCCTGCGAGCGTAGCAGGGGGGTATGACACGAATGAGATTCGGTGGACGTCCCTGAGCAACGGGCCGCCGCGCCCATGGTTTCCCCATATGTCCACCGGATCCCCACTCTCAGCTCCCAGGTCCGAGCGAGCGG
The DNA here is from genome assembly GCA_046724795.1 of Actinomycetota bacterium. Lineage (GTDB taxonomy): Bacteria > Actinomycetota > UBA4738 > UBA4738 > JACQTL01 > JBKOXF01. The sequence goes on along the minus strand of JBKOXF010000086.1, from coordinate 13,681 downwards.
ACCTTCTTGGTCAGATCCTGGACCTGCTTGAAGATCGGAGCCCGATCGCGCATCAGGGTCTCGACCTTCTTCACGCCGTGCAGGACCGTCGTGTGATCGCGGTCGAACAACTCCCCGATCTTGATCAGAGACAGCCCCGTGCACTCGCGCATCATGTACATGGCCACGTGGCGCGCCGTGGTGAGCGGCCGCGAGCGGTTCTTCGAGATGAGGTCCTCGCGGGTCAGGCCGAAGTACTTCGCCGTCTCGTCCAGGATGACCTGGGCCGGGATCTCGGACCCGGGCTGCGGCAGGAGGTCCTCCAACGCGCGCTCCGAGATCTGGAGCGTGATGGGCTCCCGCATGAGCGAGGAGAACGCGGCCACCCGAAGGAGCGCGCCCTCGAGCTCCCTGATGTTCTGGTCGAACTTGGACGCGATCATCTCGAGAACGTCGTCGGGGACGTCGATGCCGTCCCGCTTCGCCTTCAGCTGCAGGATGGCGATGCGCGTCTCGAGGTCGGGCGGCTGGACGTCGACGCAGAGCCCCCACCGGAATCGGTTGCGCAGCCGCTCCTCCATCCCGGACAGCTCGTTGGGGGCCCGGTCGGACGCGATCACGATCTGCCGCTCCGATCCGTGGAGCGCATTGAACGTATGGAAGAACTCGGTCTGCGTCTCCTCGCGCTTCGCCAGGAATTGGATGTCGTCGACGAGCAACACGTCGACGTCTCGATACCGGCGCTGGAACTGGTAGCCCTGTCGTTCCCGCACCGCCTTGATGAACTCGGTGACGAACGTCTCCGAGGTCACGTACATCACCCGCAGCGACGGGATCAGACGCTCCATGTGGTGGCCGATGGCGAACAGAAGGTGGGTCTTCCCGAGACCCACGCCGCCGTAGATGAACAGCGGGTTGTATGCCTTCGACGGGGGCGCCTCCGCGACCGCCATCGCCGCGGCATGGGCGAAGCGGTTCGACTGACCCGGGATGAACGATTCGAACGTGTACTTGGTGGAGCGGGCGAGCGACGGCGCGGCGACGCGCGGCGTTTCCGGCACGTGGATCGGATCCGGCGCCGGCCGCTCGCGCGGATCCACCACGAGTCGAACCCGAACGGACTCCCCCGCCGCGTCGGTGGCGGCCTCCTGGATCAGCTCGAGGTAGTTCTTGGCCAGCCAGTCCCGCACGTAGTCGGAGGGGGCGAGCAGCTCGAGGATGCCGGCCTCGAAGGTCCCGGGTCGGACCTCGGCGAACCACATGTTGAACGAGCTTTCCGCCAGATCACGCTTGGCTCGTTCCAGGACCCCGTCCCACACGGCGTGCGCCAAGGGTTGGACCTGGACCACCGAAGTGTTATCCACAACGCCTTTCCACAGTGTGGGGAAACGACCGTTTCGTGCGGGGAAGTGGGGCCCGGCCCCAGGGAAGCGGCGCGGATAGTAGCACCGGCCTCAACAGCCGCAAAGAGTCGTTCTCGCGTTTTGACGCACTTTTTCCCCAGGCCGTTGACGCGTCGGTCACGAACGTCACGGAACGGCCGGGGGGGCCGCGCGCCGGTATACTCCGAAGTCGATCCCGATGAAAAAGACGTTCCAGCCGCACGTCCGCCGTCGCAAGAAGACCCACGGATTCCGGGTCCGGATGCGCACGCGCGCCGGCCGCGCCATCCTCGCCCGGCGCCGGGCGAAGGGTCGCGCGCGACTCTCCGCGTAGGGTCACGGACGTCCGCGGCGTCCTCCGATCGGGCACATCCCGGGCCGGAGCACGGGTGATACTGTACGTAGCGCCGCGCGCCGGGCCGACCGCCGCCGCGTTCGTCGCCAGTCGTCGAGTGGGCGGTGCGGTCGCTCGCAACCGGGCACGCAGGATCATGCGAGCAGCGTGGCGAGAGCTGAGGACGTTGGTCGAGGAGAATCTCGACGTCGTGTTCGTGGCCCGCGAGAGCATCCAGGGAGCAAAGACGCAGGACCTCGAAGCCGAGATGCGAGAGCTCCTTCGACGCCTGAAGGCGTTGCGATCATGAGCGGAGAGGTCCGCCGGGCGTTGTGGCTGGCCGGCGCCCCCATCCGGCTTCTCCTGGTCGTTGCGATCCGCCTCTACCGGCTCACGCTGTCCGGGATCGTCGGCGGACAGTGCCGCTTCCATCCGAGCTGCTCCGTGTACGCGGAACAGGCCATCCGAGTGCACGGCGCGGTCCGCGGGTCCGCGCTTGCGGCATGGCGGATCGCCCGGTGCAGCCCGTTGACTCGTGGGGGCTATGACCCGGTGCCGCCGAGCAAGCGGGGAGGCAGCGTCGGGGATTCGCCTGCTGGGTATGACGGTGTCATACAAGAGGGAGCGGCACGATGATCGCGGCGGGGTGGTGGCAGGGACTTCTGAACGGCCTGGGATGGGTCCTGTCCCACATCTACGACGTGGTCCACAACTACGGGCTGGCGATCATCATCCTGACCCTCGGGATCCGGCTCCTGCTCTTGCCGCTCGGGTTGAAGCAGATCCGGTCCATGCAGGCGATGCAGGCCTTGCAGCCGCAGATCAAGTCGCTGCAGCAGAAGTACAAGGGGAACAAGCAGAAGCTCAACGAAGAGATGATGAAGCTGTACAAGGAGCGGGGGGTCAATCCGCTCGCCGGCTGCTGGCCGATGCTCCTGCAGATCCCCGTCCTGATCGCTCTGTATTCGGTGCTTCGGTTCCCCCAGCACCCGCCGCATTACCCCGAGGGCAGCCAGCTGCGGACGACCATCGATGCCGCGGTGAGCACACCGCCCGGCTCCAACCCGGCGCCGTTCCTGGGGATGAACCTCCTGTGTAACGCGCAGGAGGCGGGCACGACCACGAAGATCCCGAACACTGGGTATCAGCCGCCCGTGATCTATCTGAACTGCGGGCATGGGGTCCCGGTCCGGATCCCCTACTACGTTCTGGGGCTGCTGATGGTGGCCACGATGTACTACCAGCAGCGGCAGATGCAGCGCGCCGCCCCACCGGGGGCCTCGCAACAGCAGCAGGCGCTCACGAGGATCATGCCGCTGATCTCGATCTTCTGGGGGTTCATCGTGCCCTCGGGCGTGATCCTCTACTGGACCACGTCGAACCTGGTGCAGATCGGCCAGCAGCATTTCCTGTTACGGGCCGGGAAGAGAGAGGTGCCGACGGCGGGCGGCGACGGCGCGAAGCGTCCGAGCGCTGCCAGGGGCTCGCCGAAGGAAGCGCGTGACGGTCGGAAGCCGGCGACCCCGGCGCAGACGCCGCGCCGGGCTCCGGCGGCGGCTCGACGGGGGTTCTTCGCCTCGATGCTCGAACGGGCGGAGGCGGAGCGCGCTCGCCGCCAGGGGCAGGCCCCTCCGAGGGCGCAGGCCCAGCCACCCTCACAGGCTGAGCCCCAGAAGTCGTCTGAATCTTCGGACGGGCAGGAGGCCACGGCGCAGTCGCCGCCACAACAGCGTCCCGGAGGCCAGGGTGCGAGAAGTCGAAAGAAGCGGCGCAAGCGTTGAGGAGGCCCTCGAGGCCGCCCTCCAGGAGCTCGGCGCCAGCGAGCAGGAGGTCGACGTCGAGATCGTGCAGGAGCCCCGTTCCGGGTTCCTCCGACGTGGAGAGCAGCAGGCCATCGTCCGGGTCAGCCTGAAGGCCGGCCCCGACGAGCAAGCCGAATCCGAGGAGGACCTCGAAGAGCAGGGCGATCTCGCCGCGGAGTTCATGGAACATCTCCTGGACCTGTTGGGCATCCCTGGCGACGCCGAGCCCAACCTGAGCGACGGGATCATGTACGTCGACGTGTGGGGCGAGGACAGCGACGGGATGGGGCTGTTGATCGGGCGCCACGGGCAGACGCTGGAAGCCCTCCAGGAAGTGGTGCGAGGGGCGGTCCAGCGCAAGCTCGAGACCAGGTGCCGCGTGGTCGTGGACGTGGAGGACTATCGGAAGCGTCGCCGATCCCAGCTCGTCTCGCGGGTTCAGGGGATGGCTCGCCGAGTAAAGAGGACCGGCCGCCCCGAGCGCCTGGAGCCGATGAACTCGTTCGATCGCAAGACGGTCCACGACGCCGTGGCGTCCGTGGGCGGCGTCGAGACCGCGAGCGAAGGCGAGGACCCCGAGCGGCGGGTGGTGATCCGCCGGACTCGGGGGGCGGAGGGACGGGGCGGAGGCGCCGGTGGAAGCCGGCAGAGGTCTCGACCCGACCGGGGTCGCTGATCACAGGTTCGATGTTTCACGGGAAACATCGGCGTTTCCCCCGATGAGCACGGCGGAGGACATCGCCAAGGGCGCTACGCGGCTCGCGTTGCGTCTCGATCCGCCGGCCGTGGACACTCTGGCCAACTTTGCCTCCGGCCTCTCCTCCCGAGGGGTGGAGCTGGGGGTGATCAGCCGATCGGATGCCGACAACGTGGTCAACCGGCATGTCCTCGACTCCCTCCGCAGCGCTCGGGCTCTCCGTTCGAACGACCACACCGCCTACGATCTGGGATCGGGCGGGGGCCTTCCCGGGATACCGGTCGCGATCGCACGGCCCCAAATCCACGTAACGTTGGTCGAGGCCCGGCGCCTCCGCGCTGCCTGGCTGGAGCTGCTGGTCAGGGACCTGGATCTCCCGAACGCCGCGGTCGTGCACGGACGGATCGAGGACCTCGTCGACCCCGTTGACGTGTGCTTGGCCCGGGCGTTGGGGCCTCTCGACCGGTGTTGGGCTGCGGCCCAGCCTCTGTTGGGACCCGGGGGACGGCTCGTGTACTTCGCCGGCGCCGGGTTCAATGCCGTCCGATTCTCCGACATCCCGGCAGAAATCCACATCTTGGACGAGCCGGACCTTGAATCGGGCGGACCACTCGTTATCATCGGCCCTCAGTGATCGAGGAAGAACCGCTCCCGACGACGTCCGACGCCATCGTTCCACAAGACGCGGCTCCGTACGACGCTCAGGCGGCCGCGGAGCCAGCCGCGCCCACTGGCGACCCCCAGGACTCGGCGGACGCGGCATCGCCAGACACTGAAGGTGAGGTCGAGGTTGGGCGTCCGACCAGGGTCATCGCAATCGTCAACCAGAAGGGCGGGGTGGGGAAGTCCACCACGGCCGTGAGCCTGGGCGCCGCCATGGCGCAGGATGGCGCGAGCGTGCTCGTCGTGGACCTGGATCCTCAAGGGAACGCGTCCACCGGGCTGGGCATCCGCCACATCGCTCGCGAGGTCTCGACGTATGAGGTCGTCCTGGCGCAGGCCCGCATCGAGGACGGGATCGTCCAGACGGCGGTGTCAGGCCTCGACGCCGTCCCCTCGACCATCGACCTGGCGGGTGCGGAGATCGAGCTGGTCAGCCAGTTCTCCCGAGAGAGCCGGCTGGCCCGAGCCCTCGAGCCGGTTCGGCGAGGTCGGTATGACTTCATCCTGATGGACTGTCCGCCCTCGCTCGGGCTCCTCACGGTCAACGCGCTGACGGCCGCAGACGAGGTGCTGGTGCCCATCCAGTGCGAGTACTACGCGCTTGAGGGCCTCGGTCAGCTTCTGCGCAACGTTCGACTCGTGCAGCAGAACGTCAACTCGAACTTGAGACTCACTGGGATCGTGATGACCATGTACGACTCGCGGACGCGCCTGGCGGAGCAGGTGGTGGAGGAGGTCCGCAAGTATTTCGGCCGGCGCGTGTATGATACCGTCATACCGCGGACCGTGCGGCTCTCCGAAGCCCCAGGGTACGGGCAACCGATCACCGTCTACGACCCCGGATCACGGGGCGCGAAGGCGTACCGGGCTCTGGCACGCGAGGTGTTGACCCGCGAAGTGGAGCGGGACCTGCCGGGTGCCCCCGGTGTCCCGGATGTCGCCGACCTTCCCGAGGTGATCCCTCCCAGAGAAGGACCGCCTCCCGAAGAAAAGCCGAAGCGAAGGGTGTTCGCCCGAAGGAGGCGCGAGTGAAACAACGAGGAGGACTTGGACGAGGGTTGTCGGCGCTCATCCCCGGCGCAGCCGAAGAAGCCGGGCTGCTCGAGGTGCCCGTGGCCGCGATCGAGCCGAACCCCAAACAGCCGAGGCGTGCGTTCGACGAAGAGACGCTGGGAGCGCTCGCGGCTTCGATCCGCGAAGTGGGTGTTCTGCAGCCCGTCGTCGTTCGGGCGAAGAACGGTGGATACGAGCTTGTCGCGGGGGAACGCCGCCTGCGCGCGGCGCGGCTGGCCGGCCTGGCCACGATCCCGGCGGTGATCCGCAACACCGACGACGCGGAGGGATTGCGCGAGGCGCTGATCGAGAACATCCACCGCGAGGACCTCGGACCCATCGAGCTCGCGGAGGCGTTCCAGGAGCTGCTCGAGGATCTCGGGGCCACGCAGGAGCAGCTCGCCGAGCGCCTCGGGATGTCCAGACCCCACATCGCGAACACGCTCCGCCTGCTCAACCTCCCGCTCGACGTCCAGGAGCTCGTGGGGGAGAGGAAGCTCTCGGCCGGCCACGCCCGCGCCCTGCTCGGCCTGGACGATCCCGACGCCATGGCTTCCCTGTCGCTTCGGGTCGTGGCCGAGGATCTCTCGGTGCGCGAGACGGAGGACGCCGTCCGCGCCTTCAACTCGGGTGCCCAGAGGCCGGCTCGGCCAATCGTGGCGAAAGCGGCCGTCCCGGCCGACGGGCGGTTCGGCGAGGTCGAGGAACTGCTATCGGAGCAGCTCCAGACGAAGGTGCGCGTGGAGATGGGCAAGCGCCGAGGGAAGATCGTGGTGGAGTTCGGCTCGGCCGAGGACCTCGACCGCATCGTCTCGGAGATCGTACGGACGGGAGCGATCGCCGCGCAGTAGCGGTCAGGCCAGGATGGTCGTGCGGCCCACGGCGAGGGCAACGACCCGTTCGCACAGTTCCTCGAAGGAGCTCCCGGCAGCCTGGGCGGCCATCGGGAGAAGACTTGTGTCGGTCATGCCCGGCGACACGTTGACCTCGAGCAACCAGGGCCTTCCGTCGCCGTCCATGATCAGGTCGGCCCGGGCGACGTCGCGAAGGCCGAGCACCTCGAACGCGCGAAGGGACTCGTCACGACACGCCGCGGCTGCGGCGTCGTCCACACGTGCCGGGGCGAAGTACTCGGTGGCCCCCGCCGTGTAGCGGGCGGCGTAGTCGTAGACACCGGAGCGTGGGACGATCTCGACGAGCGGCAGGACTTCGGGCGGGGCACCGAGCAAGCCAGCCGTGACCTCCGTTCCGGTGATCCGTTGCTCCACCACGACGGTGTCCGAGAACGACAGGGCGCCCATTACCGCGGCGGGGAGGTCCTCCTCGCGATCGACGAACTTGATCCCCATGGCGGAGCCGGCGCGGGAGGGCTTCACCACCAGCGGGAGCCCCAGTCGGGCGACGATCCGGCCGAGCGCAGCGCCCGCTCCGAGATCGCGCAGCGCGGCGGATTGCAGTGTGACCCACGGCGGGGTGGAGACGCCGGCGGCATCGAGGGCCTCCTTGGCCAGGGCCTTGTCGAACGCCAGCTGACACGCGAACGGACCGGTTCCCGTGTAGGGAACGGCGAGGAGCTCCAGCATCCGCTGAACCGCACCGTCCTCACCGGCCTTGCCGTGAAGCGCGATGTAGCACGCGTCGAAGCCGCCGGCGGCCACGGCTTCCGCGAGCGGGGTCTCGGCCGGATCCAGCACGGTGGCGTCGTGGCCTCGCGCCGAGAGCGCCGCCTGCACGCGGTGGCCGGAGCGGAGCGAGACCTCACGTTCCAGAGAAGGCCCACCGGCCAGGACCGCAATCCTCATGGGTGGAGGGACCGATACAGGGCTTCCTCGTCGGCGAGGAGCTCACCCAGACGGCGGACGCCTTCGTGGATGTCGTGTTCGGTCGGATAGCAGAACGCGAGGCGCAGTCGATCCTGACCGGTCCCGTCGCTGTAGAACGCCGTCCCGGGCACGTACGCCACCCTCCGTTCCACCGCGGCGGCCAGCAGCGCCTGCGTGTCCAACCACTCTGGGAGCTTCACCCAGATGTAGAACCCCCCCGCAGGTTCCGTCCACGTCGCGCCCTCCGGGAAGTGCTCTGGGAGCGCCCCGAGCATCGCGTCTCTGCGGCTCCGGTAGATGTCCACGAGCGACCGCAGATTGTCGCGCCACCGATGGCCGGAGAGGTACTGCTCTCCGACCAGCTGCATGAACGGGCTCGTGCACAGGTCGGCGGCCTCCTTCACCAGCACCAGTCGCTGGGCCACGCCCGGCTCGGCCAGGGCCCATCCGATCCGCACCCCGGGGGAGAATACCTTCGACAGCGTTCCGAGGTAGATCACGTTCTCCGGATCGAGCGAACGGAGCGACGGGATGGACTCCCCCTCGAACCGCAACAACCCGTAAGGGTTGTCCTCGAGGATGGGGATGCCGGCCTCACGGCAGAGCGCGACGAGCTGTTCGCGCCTCGAGTATGACAGCGTCACACCGGCGGGATTGTGGAAGTTCGGCACGGTGTAGACGAACTTGGGACGTGCTCCTCGCACCAGCGCATCCTCCAGTTCGTCGACGATCATCCCCTCGTCGTCGATGGGGATCGTGAGGAACGACGGCTCGTACGCCGAGAACGCCGACAACGCGCCCACGTACGACGGCCCCTCCACCGCAACGGTGTCTCCCGGATCGATGAAGATCTTCGCCACGAGGTCCAGGGCCTGCTGCGCTCCGTCGGTGACGAGGACGTGATCGGGGTCGGCGTCGATCCCCTCCTCCGCCATCAGCGCCACGAGCCGGTCCTTGAGACCGGGATGTCCCGACCCGCCGCCGTACTGCAGCGCCGTGGCGCGGCGCTCCGCGAGGACGCTCCGGACGACGTCCAGCACGTCCTCGTGCGGAAGGGCCTGCACGTACGGCATCCCGCCCGCCAGCGAGACCACTTCGGGACGCGCTGCCACGGCGAACAGGGCGCGAACCTCGGACGCCGACATCCCACCGGTGCGACGGGCGTACAGATCGACGTACGGGTCGACGGAGAGCTCGGCCATCCGTGCATGCTAGCAACCCGGCGTCTCCGATTGACCCATTGGGGGAACCGGCGCACAATCGATGCACGAAACGCCCCTCCTCTGCCGAAGTTCTTCGCGCCCTGAAGGCCTTCTCCCTCGGCGCCATGTTGGGCGCGCTGCTCACGCTGGTGGCTCGGGATCGGAGCGCGTGAAACCCGTCGTCGTCGACGTCGACCTCGTGAACCTGCACCGCGCGCCGAAAGACTGCCTGACGTCGGTGTTCTGGGAGATCGACGAGGACGCCGAGGATCTCGATCCGTTCTTCCACAAGGAGGAGTGGTTCTCCTCGACGCTCCTGGAGTGGGGGCGATGCGGGAAGCTGATGGCGGAGGGGGACGACGCCTTCGGGTTCGCGCAATACGCGCCGGACACGCTGTTCCCGAGACTCGGGAGGTTCCCTCGGAGCGAGATCTCCCGGGACGCCGTGTACCTCGCCTATTGCTTCGTCGAGGAGGGGCGCCGCGGCAGGGGTCGGGGGATGGCCCTGGTCAGGGACGTGGCCCGGGACGTCGTGGAGCGCGGGTATCTCGGACTCGAGGCCATCGGCGACCGGGACTGGGATGGCGGCTGGGTGCTTCCGGAGCGGTTCCTGTCGAAGTGCGGGTTCCGGGTCCTCCGCGACCACCCACGGTACCCCTTGCTCCGGCTGGACCTGTTGGAACGCGCCGAGTCGCCGTCGACGGCAACCGAGCGCGTCGCTCTACGACTGCCGGCGTTCCAGGGGTAGGCCCTCCAGCGCCAGCCGGCCCTGCCCCCGCGGATTGAAGAACCGCTCCAGGCCTTCCGCCATCGCGTCCGCAACGGTGCAGCGGAAGGAGTCCGCCCCCAGCAGCTGCTCCTCCTTCGCGTTCGTGATGAAGCATGGCTCCACCTGGACGGCGGGCATCTGCGTCTCGCGGAGGATCGTGATGGTCATGGGATGGACCCGGCCGTCCATGAGCCCGACCCGGCCGATAAGTTCCTCCTGGATCAGCTCGGCAAGACGCTGTCCAGCGGGAGAGCCCGTCTCCTGGGTCCCGAAGTAGAAGCACGTCGCCCCCTCCGCCCCGGGATCGGCGTGTCCGTTCAGGTGGATCGAGATGCACACCTCCGCGCCGAGCTCGTTGGCGAGCTGCGCTCGCTCGCTGGGCGATGGCGTCGTCTCGCGTGACCGCAGGAGCTCGGGGGCGGCACCCCGTCGGCGAAGCTCATCCGCGAGGGCCTCCGCGAGGGCCTGCGCGGCTCCGGCTTCGGTGGCCCCGCCCGGACCGTGCTCTCCGGGGTCATCGGGTCCATGGCCCGGATCGATGGCGATGCGGGCTCCGGCCAGGCTCGCCTCGAAGCGCGAGATGGCCTCGGCCTCCCGGACCATGGATCCGGAGACGGCGCCCGGCTGGGGACGAAGACGCTCCAGCGCGAGCAGCGTGTCCAGCCCCACGATACCGTCGGCTTCCCGGCCCACGTTGCGCTGGAACTCGCGGACGGCCCGGTCACATCGCGGGCCGAAGATGCCGTCCTCGCGGCCGGCGTCGAACCCCAGGGAGACCAGTCGGCGCTGCAGGGCTCGAACGTCGTCCCCGCGGAAGTGAGGGGAGCGCAGATACAACGTGCGGTCCCCGAGGGTGAACCCCGCCTCGACCAGGTCGGCCCACGTCTCGTCCCCGACGATGCCGTCGACGAGGAGCCCGCGTCGCTGCTGGAACGACCGCACCGCCGCTTCGGTGGACGACCCGAAACGCCCCCCCAACTCTCCGGCATCGATCGTCTCTCCTGCCACGACGAGCCGTTGCTGAACGTCGGCGACGTCCTCGCCCGTATCCCCGGTGCGGATCGTCCTCATCGCTGCACGAGTATTGGCCCAACGAGGGCCGGGTGCCAACGGAGTGTGCGACGGTGGATCGCTACGCAGCGATCTGGGGTTCGATCTCGCGGAGGATGGCGTCCTTGCCGCGGGCACCGACGACGCGGGCCTTCTCCTCGCCGCCCTTGAACAGGATGAGCGTGGGGATGCTCATCACGCCGAACATCTTGGCCGTCTCGGGGTTGTCGTCCACGTTCAGCTTGGCCACGCGGAGGGCCTCGCCCTTCTCGCGCGCGATCTCCTCGACCACCGGCGAGACCATGTGGCACGGCACGCACCACTCGGCCCAGAAATCCACGAGAACCGGCACGTCCGAGGACAGAACGGCGTCCCTGAAGTCCTGATCGGTTACCTGCCCGATGCTTCCCATGTCATTGCCTCCTTCACATCCACTGTACCCATCGCGGGGTTCAAAGGCCTCCCGCCTCGAGGAACCGTTCCGCGTCGATCGCGGCCTTGCAACCCATCCCGGCGGCCGTGATGGCCTGGCGGTAATGGAAGTCCACGACGTCGCCCGCCGCGAACACGCCGGGAACGTTCGTCCTGGTGCTCGGCTCGTCGACGACGATGTACCCGTTCGGCGTCATGCTGAGCTGATCCCGGAACAGCTCCGTGTTCGGGTCGTGTCCGATCGCCACGAACATCGCGGACGTCTCGAGGTGTGTTCGGGCGTCGGTGTCGACGTTGCGCAGTCGGACGCCCTCGACGGCGCCGTCGCCGAGGACCTCGTCCACCATCGAGTTCCACACGAACTCGATCTTCTCGTGGCCAAGCGCGCGGTTCTGCATGATCTTCGAGGCGCGCAGCTCGTCACGACGATGCACGATGGTGACCTTCGTCGCGAACCGCGTGAGGAACAGGGCCTCCTCCAGCGCTGAGTCGCCGCCGCCCACGACCACGATCGGCTTTTCGCGGAAGAAGAACCCGTCGCACGTGGCGCAGGAGGACACGCCGCGTCCCCGGAGCCGCTCCTCGCCGGGGATGCCCAGCCACCGCGCGCTCGCGCCGGTCGCGATGACGACGGTCCTGGCCCGCCACTCCTCGTCGCCCGTCCAGACGCCGAACGGCGCCTTCGTGAGATCGACCCGCGTGACGGCCTGGTGAAGGAGCTCCGCGCCGAACCGGCCGGCCTGCTTCTCCATGTGCTCCATGAGCTCGGGGCCGAGGATGCCGTCGGGGAAGCCGGGATAGTTCTCGACCTCCGTCGTGAGCATGAGCTGGCCGCCGGCGTCGATGCCCTTGAGGACGAGCGGTTCGAGGTTGGCGCGCGCTGCGTACAGCGCGGCGGTCAGCCCGGCCGGGCCGCTTCCGAGCACGACAACGTTCCGAGGGTCGGGCACGATTGAAGGCATTCTCCCATAGGGTTGAACGCTTCCCTATTCCCGGGTCAGCGGATGGGGCGGGAGGTGGCGTAGAGGACGGAGCAATCCGATCGGGAAACGACCACCACACGGATCGAGCCGTCCACCCGGTACGCCCCGATGTAGGCGCGATGTCCATCGAAGGTGCCGACGATGTTCGGCCGGATGCGTCTTCCCGACGGGAGACTCACGGCGTCTCGTATGCAGCCAGTCCGAAGGGCCAGGGTCGCGGACGTCGCCTTATCGGAACCCGGCTCCATGGGGGCCCGCGGGGCGGGGACTGCTGGGGAGCCCGCCTGACCGCCGGCCCCTGTCGCCGTCTGGGCTCCGAAGTGGGCCGGCCGCTTCCCCGTGGCCAGCGAATTGGCCAGGTCCTTCACACGGGCCGCGTCGTACGCGGATCCCGAGAGGGAGTGTTCGGCTCCTCCCGCGGAGCCGGCCATCGGACTGGGCGAGTTTCCCCCTCCCCCGTGTCCAAGAAGCACGGCCACGCCGACGAGCGCGGCGATCGATGCCGCCACGGCCCCGGCCGCGACGGCGGTTCGACGAAGTCGTTTGTGGCGAACCCCTGCCGGCCGCATCCGTCTGGCGCGCCGGTCGGCTCGGAACCCCTCGGGCAGCTCGACCTCTGGCAGGGCGGCGAGCGTGCCTCGAACCCGGCGAGCCGCGGTCACCTCGTGGCGGCACTGCTCGCACCCCTCGAGGTGCGCATCGACGACGGCTCGCTCGTCGTGCTCGAGCGAGCCGTCGACGTACTCGGCGAGAAGCTCCTCCGGATGGGTCATCGGTTCGTCCTCTCCTCTGACGCTCGGGAGGGGCCGAACCGTTCCCCGAGCGCGGCCGCGAGCGCGACGCGCCCCCGGTGGATCCTCGACTTCACGGTCCCGACGGGTACGCCGAGCACCTCGGCGATCTCGTCGTACGGGAGGTCCTGCACGTCGTGCAGCACGAGCGGCGCCCGGAACTCGAACGGCACCTCGAGGAGGGCGCGCCTGACGTCGATCGACAGCGCCGTGGTCTCGGCGTGGTCTGGACCCGTCGCCTCCACCTCGACCTCCTCAGGGAGCTCCTGCACGGGCTCGCGCCGCCGCTTGCGGAGGATGTCGTAGCAGGCATTGACGGTCACCCGGTGCATCCATGTGGAGAACGCGGCGTCGCCACGGAACGAGGACAGCTTGCGCAGGGCGATCATGAACGCGTCCTGGGTGGCGTCGCGCGCGTCCTCCTCACGCCCAAGCATCCGGTACGCCAGGTTGTACACGCGCCGTTCGTTTCGGCGAACGAGCTCAGCGAACGCGAACCGATCCCCCGCGATCGCCCGGTGCACCAGGTCGCGATCGGGCGTGTCTCCTGCCATCGGACGGCGGGCTCGCCTATCCGGGACCGACGACCTGGAACAGCCCCACGGCTGCGCGGTTCCCGCCCTCTACGTCTGGGACGACCTGCGTGATCCACAGCAGGACGTACCGGCCCGTCTCGGGCGAGGAGAGCGTCTGGTGGATGTTCGACGTCGCCGTGTACGTG
>JBKOXF010000005.1:0-4824 GCA_046724795.1 Actinomycetota bacterium | reverse complement strand
GCGGAACAGCCTGAAGGACGTCAGTCCCTGCGGATCCGAGCTAGCGGCACTCGTTGACGTACGCGTTGAAGTCCCACCTCGACAGGAACTTCTTGGCCCCGCTTTCGCCGTTCGCGAACAGCTTGTCCTGGGTCGGCTTCTCGATCGCGAAGTCCGTCGCTTTCACGGCCAGCGTGTCGACGAACATGGTGCGGCGCACCACGCACGGATCGTCGATGTGCATCTGATCGTGGAAGCTCGTCATCGTCCCGATCATCGCCCTGGCCATGTCGATCGTGCCCTCGACATGGAACTTCGCGGACCGCATGTTCGACAGACGGGCGGACAGCTTGATCCCGAACGTGGGCCATCGCGGAGGCTGGCCGTCGGTGCGGTCGAACACCTCGATGGGGAAGTTCGACAGCATGCCCCCGTCGACCAGGACGGACTCGATCGCGTGACCCGAGTCGTCGGTCCACTTCAGCCGCACCGGCTCGAAGAAGAACGGGATCGACATCGACGCGCGGACGGCGTCGGCGACCAGCTGGTCGTCGGGCGAGAGCCCGTACTTCGGATAGTCCCACGGGAACCGGACGAGCTCGCCGCGGGTGACGTCGGAGGCCATCACGACGAGCCGGTAGGACCTCTCGGGAGGAAGTGAGCTCCCGGGGTCGTCGATCCTGAGATCGCCGAAGGTCCGCTTGCCCAGCCCGACCAGCAGCTCGTCGAGCCATTGGTGCAGGTACGTGCCCTCGTAGATGCCCTTCTCGAAGAACAGCGACGCCATCCTGCCCGGGGTACCGAGGTGGTCGATGAAGCTCTCGTCCTGGAACCTGTTGTAGTCGAGGTCGCGCATGATGCCGTGGAGCGTGTCGGGAGGCATGTCGGCAGCGATCAAGGCCCCGACGATCGCTCCCGCCGACGTGCCGGCGATCCTGTGGAATGTGTAGTCGGAGTTCTTGAGGACCGAGTAGGCGCCGACTAATCCGATGCCCTTGACCCCTCCGCCTTCGAGGACCAGGTCAGCGTCTGCGCCCATGTGGGCCTCCTTTGGGACGGTGGAAGCAACCGAAGCACAGCGCTGCACTGAGAACAATTGCCCGAACAGGGGATCAGCTATCACCCGCAGGACTAGAGGTGTCCCCCTGCGGGCTTAGGAGAAAAGCGGGATTCACGGGGGCTCGGTCCGGGAGAAGAATCACGACGACTCGGCCCGGACGGGCGAAATCGCCGGCATTTGCCGGCAGACAGAAGGAGGGGGCGATGGCAGGGACCACGATCTCGGTTCTCAATCCCAGCACGGTGATGAAGGACTCCGAGGTGGAAGCTCTCCTCCCGGCGCTCCAGACCCAGCTGGATCGGGACTTCCTGCAGGCATGGAACATCCCAGCCGAGCTGGTGTTCGTCCCCCACGGGACCGCGCCCGATCCGGATTCGTGGTGGCTCTCCATCCTGGACAACTCGGATCAGGCCGGGGCCCTCGGCTACCACGACGTCACCAACGAAGGACTGCCGCTCGGCAAGGTCTTCGCCGGGACCGACCTCGCGAACGGATACCTGGTCTCGGTGACCTGCTCCCACGAGATCCTGGAGATGCTGGCCGACCCGGAGATCAACCAGTGTGTGTTCCTGCAGAGGACGGCGCGACAGGGCCTCCTCGTGGGATACGAGGTCTGTGACGCGGTGGAGGCGGACAACCTCGGCTACGACATCGACGGCGTCCGGGTCTCGGATTTCATGACCCCCCGGTGGTTCATGCCGGGCTTCCCCGGGCCCTACGACCAGCAGGGGCACTGCACGAAGGCGTTGCAAGTGCTTCCCGGCGGCTACATCAGCGTGTTCGACGTCACCAAGGGCACGGGGTGGCAACAGGTCACCGCGGACAAGGTGCTCTCGCTGCTCGATCCGGGCGAGGAGATCGAGGCCCGCACCACTGCCAGGGCCATCTCCAGGCCCCACCCCGGCATGCGCCGGGAGCGCCGGCGGACTCCCCGGGATGAGTGGGAGAGGAGCACGGTCGCGTTCTGAGTGAGGCGTCTCGAGGAGGACGTCGCGATGAGTCGCGCCGCCACCGTTCCGTGGAGCGATGAGCTCCAGGGCTTGCTGGAGGATTGGCACCGTCGCGTGACCACGGCGCAGTTCGGGCACCAGCGGCAAGCGGATCGTTACCGTGCGCTGAGTCTCGTGTTCGGGATCCCCGTGGTGGTCTTGACCACGCTGGTGGGGACGAGCGCCTTCGCCGCGGTAACACATGGAGCCAGCAGATCGGCCCGTATCGCGGTCGGCGTCGTGAGCATCCTCGCCGCGGTGCTCGCGAGCATCCAGACCTTCCTGGGGTACGGGCAAGCGGCGGAGCGGCACCGGATCGCGGGCGCGCGGTACGCGTCGCTCCGGAGGTCCATCGAGGAGGGCCTCGGGCGTCACGACCCTTCGCTGCTGGACCGGTTGCGCACGGACATGGACAAAGTTGGCGCGGCGTCTCCGCAGATCGGGAGGCGCATCTGGAAGAAGGCACAGAAGGATGCGGACGACGCCATCCGACTGTGGCGTCACGGCGAAGGGAAACCGGTGGCGATCCCCGAGAGGCAAGAGGACCGTGTCGGCCCCTGAGATGACGCTCGCGGCGACCGGAACGGTGGACGACCGGGTCGCCCTGGCCCGGGTGCTGCTCTCCCGCGGCATCACGGACCAGGACCTCGAGCTGCATCCGGCGTCGCCGTCTCCGGAGGACCGCTTCACTCGGCATCTCGCCATCCCGTTTCCTGATGGGCTGGCCCCGACGCCGCAGCCGATCTCACCGACGCCGAATCCGGGCGATCCGCTGCCCCAGGCGGACGTCGCGGTGGTGACGTGGACGGTCGACGAGCAGGATGCGCTGGCAGACGTGCTCACGCCGGGGTTCGGAAGGGCGACGTGGCCTCGCTACAGCCGGAACTACCAGTCCGAGTACGCGCCCCGGATCAGGAACGGCGCCCCGGCCCGGTTGGCCGAACGGCTCGGGAGCTACATGCCGACGCGGATCGGGTCCACGTCGGTCCTGTGCTTCAAGTCGGAGCTGCATCTCAACCAGGACGGGATCAGCACAGGCCCGGGCACGGCCACCCTCCCGGTGAAGGACCTGTTCCTTCAAATCGTCGACGAGGTCCGGCCGAAGGTCGTGCTCACCGTGGGGACGGCGGGAAGCGTGTTCGAGGAGTTCGGGCTGGGCGATGTGGTCGTCACCCGGGCGGCCAAGTTCCGGCTGGCCTCGGAGTTCCGGAACGAAGCCTTCAACGGGCAGCCCTTCCACAGCGATTGGACCATCCCGACCGCGCACCTCGCGGACGCCGAAGCGCTGATGGCGCCGTTCTCGCAACAGCTCGCCGAGCCGCCGTTCGATCCGCCGACGAAGCGCTACCACTACCACGGGTCGCTGATCCACACGGATCCGAACGTGCCGAGGATCAGACTGGACGGCCGGGACATGCCCACGTTCCACCCCATCCTCACCACGGACTACTTCGAGTTCGGGACCTCCGCGAACCACCTGGACCAGGAGGGCGCGGCCGTGGAGATGGGAGACGCCGTCCTCGGGATGGCGATGCAGGAGCTGGCTGCCCCGCCGCAGTGGGCGGTCGTCCGCAACATGTCGGACCCGCAGATCAACGGCGACATCCCCACGGACGGGTACCGCCTGAACGCCCAGACCCAGTGGGCGGTGGGCTACTACACGAGCTACGGCTACTACACGAGCGTGTGCAGCTCGCTGGCCACGTGGGGGCTCATCGCCGGCCTGGGGAACTGATCCAAGAAAACCGTTAGAAACCCCTGCCATTTGGGCGAATCGTGCGATACGCTCGATGACGTTTCGTGCTGGGGGGTTTTCAGTGCAACGGCGGCACTCGCTCGCTCTACTGGTCTCGTTCGCCCTGGTCGCGCTGGTCTTGGGCTCCAGCTCGGCGGCCGCGGCCACCGACCCCAACGTGGGCTTCGATATCTCCTACCCACAGTGCAACGGCAGCTTTCCTGGGCCCGGCGCGTTCGGGGTCGTCGGCGTCAACGGAGGGCGCGCCTTCAGCCCGAACCCGTGCCTCGGAACGGGGAACGGTGCGAGCGAGCTGGCGTGGGCGGGCATGAACGCGGGTCTCTACGCGAACACCGGGGACCCCGGGCCGGCCCTCTCGTCGCATTGGCCTAATGGCCAGACCTCCCCCAAGCCGTGCAACACCGCGTCGAACCCCGGTTCCAACACCATGGAGTGCCACTACGACTACGGATGGAACGCCGCGGCGGACAGTTACCGGGATGCGGTGAACGCATACAT
The DNA here is from genome assembly GCA_046724795.1 of Actinomycetota bacterium. Taxonomy (GTDB): domain Bacteria; phylum Actinomycetota; class UBA4738; order UBA4738; family JACQTL01; genus JBKOXF01. The sequence goes on along the minus strand of JBKOXF010000005.1, from coordinate 542 downwards.
CTCGCTGGGGTGGGCGCCCAGCGGCGCCACGACGACGCCCGTAGCGAACGAGTGGTGGCTCGACGTCGAGTCCGCGAACAGCTGGACGACGTCCCCCAACCTGAACGTGCAGGCGCTGCAAGGCGAGGTGGACTACCTGAAGTCGGTCGGCGCGAGCCGGGTGGGGCTCTACGCGGCCTCGTCTCCCTGGCAGTCGATCACCGGGAACACGACGGCGTTCTCCGCGTATCCGAGCTGGGTGCCCGGTGCCGGAACGCTCGCGAATGCGCAGTCCAAGTGCGGCGGCATCGGTGCTTCAGGCGGACGGGTGGCGCTGTCCCAGTACCTTTCGGGCGGGTTCGACGGCGACTACCGCTGCCCGACCAACCCCACACTGTCGTTCGCGACCTCGCCTCAGACGATCACAGCGGGAGCGGCGTCCGCTTCCATGTCCGTGCGCCTGTTGCCGGCACCGAGCGCTCCGCTCACGGTGACGCTGACGTCGAACTCCACGACGGGTCTCTTCTCCGTGTCCGGTTCGGGGTCCTGGAGCAGCTCCCTGA
>JBKOXF010000031.1:0-12161 GCA_046724795.1 Actinomycetota bacterium | reverse complement strand
GCTGAGCTCGAGCCGGGACAGGAACCGTGTGTCCTTGTGATACAGGCCCAGCGCGGCGGTGTTCCCCTTCGGGACGTCGCCGTGGCGGTCGGACAGGAAGAAGCTGCGGTCGTGCTTGATGACCTGGACCTCACGGATGTCCGTGACCGGCGGCGGCTTCCTGGCCATCGTCCGGACTGTACCCCGCTCACTCGACGGGGACCGCCACCTCCCGCTGCGCGGTCACGGCGACGTAGATGCCCGCGAGGATGAGCGCGCCTCCCACCGCCGTCCACCAGCTGGGGACTTCCCCGAAGATGGCCAGCGCCAACAGGGACGCTCCCACGGGCTCGCCCATGATCCCGACCGTGATCACCGTGGGGTCGAGATCGCGGAGCAGGAAGTTGAAGACCGTGTGCCCGAGGATCTGCGGCAGCAGCGCCATCAGCACGAACAACCCCCACGTCCCCGCCGGGTAGCCGCTGAACGGCGTGCCCCCGATGGCCATGCCGACACCGAGAACAACCGTGCACGTCGCGTACACGATGGTCACGTACACGAGGAGCGAGAGCCGCTGGCGGAGGTTCCGCCCGATCAGGAAGTATCCCGCCGCGAAGATCGCCCCGAGCAGGGCGAGGACGTCGCCGAAAACCGCTCGGCCGGAGACCGTGAAGTCACCGCCCGAGACGACCACCGCGCCGGCCATCGCGATGGCGATCCCCACGGCCGCGCCGCGACTCACGCGCTCCCCCATCCATCTCGAGCCGATCGCGGTGAACACCGGCGCCGCCGTCACAAGGACGGTACTGGCGGCAACGGTCGTGTACTGGAGGGACGGGATCCACGTGGCGAAGTGCGCGGCGAGGAGGCCGCCCGACGCGCACGCCACCGCCACGTCGCGCCGCGACAGCCTGCGGAACTCGGAACCGTGCCGCAGGAACGCGAGGGGCGCGATGAGAGCCGTCGCGATCAGGTTCCGCCAGAACGCCATGGCCATGGCCGGCGCGTCCGCCAGCCGGATGAAGATCGCAGAGAACGACACCGCGACCACCCCGCCGGCCAGCACGACGTAGAGGGCTGCGGTCCGGTCGAGATGCCTGCTGCGCATGGGCGAATTATCGTGAGTCCGTGGACGCCGCCCCGGAGCTCCCCGCCGACCGCTTCTACGACGCCGGCGACCAGGGCTGCGCCGGCCCCGGCCTCAAGGAGATCCGGGATCTGATGGAGGCGCTGGAACCGGGGCAGACCCTCGAGATCCGGACCGTCTCCGACGTCGGTCGAACCGACCTCGAGGCCTGGATCCGGCTGAGGGGACACGAGCTGGTGGAGTCGCACGGGGGCGCACGGGGTGACCGGGTCCTCGTTCGGAAGGGGGTGGTCGCATGAGCAAGCTGCTGATCCACGCGTCGCACGGCGCCGAGGACCCGGAGCGAGCCAGCCTCCCGTGGATCTTCGGGAACAAGGCCCTCCTGGCCGGGCAGGAGGTGGCGATGATGCTGACGATCGAGGCCGTCCGGCTCGTCACCGAGGGCGGGGCGGATGGGATCCAGCAGCCGCCGCATCCACCGCTCCCCGACCTGATCAAGGAATTCGTCGATGGGGGCGGCCAGGTGTGGGCGTGCGAGAGCTGCACGAAGCCCCGCGGCATCACGGAGGTCGTGGGCGGCGCGGAGATCCGGGGGGCCGTCACGGTCGTCGAGTACCTCGCCTCGGGCGCGCAATCCCTGTCGTTCTAGATGGCCCGGGTCACCGTGTTCGGCGCCGGCGCCATGGGCACGGCCGTCGCCATGCATTCGGCGAGGATCGGCCTCGACGCCGCGATCTGGGCGAACCCCTACGACGGCGCGGCCCTCGAGTCGATCCGGGACAAGGGACGTCATCCCGGGTTACCCGAGCACGTCCCGCCATCGCTCGCCGTGTTCGGACCCGACGAGCTCGACGCGGCCGCCGCCGGGTGCGAGGTGGCGGTGATGGGATCGAGCTCCGGCGGCGCCCGCTCCCTCGCCGAGATGACGCGTGAGGCCGCGGGCGGTGCACGGTTCGTGATCTCTCTGGGCAAGGGCCTGGAGCCGAAGACGGCGAAGCGGATGTCCGAGCTCTACGGCGAGGAGTTCCCGGACGCGATCGTGATCGCGGTCGGCGGGCCGGGACTCGCGGGCGAGCTCGCGAGCGGGCAGCCGACCGCGTCGGTATGGGGGTCCACGATGGTGGACGACGCGCGCGCGGCGGGGGCCCCGTTCGAAGATGCGGCGTACCAGATCGCGTACACCGACGACGTGATCGGGCTCGAGTTCTGCACCGTGCTGAAGAACGTCGCGGCGATCGGGATGGGGTTCCTGGACGGGATGGCGAAGACTGACGCGGTCGCGTACCAGAACGCGAAGGCCGCGCTGTTCACCCAGGCGGTGCGCGAGCTGTCGGACGTCGTCGAGGCCGTGGGCGGGCGCCGGGAGACGGCCATCGGGCTCGCCGGCCTGGGGGACGTCCTGGTCACCAGCCTGGGCGGGCGCAACCGCCTGTACGGTGAGCTCGTGGGGGCGGGGGGCCACCCGACGGAGGTGCTCGAGGACCTGTCGCGCCGGGGAGTCACCGTGGAAGGGGTTGAGTCGACGAAGGACCTCAACGTCATCGCCGAGCGGACCGGCGTCGACCTGCCCTACCATCTCGCCATCCATCGAGTGCTCTTTCACGGCGCCGACCCTCGGACGATCCTGGAGGTGCTGTTGTGACCGACTACGCCGACGAACGGCCGGACCGGAACCTGGCGCTGGAGATCGTCCGCGTCACGGAAGCGGCCTCGCTCGCCGCCGCCCGGTGGGTGGGCCGGGGAGACAAGATCGCCGCGGATCAGGCTGCCGTCGACGCCATGCGGCTCATGCTCGACACTGTCGCCATGGACGGGGTGGTCGTGATCGGCGAGGGCGAGAAGGACGAGGCGCCGATGCTCTACAACGGCGAGAAGGTCGGGAACGGCAACGGCCCCCCCGTGGACGTGGCAGTCGATCCGATCGACGGCACTCGTCTTACGAGCATCGGCCAACCGAACGCATTATCGGTCGTGGCGGTGGCCGAACGCGATTCGATGTTCTTCCCCGGCGCGGCGGTGTACATGGAGAAGGTCGCGGTCGGTCCCGACGCCGTGGCTGCCATCGACATCACCGCGGGCCCCGCTGACAACGTGCGGCGGGTGGCCCAGGCCAAGGGGGTCCGGCCCGAGGACATCACGGTCGTGATCCTCGACCGGGACCGGCACGAGGAGATCATCAGGCAGTGCCGGGAGTCGGGAGCGCGCGTGTTCCTCATCACCGACGGGGACGTCGCACCGGCCATCGCGGCGGCACGCCCGGATTCCGGGATCGACATGCTGATGGGCATCGGCGGCACGCCGGAAGGAGTGATCGCCGCATGCGCGTTGAAGTGCCTGGGCGGCGACATGCAGGGCCGCCTGTATCCACGGAACGACGACGAACGAGAGAAGCTCGAAGTCGCGGGGTTCGACATCGGGGAGGTCCTCACTCTCGAGAACCTCGTGTCGGGCAAGGACGTGTTCTTCGCTGCGACGGGGATCACCAGTGGCTCGCTCCTCCGAGGCGTTCACTACGACCCGGACGGAGCGACCACGTATTCCATGGTGATGCGCTCACGATCCGGCACGGTGCGATACGTCGAAGCGCACCACGAGTTCGAGAAACTCGAGCGATTCTCCTCGATCGCGTACCGCCGCTAGCACCGCGCTCGCGAAATTCCAATCCCTCCCATATGCTCGACGAACATATTTGTCTGCGGGAGGGGAGCTTCGATGGGTGAACAGACGATCCTGGTCTGCGACGTGTGCGGGCGCCCGGCGGTCGAAACTGCGACCATCCGTGTCGGAGGCCGCAATTACGTCAAGGACTATTGCACGCAGCATCTGTCCGAATTGATCGCGGGCGGACGCGCGCCACGACGCGGCCGGCGGAGGGCCGTCACCGGGGCGGCGTCGGCAGCGAAGACCGCTCCGAAGCGCCGGGGCCGGCCCCCGAAGAGCGCCGCGGCGAAGCGCTCGACCCGAAAGGCCGCGAGCGCCAGAAAGTCCACGGGGCGGCGACAGGGCCGGCCGCGCAAGGCTCAGTCGAGCTCGTAGACGCCCTTCTCGAGCCTCTTCACCCGGCCCTCGCGCGACGCCGATGCCAGCGCTGCGAGCAGGTTGCGGCGGATGTCGCGCTGCGTGAAGGGGTCGAGATAGCCGCGTTTCAACGCCAGGTCCTGGATCACCGTCCAGTGGAGCGGACCGCCCTCGTCGCGGAGCACCGAGATCGCGGCTTCCTCGAAGTTCATCGCGAGGACGCGCGCGCCGGCGTGAGGATGGACTCGGCGAACTGCTCCACCGCGGATCGGTCGTGGATCACGAAGGGCAGCGAGGAGAACGACGCGATGAGCTCCTCCACGCCGAGGTCCTCGAATGCGGCGATCCGTTCGCCGATGCGATCGGGCGTACCGGCCAACCCGTCGCGCTCCAACTCCTCGAGCGGCGGGACGGCGGCCGGCGTGTCTCGAACGAGATGCTCGTGGCGTCGCCGCAGATCGCGTTCGTCCTCCCCGACGAGGGTCGAGAGCCCCACGGACAGCCGGAGCGTCGATGGATCGCGGCCGACTCGCTCGCATGCTTCGCGCGCCGCTCGCATCCGATCCGCGTAGGCCTCGGGCGCCCATCGCCACACGGTGTTCCAGCCGTCGGCGTACCGCGCGGCCAGCCGGAGCGACCGCTCGCCCCCCTTCGCCCCCAGCCACACGGGCGGGCGGGGGATCTGCACGGGGCGAGGATGGTTGTAGGCGCCCCGCAGGGTGAAGTGGGCGCCCTCGAAGTCCGCTGGGCCCTCCTTGAACAACAGCTCCACGACCTGGAGGGTTTCCTCGAGGAGCCCGAACCGGTCCCCGACCTCGCCGTACGGAACGGCGAACGCTTCGAACTCCTCGCCGTACCACCCCGCGCCGATACCGAGGTCCAGCCGCCCGCCGGAGAGCAGATCGATCGCCGCGGCCTGCTTCCCCAGGACTCCCGGGTGCCGGAACGGCGCGCAGGCGACGAGGGTCCCCAGGCGCACCCGTTCCGTGACGGCGGCGAGCGCACCCAACGTGGTCATGGGCTCCAACGACCCCTGCGGCTCGTCGTCCCCTCCGTACCGAGCGAGTGACAGGAAGAAGTGGTCGGAGATCCACACCGAATCGAAGCCGAGACGCTCGGCGTCGCGCGCGGCGTCGGCCACATGCTCGAACGTCACCGGCTCGCCTCCGGGCATGGAGAAGTCGTAGTGGGGCAGGGCCAATCCGAACCGCATCCGCCGACCCTACAGATATCGGAGGACGTCGACCGCGCCGGTGAGCTCCGATCCCGGAGGAACGCGGATCCCGTGAGGCAGCTTCAAACGCGGGTACACCGCGATGTTGCCCCGGAGCCGCACCCCCGCGTAGACGATGACCTCGTCGCCCAGCGCGACGTGGTCCTCGATGACCGTCGGACTCGAATGTTCGGATCGGATCTCGCTCATCGATCCGACCACAGCGTTGCGGAGCCGCGCCCCCGGTCCCACGATCGCGCCGTCGCGGATCTGGGATCGAGAGATGAACGCCCCCTCGCGAACCTCGACGTCGTCGTCGAGGTTCGACTCGGAGATCACCACGCCCGGTCCGATCTCGCAGAACCGCCCGATGCGCACGGCCGGGCCGATCGTGACGAGGCCCTCACCGAGCTTCTCGGCGAGCGTCTTGCCCGTGCGCTCGTCCCGCATCGCGAGTGACTCGGGCGCGATCCAGACGCGATGCTCCGGATCGAACGGGGGCCCCAGCTGCCGAGATACGGACTCGAAATCGCCGTGGAGCGCGTCCACCATCGTGCTGAGGTAGTCCTCTACGTTCCCCAGGTCCCCGACGGCGCGAACGGTGTGCGCGTACACCGGATGGCCGTTCCCGACCAGCCAGGGCAGGAGGTCCTTACCGAAATCGAGCCGCTCACTGCGGAGGGCCACGATCTCCGGCTCGTCGGCGAGCTCCCGCAAAGCGCCCGTGTCCACCAGATAGAACCCGGCGTTCGTCAGCAGCGGGAGCTGGTCGAAATCCTCGGGAGGAACGTCCGAGTAGTACTGGCGGAGCTCCTCGAGCGTCGGCTTCTCCACGAATTCCACGATCCTGCCGTCCGAGGCGGTCAGCATCACGCCGTATTTCCCCGCCACCTCCACCGGCGCGCGTGTCATCCCGGCCACCGTGACCACGGGATGATGTTCCAGGTGAGCTCGGGACATCGGTCCCAACTCGAAGTCGATGATCGAATCGGTCGGGAACACCAGCGCCGGACCTGACACGTCCCAGTGCTCGATCATCCGGAGCGTCGAATCGGCGCTCCCCATCGACAGCGCGTCGAACTTCACGGGCGAGTACTGCACGTCGACGCCGAGCCGCTCGCCGTAACCGATCATGACCTTGATCTGGTACCGGTTCTCCTTGCCGTGGGCGATCACGTAGTACTCCTTGATCCCCTCGGCCGCGAGGACCTGGATCACCCACTGGATGAGGCGACGGCCGAGGAACGACATCGCGGCTTTGGACCGGAGATATCCCGGCGCCTTGAGCGTGAGCGGTCGAGCCCGGACCCCCTGACCCCCCGCCAGCCCGATGCCGACGATCCCCGCGTTCTCAGGCACGGCGAGCAGTCTACCGAGGCGGGCGTTCCGACCCCGCCGGGTTCGTGCGACGCTCCTGGATCATGGACTCGAGCGGAGCTGTCGTGATCGCCGTCGAAGGCTTCAGCGACAGGATCGTCCTGGAGAGGATCTCGCGCCGACTCGGGCGGGATCTCGTCGCCGAGGGGATCAGGATCGAAGCGATCGGCGGCGCGCACGCGATCCGCCGGTTCGTCGCGGAACTCGGATCCGATGTGGCCGTGCGCGGTCTGTGCGACGAGAACGAGGAGCACCTCTTCCGGCGGGTGCTCGAGGACGTCTTCGTCTGCGTGCCCGATCTCGAGGGCGAGATGATCCGAGCGCTTGGAGTCGACCGGATGCTCGAGATCGTCGACCGCGACGCCTTCGCGACGATGCAGCGCCAGCCCGGGCAGCGCGGCCGTCCCATCGAGCTGCAGCTGCACCGCTGGCTCCGCTCGAGCTCGAGCCGCTACCACCGCTATCTGCCAGTGGTCGCCGACGCGCTCGAGCCCAACCGCGTGCCCGCGCCGCTCCTGGGAGTGCTCGGATAGTGAGCGGCACACGCTCGTGCCAGCGTAAGACGGCCCCAGGCGACCACGGGGGTCTCGACTACGATGCCGCAGACGGTCCCGAGGAGGGCACGCATGCAGCCGTGGAGCCGGGACTTCGCCGGACGGATCGACGAGCACACCATCTCGAGCGACGCCCTCGCCGGGAACCCCCTCGGGGACCCTGCCGAACGCCCGCTGTGGGTGTACGTGCCGGCGGGCTACGACAACCAGGCCGATCGCGCGTATCCGAGCGTGTATGTGATCCAGGGGCTCACTGGCCAGCTGGACATGTGGCGCGGCCGGGCCGCGTTCCGGCCCAATTACCTCGAGCTTGCGGATGACCTGTTCGCAAGGGAGCAGGCCCTTCCCGCGATCGTCGTATTCGTCGACGCCTGGACGTCGCTCGGCGGCAGTCAGTTCCTGAACTCGCCGGGCACCGGCCGCTACCACGACTACCTCTGTGAGGAGGTGGTTCCCTTCGTCGACGAGCACTACCGGACGGACACCCGCCCGGAGCGCCGGGGGATCCAGGGGAAGTCATCGGGGGGGTACGGCGCGCTGGTCACCCCGATGCTCAGGCCCGACGTGTTCGGCGCCCTCGCCTCCCACGCTGGCGACGCCCTGTTCGAGAGCTGCTACCTCCCGGACTTCCGTCGCTCGGTCCGAGCGCTTCGCGACGAGTACGACGGTTCGTTCGAACGGTTCTGGGAGGACTTCCGGTCACGACCGGCGTTCTCGAAGGAGTCCGACGGCCACCTCCTCAACGACTGGTGCATGGCCGCCTGCTACTCGGCCGAGGACGACGGCACCGTGACGCTCCCGTACGACGTTTCGACAGGCCGGCTCCGCGAGGACGTGTGGCTGCGGTGGTTGGCCTGGGATCCGGTGCGAATGATCCCCCGGTACGCCGACGCGCTGCGATCGCTTACGGCGATCTACGTCGACGCCGGGCGCAAGGACGAATACTTCCTCGACAACGGCGCCGTCGCCGTGAAGCGGGAGCTCGACGCGATCGGCGTGCCATGTGAGTTCGCGCTGTTCGACGCAGGGCACATGGGGATCGAGTACCGGTACCCGAAGAGTCTGGCCTTCCTGTGCGAGGCGCTTTCCCGAGAGCGCTAGGGGTGGAAGGACCCCGAGAGGACGCGCTTGCCGCTTCGATCGCGGATCTCGATCGCCGAGTACGAGTGCAGGGTGCGTCCGAACCAGGAAAGATCGCCGCCCCCCGTGTGATCGAGCGCGATGTAGCCGGGGATCATGAACCGCCGCCCGTCGGGCCCGAGCAACCAGACGCGATACGGCACTCGTGACGGGTCCAGTCCGGTGACCAGCACCTCGAGCTCTGCGGAGAAGCGGCTCGACTTCGGGACGTCCAGGAGCGCCCCTCCGGCGCCGTCCGACCCGCCGACGGGCCGCAGGACCATCTGCTCGATGTGGCTCGGTTGCCCTCCCTGGCGCAAGGTCCGCAGGAGCGCTTCCAGCCTGACCAGCATCTCCTGACGCTGGCGCGTCGAGGAGTCGAGGGCGTTCTGTGTCGACTGTTGCCGGGCGAACAGGACCCCGGCCAACGCGATGCCGAGGAGGCCGATCACGGCGGCGATCACCGTGACGCTCCGAAGCGCCGTCCTCCGGCGCACCGACCCGCTGTTCGCCCCGGTCCTGATCGCCGACACCACTCGGTCCTCAAGCTGCGCGGGGGGATCGACCGGCACGAGCGACAGCCCGGCGATGGCGGCCCCCTCCTGGAGCTCACGGGACTCCTTCCGGCACCCCGCGCACCATTCGAGGTGCCGCTCGACCTCCCGGCGCTCCTTCTCCGGAAGCGTGGACACCGCGTGCTCGGAGAGCCTCGCCCGGAGCTCGATGCACTGGGCCGCGGTCACATCGGCTCCTTCACGCCGGCCCGCCGCAGCTTGATCAACGCCGAGCGCAGCCGCGTCTTGACCGTCCCGAGCGGGATGCCGTCGGCCTCGGCGATCTCCCGCGCCGTCATGCCCTGGAAATAGGCCAGCGAAAGCAGCGACCGCTCCGCGTCCGAGAGGCACTCCATGGCTCGCGCGGCCACGTCGCGGTCGATCACCGATTCGATCGTCCCGGAACCCGCGCCCTGCTCCCGCTCGGGCATCTCGTCGACGAGCACGAGCTGGGGCCTGGTCACGCCGTGCTCACGACGGAGCCGGTCCACGGCGAGGTTGTGGGCGATCGCCATCAGCCACGTCGAGAGCCGGCCTCGGGTGGCGTCGAAGCGAGCGGCTTTCCGCCAGGCGGTGAGGAACACGTCCTGGGTCAGCTCCTCGGCCGCCTCGGCGCTCCCCAGCAGCCGGAGGCCGAGCGTGAACACCGGCCGGGCGAACCGCTGATAGACCTCACGGATCGCCTCCTCGTCCCCCAGTAGGAATCGAGAGACAAGCTGCTGCTCCTCCCTTGATGAGAGCGGTTCCTGACTCGGGGCTTGCTCCACGCGCCCCGCTCCTTTCGGTATACGGCACCGGCGGCCGGCCGGGCTTGTCCGGCTCCGCCCATTATCGACCCGCTCGACCAAGTCGACCACGGAGGGTCGTGGCTATCTGGTGCCGTTCCGGAGGTGGGATGATTGCGTCGTGCGATACGCGCGGTTGGCCCTCCTGGGGACGGGGCTGGCGCTGATGCTCATGGGGCCGGCCCTGGGCCACGCGAACGCAGCCGGGGACGCCCCGCCCATCGTGTCCATGCGCCTCACCGGTGTCGTGGACCCGTTCATGGCCGACTACATCTCCGGCGGCATCCGCGGCGCCCAGGACGAGGGCGCGTCGGACGTCCTGCTGACCATGGACACCCCGGGCGGGCTCGACTCCTCCATGCGGAAGATCGTGCAGGCCATCTCGACCTCGAAGGTCCCGGTGATCTGCTACACGTCGCCGGAGGGAGCCCGGGCCGCCTCGGCCGGGACGTTCATCATGCAGTCCTGCACGCTCGCGGCCATGGCGCCGGGGACGGCGATCGGCGCGGCGCACCCCGTCGGCGTGAGCGGCGTCATCGAGCAGAAGAAGGTGACGAACGACGCCGTCGCCCTCATCACGAGCCTGGCCGAGACCCATCACCGCAACCCCTCGTGGGCGGAGAAGGCCGTGCGCGACGCGATCAGCGCCTCCGCCCAGGAGGCGCTGAAGCTCAACGTCATCGAGCTCGTCGAGCCGACCACGGCCGACCTGCTCCATGCGGCCGACGAGATGAAGGCCTACGACGGCGCGGGGAAGGTCGTGACCATCCAGACGGCGGGCGCGACCGTCCAGACTCGCGACATGGGCCTGGGAGCGTCGATCCTGCACGGCCTGTTGAGCCCGGACCTCGCCTTCATCTTCTTCTACCTCGGACTCGGACTGATCGTGGCGGGATTCCTGCACCATCCCGTCGCCCTGATCTTCGGCATCCTCTCGCTCGTGGTGTCGTTCGTGTCGCTCGGGATGCTTCCGGTGAACATCGTCGGGGTCGTCCTCCTGCTGGCGTCGGCGGGGTTCTTCCTGGTCGAGCTGAAACACCCCGGGATCGGCCTCCCGGCCGTGGCCGGCGTGATCACGCTCATCCTCGGCGCGCTGTTCCTGTTCAACACCCACGTGCCGAACGCGCACGTTTCGTGGGCGGTGATCGTGCCGGTGGCCATCTTCACGACGCTGTTCTTCGTGACGGTGGTCAGCGCAGCCGTCCGGGCTCGCCGGATCCCCAAGTCGACCGGGCGGGACTGGCTGATCGGGCAGGAAGGTGTCGTGACCTCGGATCTCACGCCGACGGGCGTGGTGCAGCTCGGCGGTGAGCGATGGAGCGCCAAGTCCACCGCAGGGCCGCTCCCGGTCGGGATGAAGATCCGCGTGATCGGAGTGGACGGGCTGACCTTGCAGGTGGAACCCGTGTTGGGGCGAACGAAGACCGTGGAAGGGAGCGTGTCGTGACCGGGACGTTGATCGGGGTGGGGATCGCGATCGTGCTGCTGCTCATCATCCTGCCGGCGGCGATCAAGATCGTGCCGGAGTACCAGCGGATGATGGTGTTCCGGCTGGGCCGGGCCATCGGGACGAAGGGGCCAGGGCTGATCCTGCTGATCCCGCTGGTGGACCGGGGGATCCGCGTGGACCTCCGCGAGCAGTACCTGGAGATCCCCCACCAGTCGGCGATCACCGAGGACAACGCGTCGATCTCCATCGACTTCATCGTGTTCACGAAGGTGGTCGACGCGCAGATGTCCGTCCTCGCCGTGCAGAACTTCGAGGGCGCGGCGCAGAACATCGCGGCCACCACGCTCCGAAGCGTCGTGGGCGACATGCCGCTCGACGACGTGCTGGCCAAGCGCGAGGCCATGAACGAGATCCTCCGAGCCAAGCTGGATGAGGTCACGGAACGATGGGGCGTGAAGGTCACGAACGTGGAGATCCGCGAGATCGTTCCCCCCGCGGCGGTGCAAGAGGCCATGACCAAGCAGATGTCGGCGGAGCGAACGCGACGCGCCGTGGTCACCGAGGCCGAGGGGACGAAGTCGGCCGCGATCACGGTGGCCGAGGGGAGCAAGCAGTCCGCGATCCTCACGGCGGAGGGCGAGCGGCAGGCCGCGATCCTGCGCGCCGAGGGCTTTTCGCTCGCGCTGTCGAAGATCTTCGAGATCGCGCGCGGTGTCGACGCGAACACGATGAGCCTGCAGTACCTCGAGGCGCTCAAGCAGATCGGCGCGTCACCGTCGACGAAGTTCGTGATCCCCATGGAGTTCGCCACGCTGCTTCAGAACGTGACGGGCCTCGCGGAGCGGGCGTTCGGAAACGGAGAAGCGGCGGCGACGGAGCGGTAGGAGCGGAGGCTAGGGGGCCTCGGAGAGCGGATAGGCCAGGATCGGCTCGGCGCCGGGCAGCGTCACCTCGATCGGTTCGCCGACCCCAACCTCGCCCTCGCACCTCTGCCGAACCTCCTCCGACACGAGGAACTCCCCGGC
>JBKOXF010000108.1:0-6320 GCA_046724795.1 Actinomycetota bacterium | reverse complement strand
CCTCGTAGCCGGGAAAGTGCTCCAGCTCGAACTCGGTCAACCGCCGTTCCCCGGCGATCCCATACATGATCTGGATCTTGGTCGGGTCCCCCGTGCCGACTCGCAGCAGGTAGTCGCGGAAGGCCAATGCCTCCTCCGTGTAGCCCGTCTCGAGGAGGGCTTCGAGCGCCAGGACCGAGTCGCGGAGCCAGCAGAAGCGGTAGTCCCAGTTCCGCTCACCGCCGATGTCCTCAGGGAGGGACGTGGTGGGTGCCGCGATCACGGCGCCGGTGGTCTCGTACATCATTGCCTTCAGCGCGATCAGCGAGGTCAGCACCTGCTCGCGATACCCACCCTGGTACGTGCAGCGCCCGCTCCACTCTCGCCACCATGCTTCTGTGCGTGCAAGCGCCGAGTCCGCATCCTCCACGGGTGGCGACTCTTCGTAGGAAAGGTGCCAGGAGAGAGTGAGTCGTTCGCGGGCGCCCTCGACCACGTCGAACTCGGCGCTCACTGTTCCATCGTCAGCGTGAAGCGGGAGTGACGTGCTGAGGCGGAACGCGTCGGGTCCGGCCGTGGCGATGACGCCGTCCGGCACTGCGTCGATCCACGGCACGATCGCCGCGTAGTCAGGGCGCAGCAAGAGCTCCATCTTCATCGGAACGCGGCCTCTCAGGCCCTCGACGATTCGCATCAACTGCGGCGGGCTGTCACCTCGCCGTGGCATGAAGTCGATCACGCGCACGGCGCCCTCGGCGGTCTCGAAATCACTCTCGAGGATGAGCGTCCCGGGTCGGTACCGGCGGGTGTTGGTCCGCACCTCCCCGGCCGGAGCGAGCAGCCAGCGCCCCTGCTGCTCACCTCCCAGCAGGCTCGCGAAGCAGGACGGGGAGTCGAACCGCGGGAGACACAGCCAGTCCACCGCGCCGGTACGACCGACAAGAGCGGCGGCCTGCATGTCACCGATCAGGCCATAGTCCTCGATACGCAAGGCCCGTCTCCTTTCGTGACAGCCAGCCGCGCCGTCCCTCCCCAACCTTACGTCGGTGCGAGAGGGGAGAGTCGAACTCCCACGCCCTTTCGGGCACCGGATCCGCAAGCGAGTGAAGACACGCACACGAAGCTTTGCCAAGCGTCGTTCTGCGACGTCCGATGCCGTGTCGTCCCTACTCTTCCTCTCGGACCGTTACCTGGCTCGGCTGGTGGGTTCGCAGCCCCCAGGCAGGACGATCCATCACGCGACCCTCGATTAGGCCGGGCGATATAGGCTCCTCTGGGCGATTCGACCACCCGCCGATCCGCGTATTCCAGGCAGCGGCAGACGGGAGGTGATGGGTCATAGGGCGTGGTGTTCAGGTCGATCGACCAGCTTTTCGGTGATGGCTGGCGAACGGTGCGAAGGGGAGGTGGACTGTCATGAGCAAGGTCAAGTTCGTGCGAGCTCTGGCGGGGATCAGCGTCCTCACGCTGGTCGCTGCGGCTTGTAGCAACAATGGATCGTCGTCGAACTCGAGTTCGCCGTCGGCAGGGGGGAGTGCCACGGTACCGTCCGTCACTATCGCCTCGTTCTCCAGCACCACCCCGTCAGCGATGGGGCAGTTCAAGGCCCTGGTGGCAGCGGCCACCAAGAACCAGAACAGCCTGCAGGTAGGGGTGGTCCTTCCCGACACCACGTCCTCGACCAGGTACGTGGACTACGACGCGCCACGCCTGAAGGCGAGCTTCCTCGCCGCGGGCTACACCTCGTCACAGTTCAAGATCGAGAACGCGCAGGGCAGTGACGCGACCCAGCTGAGCATGGCCACCGCCGACATCAACCAGGGAGCCAAGGTGCTGATCGTGGACCCGATCGACGGGCCGAGCGGTGTCGCCGTGGCCAAGCTGGCCCAATCGAAGGGTGTCCAGCTCATCAGCTACGACCGAGCGACCTTCGAGGGAACCAACACCTACTACGTCAGCTTCGACAACGAGCTGGTGGGTGAGAATATCGGGAAGGGGTTCATGGACTGCGTCTCCTCGTGGGGCGTCTCCAAGCCCAAGGTGTTCGTTCTGAACGGCGGCGAGGACACCGACCCCAACGCGATCTCCTTCGCCGAGGGATACAACAAGGTGGTCTGGGGCAAGGAAGCCAAGACGGTGGCCGGGGGGGCAACCAACAGCAAGGGCTACAGCCTCGTCGCTGAGAACTTCGCTCCGGCATGGGACAACACCAAGGGCGGAACGATCTTCCAACAGGCGTTCACCGCCCACCCGGAGATCAACGCCACCATCGAGGCGAACGACGGGCTGGCCAACTCGGTCATCACCGTGCTCAAGTCGGCCGGCGTGAAGCCCAAGACCATTCCCACCGTCGGGCAGGACGCCACGCCCCAGGGGATGGCCTGGACCCTCCAGGACTATCAGTGCGGCTCGGTCTACAAGCCGATCCTGGTGGAGGCCCAGGCGGCGGTAGCCCTCGCCAGCATCCTGCTGGCCGGCAAGACACCGCCTTCCGGCCTGCTGAACGGCACGACCACCGACCCCACCAACTCCAGCGTGACGGAACCGGCGGTGCTGCTGACCCCCGTGTGGGTGGACAAGACGAACATGCAGGACATCGTGGTCAAGGACAAGGAGCCCACGGCGAAGGACATCTGCGACCTCGCTGGAGCGCAAGTCTGCGCGGCGAACGGTATCCAGTGATCGCCTGACGGTCGGTCACGATACGGCGCGTCCGCTGCTGGCGGGACGTCTCGTTCCGAGACGTCCCGCCGCCGCTCCCGTGGGTGGTGAGGGCTAGGATTAGTAGCGGGCATGGAGGAGGATCCCCAACACACGGAGCCCGGAAGCAGCGGCTCAGCGGAGCCGCTGCTGAAGCTACGGGGGATCGACAAGCGCTTCGGCCCCGTGCAGGCGTTGACCAAAGCCGACCTGGACTTGCCGGCCGGCAACGTCACCGGTCTTATGGGGGACAACGGCGCAGGAAAGTCCGTGCTCACGCGGACCATCGCAGGCGTGGAGCAGCCTGACGGCGGACAGATCTACTTCGAGGGACGGCCGGTCCACATCCGCCATCCTCGGGATGCCGCGGCGCTGGGGATCGAGACGATCTATCAGGACCTGGCGCTCGCCGACAACCTGGACATCGTGCAGAACATGTTCCTGGGGCGCGAGACCCTCCGCCACGGGCTGCTCGACGAGGACTCCATGGAGCGAGCCGCCGCCGAGACGCTCAGCAGCCTTCGCGTGACCACGGTGCGGTCGATCCGTCAGCCGGTCGCCTCGCTCTCAGGGGGCCAGCGCCAGTCAGTTGCCGTGGCCAAGGCGGTCATGTGGAACTCCAAGGTCGTACTGCTCGACGAGCCGACCGCCGCACTCGGCGTGGTGCAGACGAGGATGGTGCTCGAACTGACCCGGCGACTGGCGGATCAAGGGCTGGCCGTGATGATGATCTCCCACAACCTGATCGACGTCTTCGAGGTGGCGGACCGCATCGCCGTGCTGTATCTGGGACGGATGGTCGCCCAGGGGCCGGCCGACGGCTTCGACCGCCAGAGCGTCGTCGAGTACATGACCACAGGGCGCGCCGACGGACAGGGGCGTCGGAACGGCGCCTCCGGGGACTGATCCGTGGCTGGGCCGGAGCACGGTGGGAGTGTTTCGACGCCGAGCACCGGCACCGGCGCCGGCACGGCGGAAGCTGAGGAGGGTCTCGACGCCGCTGCCGTCGACGTTCCGCCCGAGATCCTCGCCCACTCCCTCCGCGAATACATCCGCACCTGGTGGCGAAGGGTACGGAGCGGTGACAGCGGCGTCCTCCCGGTGGTCCTGGCCATGGTGGTGGTCGCCGTGGTCTTCCAGATCATCACGCTGCAGCACTCGTTCCTCCGGCCGAGCAACCTCGTCTACGTCTTCGGCCTGAGCACCGTCTACATGGTCCTGGCGATGGCCGAGATCGTGGTCCTGCTGCTCGGCGAGATCGACCTGTCCATCGGTGCGGTTGCCCTCCTGGGCGGGGTGATCGCCTTCAAGCTGGTTCAGATCCCCAGCCCCGGCTGGCCGTGGTGGGCGGCGATCCTGGTGGCGCTGGCGTGTTGCGGGATCATGGGGGCGCTGCAAGGGATACTGACCGCGCGCCTCGGCATCCCTTCATTCGTCGTGACTCTCGGAGGGTTCCTGCTGTTCCGCGGGATCCTGGTGGTCGTGCTGGGCGGCGCGGACGCGTTCGTGAGCGTCAACGCCGGGACGCCGAACCAGACGGTCATCTATGACCTGGTCCAGGGACTGATCACCCCGACTGCCGGCTGGGTGATCCTTGCCGTTGTCGTGGTCACCGTCGGCGCTGCCCTCTGGATGCGAGCATCGGCCAGGCGCCGCAGCGGCCTGGTGGCTCCGCCTGCGAGCCTCATCGCCATCCGGATCGCCCTCCTGGCCGCAGTTGGGATCGCGGTCGTCCTGATCTCGAACGTCAACCGTGGAACCACCCTCGTCACGCTCAAAGGTGTTCCCTGGGTCATCCCCATCGTCCTGGCGGTGCTGGGCGTCCTGACCTTGGTGCTCCAACGCACCCGTTTCGGCAGGTACGTCTATGCGATCGGGGGGAACCCGGAGGCAGCGCGGCGAGCCGGGATCAACGTGGCGTCGGTGCGGATCTGGGCCTTCGCGTTGTGCTCGGCCACCGCCGGGCTCGGCGGGATCCTGCTTGGGTCGTTCTTCTTCGGCCAGTACAGCACCAACACCGCCGACCCCGGGCAGCTGGTCCTGTACTCGGTAGCGGCGGCCGTCATCGGCGGGACGAGCCTGTTCGGCGGCCGGGGCAAGCCGCTGCACGGGGTGCTCGGGGGCCTCCTGATCGGCGGCATCGCCTACGGCGTGTCACTGCTCCAGCTTGGAGACCTGGCCACCCCGCTGCAGTACATCCTCCCGGGGGCCGTGCTCTTGGTCGCCGTGCTGGTGGACGTGGTTTCCAGGCGCGGGACCGTGACGGGACGTGTCTTGCGTGCCTGACGGGGCCGAGAAGGCCGGCATGGTGGTCGAGTCCTCGGAGTCCACCGCGGCGCTCGAAGCCGAGGTCCCTGCCGAGCTCATCGCCGGCTCGCTCGGGGAGTACCTGCGAGCGCGGTGGCTCAGGGTCCGGAGCGGGGACAGCGGGGTGCTTCCGGTGGTCTTGGCGATCGTCGCGGTCGCCGTGGCATTCCAGATCCTGAACTCGAAGTTCCTCTCCGCTCAGAACCTGGTCAACCTGATCGAACAGAGCACCGTCTACATGGTTCTGGCCATCGGGGAGATCTTCGTCCTCCTCCTGGCCGAGATCGACCTCTCGGTAGGTCTCGTCATGGGGGTCTCGGCCGTGGTGGTCGCGCAGTTGGTGCAGCCCAGTCCCGGGTGGCCCTGGTGGGCGGCGATCCTCGCAGCGTTGCTCCTGTCCGCCGGAGTCGGCGCGATCCAGGGGACGCTTGTGGCTCGCCTGCGGATGCCGTCGTTCATCGTCACGCTCGGTTTCCTCCTGATCCTGGAGGGAGTCGGGATCATCGTTCTGAAGAGTTCGCTGGTCGGGATCGGCAACAGCCAGATCACCGCTGAGCGAGTCGTGTACGAGATCTTCTACGGGCACTTCACACCACTGGTCGGCTGGATCCTCCTGGTCGTTCTGATCGGGGTGGGGGGAGCACTGGTGTGGAGGCGTGACGCGCGCCGACGGCGGGAGGGGCTGGCGGCTCCGCCCCCCAGCCTCACCGCCGGGAAGATCCTCCTCGCGGGCGTGGCCGGCGCCGCGCTCGTCCTCATCTGCAACGTGAACCGCGCCCATGTGGGGACGATCAGAGGGGTGCCGTACATCGTCGCGATCGTCCTCGTAGTGCTCGCCGGGTCCACGCTGCTCCTCCAGCGGACGCGGTTCGGTCGTTACGTGTACGCGATCGGCGGCAATCCGGAGGCGGCCCGGCGGGCCGGCGTCAACCTGGCCGTCGTCCGCACGTGGGCGTTCGTGCTCGCCGCGCTGATCTCCGGGATCGCGGGCGTGTTGTTCGCGTCGTGGCAGGTATCGCTGACCACCAACATCATCAAGACCGCCAACAGTTACGTGCTGCTCGCCGTGGCGGCGGCGGTGATCGGCGGGACGAGCCTCTTCGGCGGCCGGGGCCGGACCATCCATGGGGTGCTGGGCGGCCTTGTCATTGGCGCCATCTACAACGGCCTGTACCTGCTGGATGTGTCCAGCGAGTGGATCGACGTCGTCGTGGCCGGGGTTCTCCTCGCCGCGGCGGCCATCGATGTGCTCTCCCGAAGGCGGAGTTCGGGAATCCGGGCGTAGCGCGTCAGGAGGCTCGACCATGACCGAGAGACGGGGATCGGAGGAAGCT
>JBKOXF010000059.1:0-12351 GCA_046724795.1 Actinomycetota bacterium | reverse complement strand
GGGATCGGCTGGGCGAAGTCGTGCACGAACTCCGTGTAACCCTCCGGCGCCACCTTCTCCCAGCGCTGCTCGATGTCCACGCGGAGTCGCTCGCGGAGCTGCCCGATCGACCTCGGCGACATCGCCGGCGCCACGAGCTTGCGAAGGCGGAGGTGTGGCGGGCCGGACTTCGTCATGAGTCCGTTCTCGGTCCGTTCGTAGATCGGACCCTCGCTGATGCCCTGGACGAGCATGAGCTCCAGTGCGGGGAACGTGAGGCGGCGGTCGCGGAGGAACTCGATCGAAGCGTCTCGATCGAGGATGAGGAATCCGAGATCCGTCTTCGCCAGCCAGTCCTTCCGCGCAAGCTCGCCGAGCACCTCGTGGAACCGGTCACCCACGAGCGTGGGGTCGTTGTAATCGACCTCGGGAACCTCGAGTTCCGTGACTGCCGGCATCGAGCGGGAGTCTGGCAGGCGGGAGGCTGCGATGCTACCCGCGTGCGGATGCCGAAGCGGGTGAAGCTGCGGAGGAGGCTGTTGCTGGTCGCCCTGGCTGCGGCCGTGGTCACCGTCACGTTGATCCGGACGGTGGGCGGCGGGAGCCTGATCGTGCACCCCGACGACCCGTGCACGGAGCGGCCACCGCTCGTGCATTGGCACGGGGTGACGCTCCAACCTGTGGCGATGCAGGCATTGAAGAAGGCGCAGCGACTCGCGGACGGGCACATCTCGGTCGTGCAGAGCTACCGCTCGTGCCACCAGCAGGCGGTGGCCTGCCGGAACATCTGCGGCAACGTCGACGGGTGCCCGGGAACATGCGCGAAGCCGGGACTCTCATGGCACCAGCTCGGCGCCGCGATCGACATCACACAGGGGTCGCTCGATACGCCCGGCGTGATCACGGCCTTACGCGCCGCGGGGTGGTGCCAATCGTCGTCACCGAACGACCCCGGACACTTCTCCTTCGACGGCTGCCACTAGGCTGGATGCGTTCGTGCAAAGGAGGGGCACATGGGAAAGCTCATCTACGTCCCGATCGCCTCACTGGACGGCTTCGTCGCCGACGCCGACGGGAACTTCGATTGGGCCGCGCCGAGCGAGGAGGTCCACGCGTTCGTGAACGACCTGACCCGGTCGGCCGGCACGATGCTCCTGGGGCGGCGGACGTACGACGTGCTGGTTCCATGGGAGGACATGCCGCTCGAAGGCCAGCCTGATGTGATCCGTGACTTCGCCGGGATCTGGAGAGCCCTCGACAAGATCGTGTACTCGAGGACGCTGGAGACGCCGAAGACCGAGAACACTCGGATCGAGCGCGAGTTCGATCCGGAGGCCGTGCGGAGCCTGAAGGAGTCGACGGACCTCGGCATCGGCGGTCCGGAGCTCGCCGGGCAGGCCATCCGGGCGGGCCTCGTGGACGAGCTGCACCTGTTCCTGAATCCCGTCGTCGTGGGAGGCGGGACCCGGGCGTTGCCGAACGACGAACGATGGGACCTCGAGCTGATCGACGAGCGCCGCTTCGCGAACGGCGTGGTGTACCTCCGCTACCAGCAGCGCTAGGTCAGCGCGTCTGCCAGGACCTTCAGCGCGGCCGGGTCCTGTGTGCCGGCGATCAGCGTGGTCACCGGGCTCTTCACCCACGGTTCGAGCCGTTCCTTGATGCGCTCCGCCGGCCCCACCAGTGAGAGCTCGTCGGCGAGCTCGTCGGGGACGGCTGCGGCGGCTTCGTCCCGCCGGCCCTCCATGAACAGCTTCTGGATGCGCGCGGCCTCCTCGGCGAACCCGAGACGTCCGACGATGTTGAAGTGGAAGTTCTGGTCCTTCGCGCCCATCCCGCCGATGTAGAAGGCGAGATACCACTTCACCATGTTCAGCCCTGCGGCGACGTCGTCGGCCAGGACGACTGTGGCGGCACACGCGATCTCGAAGCCCTCGGGGACGTTGGCCAGTGCGTCGGCGAAGACATCGAGGCGGTATGGCGAGAAGAACATCGGGAGCCACCCGTCGGCGATCTCGGTGGCGAGCGCGACGTTCTTCGGTCCCTCAGCGCCGAGGAGGATCGGGATGTCACTGCGGATGGGGTGGACGGTGAGCTTCAGCGGCTTGCCCAGGCCGACCGAACCCGGGCCCTGGAAGGGGAGCGGGTAGTGCTCGCCCTCGAGGGTGACCGGCTCGTCACGTCGGAGGATCCGCCGGATCACCTCGACGTACTCGCGTGTCCGTGCCAGCGGCTTCGCGAACGGCTGCCCGTACCAACCTTCAACGACCTGGGGTCCTGACACGCCGAGCCCCAAGATCACCCGGCCGCCACTGAGGTGGTCGAGCGTGGCCGCGGTCATCGCGACGCTCGCCGGCGTGCGCGCGGAGAGCTGGGTGATCCCGGTGCCGAGTTTGATGCGCGACGTCTGCGCGCCGATCCACGCGAGCGGCGTGAACACGTCGGAGCCGTACGCCTCCGCGGTCCACAGCGAGTCGAACCCGAGACGCTCCGCCTCTTTGGCAAGATCGACCCACCCAGGCGGGGGTTGCGCCACCCAGTACCCGAGCGTCATGCCGAGCTTCATGTCCGTTGCCATGGGATGCGAACGCTAGACGGTTCGGGAAGGCGCCGTATGCTGGCGCCGTGGACGGACTCGCCGGGTTCGTGTTGGAGGCGTGGGACGACTTCGACCGCGTGCTCGCGGGGCTGTCGGCGGAAGATGCCGGCCTGCAGCCGTCCGGGCAGTCGTCCGCGGCGTGGGCCCTGGGCCACGTCACGGAGCATCTGGATCGATGGATCAACCACTCCCTCCAGGAGTTCAATCGGCACCCGGTGCTCGGCACCGACCGGTTCCGGATGGGGAGCGAGGGCGCGGCCGACGACTGGGAGGCCATCGTCGCGGCCACGAAGGAGGTCCGCGAGCGGGCCCGACCCTTCATCGAGCAGATCACGGGGAACCGGCTCGACGAGCGCCACGAGTTCCAGGGCGCCATCAGCCAGGAGCTCGGCGGGCTCACACTGCGCTACGCGATGATCCGCATCGGCGCGCACCACTTCTTCCACATCGGTGTGATCGCGTGCCAGCGCGACCTTCGCGGCGACCACGTCGGCGACTACCCCGGGCTCATGCGCACCGCGAACTCGTAGACATTCGACCATTGACCACGTTGGGACTCGTTCCTAGAGTCGGATCGTCATAGGGGGATCGAAGCGGGTTTTGTGGGCTGTGGCGCTGGCCTCGGCGGTCTGTTTGCCGATGTCCGGGACGGCAGCGATGGCGGCCCCTGCTTGCACGATCTCGGGCACCAGTGGTTCGAACGTCCTCGTCGGGACATCCGGCAACGACGTGATCTGCGGGAAGGGCGGGAACGACAAGACCTTCGGCCAGGGCGGCGACGACCGCATCTACGGAGGCTCCGGGTCCGACACGCTCGAGGGCGGATCGGGCAGCGACACGATCCACGGGCAAGGCGGCAACGACCGGATCTGGGGCGACGGAGAAACGAACTCTCTCTTCGGCGAGGCCGGCTCGGATCAGATCGTGGCGAAGGGGAACAACGACTTCGTCTACGGCGGGATCGGCAACGACAAGTGCCTTTCTGTGAAGGACACTGGGAGCGGCGATCATCTCGACGGCGGACCGGGGACCGACCACTACCTCAAGGACGCGTTCGACCTCGCCGTGAACGCAGAGGTGATGGGGTGCACGCCTCCGCCCGAGCCGCCGGTCCCGTAGGTCCGGCCGCCGGGTCAGGCAGGGGTCGCGACGACCTTCGTCTGGAGGTACTCCTCGAAGCCCTGGAGACCGTTCTCTCGTCCCACGCCGCTCTGCTTGTAGCCGCCGAACGGCCGTGTGGCGTGGAGCCACTGGCCGCCGTTGATGGCGATCGTGCCGGTGCGGATGCGCCTCGCGACGTCCATCGCGCGATCGGTCGACGCGCTCCACACGGATCCGCTCAGCCCATACTTCGAGTTGTTCGCGATGCGAACGGCGTCGTCCTCGTCCTCGTAGGGGATGATCACGAGGACCGGCCCGAAGATCTCCTCCTGTGCGAGCATCGCGTCGGGTGAGACGTCCGTGAGGATGGTCGGCTCGACGTAGTAGCCCTTCTCTAGGTGCGCCGGCCGCCCACCGCCCACGACGACCTTCCCGCCATCGGACTGGCCCTGTTCGATCATCGAGAGCACTCTGTCACGCTGGCGCTCGTTGATCTGAGGGCCCTGCAGGAACGCGGGGTTCGTGGGGTCGCCGTAGCCGAAGTTCTCGAAGGCCATCTTCGCCATCTCGACGCCCTCGTCGTATCGAGACCGCGGCAGCAGCATCCGCGTGTACAGCGCGCACCCCTGGCCGCCGTGCGTGCAGACGTACGCGGTGCCGAGGCCGATCCCGGTCGCGAAGTCGGCGTCGTCGAGCAGGATGTTCGCGGACTTGCCCCCCAGCTCGAGGAAGCACTTCTTCACGGTTTCGGCGCAGTCGCGCATGATCGCGCGCCCCGTCGCGGTCGAGCCGGTGAACGACAGCATGTCGACGCGCTCGTCGGTCGTAAGGACCCGTCCCGACTCCACGCTCGACGACGGCACGATGTTCACCACGCCCGGCGGGATGTCGGTCCTCTCCGCGATGAGCCGGCCCATGATCGTCGCGGCCCAGGGCGTGTCGGGCGACGGCTTCAGGACCATGGTGCAGCCGCTCGCGAGGGCCGGCGCAACCTTGGTCAGGTTCAAGTACACGGGGAAGTTGAACGGCGTGATCATGCCGACGACGCCCATCGGCTCGCGCAGCACGACACCCTTGTGCATCATGCCCATGAACTCGATGTCCGGGAGCGGCTGCTCGAACTCATAGGACGCTGCGACCTCCGCGAAGTACGAGATCCACTGGATGGGGTACTCGAGCTGGACGCTGTACGTGAGGAGGATGGGGGAACCGCTCTCCTGCACCATCGCCATCCGCAGCTCTTCCTTGGCCTCCTCCATGGCGGCCTGGAGCTGCTCGATGCACCGCGCCCGGAGCTTGTGGTCGGTGGACCACGAGGTCTCGTCGAACGCGCGCCGCGCAGCGTCGACGGCGCGACGAACGTCGTCGGCCGAGGCGTCCGAGACCTGCCCGATGACCTCCTCGGTCGCGGGGTTCACGTTGTCGAAGGACGACGCGGCGTCCTCGAGCTTGCCGTCGATCAACATCCGCGGCTCGGTCACGGGAACTCCCCCTTGTCTCTCGCTACTGGCTGAACGGCATGGCGAAGCCGTCCTGGACGGGCATGCGTTCGTCGTAGAACGGCCCGAGCTGCTGCTGGATCTGGTCGACGCTCCACGGCCCGTCGGTGGTGAACGAGCGGTCCACCGGCGGCGAGCCGATCACGTTGACGATGCCTCCGTATACGACGAACAACTGTCCGCTCACCCGCCCCGCTTCCGGCGAGCCGAGCCACGCGACGAGCGGCGCGACGTTCTCCGGCGCGAACATCGCTGGATCCAGGCCCATCGGCTCGGTCATGCGCGTCAACGCTCGCGGGCAGATCGAGTTCGCCGTGACGCCGTACTTCCACATGGACTGGGCCGAGGCCAACGTGAGCGCCGTGATGCCGGCCTTGGCCGCGGCGTAATTGGGCTGTCCGGGCGAGCCGAACAGGAACGCCTCGGAGCTCGTGTTCACGATCCGGCCGTACACTTGCACGCCCGCCTTGGCCCGCTCGCGCCAAAGCTCCGTGGCGTGGCGCATCGTGCAGAAGTGGCCCTTGAGGTGCACGCGGACCACCGCGTCGAACTCCTCCTCGCTCATGTTGAAGATCATCCGGTCGCGGAGGATCCCGGCGTTGTTCACCAGCACGTGGAGGTCGCCGAACTTCTCCACGGCGAAGCGGATCAGTTCACCGGCCTGCTCGAAGTCGCTCACGTCGCCGAAATGCGCTGCGGCCTTCCCGCCCAGTGCCTCGATCTCGCGGACCACCTCGTCGGCCGGCTGCTCGCTGGCGTCGCCGCCTTCGAGCGACACGCCGAGGTCGTTGACCACGACGCTTGCGCCCTGCCGGGCGAGCTCGAGCGCCTCCGCCCGGCCCAGTCCCCGGCCGGCGCCGGTGACGATCGCAACCCTCCCGTCGAGTGAACCCATCAATTCGGGACCAGCAGGCGAACGGCGTTCTCGAGGTCGTCGCCCATCTGTCTGGGGTCCTCCCACCCGCGGACGCGCGCGAACAGCGCCGCGAACCACACCATGGCCAGGACTCTGATCACGTCGGCCCCCAGCTCTTCGCCCGGGCGAAGCGCGCCGCGGATGAGCGCGGTGACGGTGTCGTAGACCTCGCGGGTTGCTTCGAGCGCCGGCGGGTCGTCGGACGACATCGACGACATCGCGGTGACGAGCGACGCCGTGAGCTCCGGCGCTTCCTGAAGGGCTCGCGCGGCACGTCGAAGCACCTCGGTGACCCGGTCGGCGGGCGTCTGGCCCCTGGGCGGCCGTGCCTCGATCTGGGCCTGGAGCTCCTTGGCCCAATGCCCCATGACGGCGACGAGGAGTTGGTCCTTGGAGGAGAAGTACCGGTACAGCGTGCCGAGCGCGACGTTCGCCCGAGCCGACACTTCCCGCATCTGGACGGCGTCGTACCCGCCCTCGGACGCGAGCTCAGTTGCGGCCTGGACGATCCAGTCGCGTCGCGCGGCCTGCCGTTCGGTGAGGGTGGGCTTGGAGCTCCGTTCGGACGCCACGGTCACGGCAACGTACCCGGTTTTAGAACGTGTTGCAATTTCTTCGAGGCCTGTCTAGCGTTCGCCCGTGAACTTCGAGCTGCCCCCGGAGGACGATCCCCGCAGGCTGGAGGTCCGGGCGTGGCTGGCCGACCACCCCAGCCCGAGCGGGCGCGACCTGGCGGAGTCCGGGTACCTCGTTCCGCACTGGCCGAAGCCGTGGGGGCTCGACGCCGACCCCCTCACGCAGCTCATCATCGAGGACGAGCTGAAGCGCGCGAAGGTCCAGAAGCCCATCAACCCGATCGGCACGGGACACTGCGGGCCCATCCTGGTTATGCACGGCACGGAGGAGCAGAAGGAGCGGTTCATCCCGCCGATGCTCTCGGGCGAGGAGATCTGGTGCCAGCTCTTCTCCGAGCCGGGCGCGGGCTCGGATCTCGCCAGCGTGGGGACCCGGGCGCATCGCGACGGCGACGATTTCGTCGTGAACGGACAGAAGATCTGGACGTCTCTGGCGCACGACGCGCATTTCGGCATCCTGCTCGCGCGCACCGATCCCGACGCTCCCAAGCACGAAGGCCTGTCCTATTTCATTGTCGACATGCGGACGCCGGGCATCGAGATCCGGCCGATCGTCGACGCCAGCGGCTGGCACAACTTCAACGAGGTGTTCTTCACGGATGCCCGGATCCCGGCGGACGCCCTGATCGGAAAGGAGAACGCCGGGTGGGGACTGGCCCGGGAGACCCTCGCGAACGAGCGCGTCACGCTGTCGCGCGAGGGCGCGCAATGGGGATGGGGTCCGACGGCGGGCGATCTCGTGAAGCTCGTCCGCGAGCAGGGCGGGGCGCCCGACCAGTTGGCTCGCGACAAGCTCGTGCGCCTTTACATCGACGGCGAGGTCCTCCGGATCTACGGATTGCGAACGGTCGCCGCAGCCATCTCCGGCCAGCCCGGCCCGATGGCGTCGGTACGCAAGGCGCTGGCCGACCCACACGGCCAGGACGTGTTCCGCCTGGCGAACGAGCTGTCCGGCGCGGCCGGCATGCTCAACGACGCCGGCCCGCTGGGCGCTCCCGGCGGGTGGTGGGCGCAGGGGTTCCTGTTCAGCCCGGCCCTCACCATCGGTGGCGGGACGTCCGAGGTTCTCAGGAACGTGATCGGAGAACGGATCCTCGGCCTTCCCAGAGAGCCGGACCCGGACGCCGGTCGTCCCTGGCGTGAGGTGGCCAGGGGAGCGGGGTGACCGATCGTGACCCTGGCATTCAACTTGGCCGACCTCTTCGAGTCCGTCGTCGAGGCGATCCCGGAGCGTGAGGCGATCTCGTGCGGCGACCGCCGCCTGACGTACGCGCAACTGGAGGACCGCGCGAACCGCATCGCCCATCACCTCCTGGATGCCGGCGTGCAGCCCGGACAGCACGTGGGGCTGTATCTCTTCAACGGCACCGAGTACGTCGAGGCCATGCTGGCCTGCCTGAAGATCCGGGCCGTTCCCATCAACGTGAACTACCGGTACGTGGAGGGCGAGCTCGAATACCTCTTCAGCGACGCCGACCTGGTGGGGGTGGTCCACCAGCGAGAGTTCGCGCCGCGTCTGGCCGCGATCAAGGACGGGCTGCCGCTCCTGGGGACGTTCGTCTTCGTGGATGACGACTCGGGGGCCGACCTCACGGCCCTCGGGTCCGTCGAGTTCGAGGAAGCGGTGTCGAAAAGCTCGCCGACGCGGGATTTCCCGGCTCGATCCGGCGACGACCAGTTCGTGATCTACACGGGCGGCACCACCGGCATGCCGAAGGGGGTGGTGTGGCGCCAGGAGGACCTGTTCTTCACCGGGATGGGCGGCGGAAACCCGGCAGGGGTGCCGATCGAGAGACCCGAGGAGCTCACGGAGAACGCGAAGACTCGCGCGGTAGTCGTGCAGTTCCCCGTGCCGCCGCTGATCCACGGGGCGGCGCAGCTCGGGGTGTTCATCGGGTTCTTCTGGGGCGATCGCATCGTGCTCATCCCGCGCTTCGACCCCGAGGGCGTCTGGGATGCTGTTGCCCGCGAACGGGTGAACACGATGACGTTGGTGGGCGACGCCATGGCCCGGCCCCTCGCCGAGACCCTCGAGCGCGACCCGGACCGATGGGACCTCTCGTCGCTCGTGTACTTCGGATCGACCGGGGCCGTACTGTCGGACTCGGTGAAGGACCAGCTCCGCGGACTGCTCCCGACGTCGATCGTGACGGAGAACTTCGGCTCCACGGAGACCGGGTTCCAGGGGATGGAGGCTCCCGGGGCCGCGGGCGGAGGACGTCGGTTCATGATGACCGACCGAACAGTGGTGTTCGACGAGGATCTCCGACGTGTCGAACCCGGTTCCGGCGTGATCGGGAAGCTGGCCCGCCGGGGGCGGATCCCGCTCGGGTACTACAACGACCCGAAGAAGACGGCGGAGACGTTCGTGGAGATCGAGGGCGAGCGATGGACGATGCCCGGCGACATGGCGACGGTCGAGGAGGACGGGACCATCGTCGTCTACGGGCGGGGCGCGGTCTGCATCAACTCCGGCGGCGAGAAGATCTTCCCCGACGAGGTGGAGCGCGCCGTGAAGGGTCATCCGTCCGTCTTCGACGCGGTGATCGTGGGTGTTCCTGACGAGCGGTGGGGGGAACGGGTCGCAGCGCTCGTGCAGCTCCGGCCCGGCGAGGCCCTCACCCTCGAGGACCTCGACGCGCACAGTCGAACGCTGATCGCCGGGTACAAGGTTCCTCGTGAGCTGCACATCGTGGACCGCGTGGTCCGTCATCCGAGCGGTAAGCCCGACTACCCCTGGGCGAAGAGAGTGGCAACCGCGGGAGTCGTACGAAGAGGAGTCAACGCATGAGCATCCGCACGCCGTTGTCCGACGAGCTCGGGATCGAGCACCCCATCTACGCGTTCACCGTGCACAAGGAGGTGGCCGCGGCGGTCTCCCGGGCCGGCGGCCTCGGTGTCCTCGGCGCGCTGCGGTTCTCGCCGGAGGAACTGGAACAGGAGCTCACGTGGATGGACGAGCACGTCGACGGCAAGCCGTACGGAGTCGACGTTGTGATGCCGGCCTCGTACGCCGGCGCCGGGATCGGCGATCTCGGGGAGCTCATGGGGCAACTCCAGGGGATGATCCCGGACGAGCACCGAGAGTTCGTGGAGCGGGTGCTGTCGGAGCACGGCGTGCCGCCGCTTCCGGAGGGCGAGCAGGTCCGTGAGCTGCTCGGATGGACCGACACCACGGCGCGGCCGCAGGTCGACGTGGCGCTGTCGCACCCCATCTGCCTGTTGGCGAACGCGCTCGGGCCACCTCCCAAGGACATCGTGGATCTCGCGCATCAACACGGCGTGAAGGTCGCCGCCCTCGTCGGCAAGGTGGAGCAGGCCCTGGCGCAGGTCGAGGTCGGCGTCGACGTGATCGTGGCCCAGGGCACCGAGGCCGCGGGACACACCGGCGAGGTTGCCTCGATGGTGCTGTGGCCGGACGTGGTCGATGCCGTCGCGCCGAGGCCGGTCCTCGGCGCCGGCGGGATCGGCACCGGAAGGCAGATGGCGGCAGCGCTCGCCCTCGGCACGCAGGGCGCGTGGACGGGTTCGATCTGGCTCACGGTCGAGGAGGCCGACGTGCCGGAGGTCGTGCGGCGCAAGCTGATCGCGGCGGGCTCGCGGGACACGCTTCGCACGCGCACGTGGACGGGCAAGCCGGCCCGCCTGCTTCGCACCGGATGGACGGACGCCTGGGAGGATCCGGCGAACCCGAAGCCGCTGCAGATGCCGCTGCAGTGGTTCCTCACCGCCGAGGCCCAGCACCGCATCTTCCGAAGCGAGAACGAAGAGCTCATCGGGATGCCGGTCGGGCAGATCGTCAGTCGCATGAACGAGATCCGCAAGACCGAGGACATCGTGCGCGACATGGCCAGGGAGTGCGAGGAAACGCTGGCGCGTCTCCAGCAGCTGGTGGCGGAGCGGGTCCCTTAGCCCGACACGCGGTCGTCGAAGTACTCGGCGGCGCGGGGTCGCGCGAGGTTCACGAACAGACCCTCCGCTTCGGCGGTGAGCGTGTCGCCCGCGTACACCGTGCCCTTCACGTAGATCTTGCGGCCGGACACTCGCTCGGTCCTCCCGGTGAAGACGAGCTCGGTCTGCAGCGGCGTGGGTCGCCGATACCGGATCGTGAGCGTGCCGGTCATGCCGACGTTCCCGCTGGCCAGGTTCGCCAGGCCGAGGATCTGGTCGAAGATGCCCGCGATGGCCGCGCCGTGTGCGTAGCCGGGCGGCCCCTCATACGCGAACCCTAATGTGACACGACCCGTCACGACGGGGCCGTCGATGATCACGTTCACGGGGGGAGCGACTGGGTTCGAGCGCCCCACCACGGGGTCGCGCCAGAACGTCTCCTGGAGCTCCCCGAGGTCGGGGAGGGCGGGCGACTTCGGGCCGTGCCGGGAGTGGGGCCCGAGCATCTCCGCGAGCCGCTCCACCTCGGCCGCGGCCTGCTCGAAGACCTCCGGCGGCGCGGTGCTGTCCACCACGTGATCGATCGCGGCGCGGAGCGCATCGGCGAGGCGCTCGCGCGCGGCGCGATCCTCCGAGGTCATTAGCGCCCCTTGAACTCGGGGTTGCGCTTCTCGGCGAACGCCTTCGTACCTTCGCGCGAGTCTTCGGTGGTGAAGATGGGGAACCCGATCTCGAGCTCGATCTTCAAGGCGTCCTGCTCGGTGAGGCCGTCCGTCTCCTGGACCGAGCGCTTCACGGCCTGTACGGCGAGCGGCGCGTTGCGCGCGACGACCTCGGCCACGCTCCGGGCTTCGTCCAGCGCTTCGCCGTCCGGGACCACGCGGCTGATCAACCCCATCTCCTCGGCTTCGCGCCCCGGGACGAAGCGACCGGTCAGCAGGATGTCCATGGCCTTGGCGTACGGGATCTGGCGCCGCAGTCGAACCGTGGATCCGCCGAGCGGGAACAACCCCCGCGTGACCTCGGCGATGCCGAAGGTCGCGGACTCACCGGCGATGCGGATATCGGTGGCCTGCAGGATCTCGGTGCCGCCGGCGATGGCGTAGCCCTCGACGGCGGCGATCAGCGGCTTCGTCAACCGATGATGTCGAAGCAACGCCTTCCACGCCAGATCCGCGTCCGTGGAGAACCGCTGCGCCCATTCGTCGGTGGGGTCGTTCGAGAACATCGTCTTGAGATCGGCGCCGGCGCAGAAGTGGCCGCCGGCGCCGGTGAGGATGGCCACTCGGATGTCGGGGTCGGCGTCGATCATCTGCCACGCGTCGAGCATGCGCCCGAGCATCTCCGCACTGAACGCGTTGCGGGCCTGGGGCCGGTTCATCGTCAGCGTGACGACGTGGCCCTCGCGCTCCACCAGCAGATGGGGGTCCACGCCGGAAACTATAACGTGTTGCAGTGAAAACGAGAACGTGTTCTACTCCGGCCGGTGGCCTCAAGCACGGAACCTCTCGAGATCGAGGGCCTCGATCTCACGGATCCCGACAATTGGGTCGAACGCGTCCCTCACGACGGGTTCGATTGGCTCCGCGCGAACGATCCGGTCTCGTATCACGTGATGCCGGACGGGGTCGACTTCTACGCGCTGACGCGGTACCGGGACGTGGTCGCCGTGGGGAAGGACTGGAAGTCGTTCTCGTCCCTCAAGGGATTCATGATCGACGACGCGACCGG
>JBKOXF010000081.1:0-4502 GCA_046724795.1 Actinomycetota bacterium | reverse complement strand
CTCCACGCCGAGGCCGCGATGGTCCAGGTGCTGGGGTCCTATCCGGGGTGGCGCTCCGACCCCGCATCGCCGGCCTGACCGATAGCCGCGCGAGGGCATCTGTCTTGCACCGGTTAGCTAGTAATATACTAACTAACCGGTAGAGGGGGATGCGCGTGCCGCGTGTTCGCATCGAGATCGAGGGCCTTCGCTGCACCCGGTGCGGCCATGAATGGGTCCCTCGACGCGACTGGCACCCGTTCGTCTGTCCGAGATGCAAGAGCCCGTTCTGGGATCGGGAGCACATGATGCGCGGGTTCCGAGCCGACGCGCTCATCCAGTGGCCACAGAGTGGCCTGCCGACTGACAAGCAGGTCGCTGACTTCGAGAAGCGGCTCGGAGCTACCCGACATCCGCGCGTGCACCGGCTGGGGAATCGGCTCAAGGTCGGCGTCGACGTCCGCGCCGCCACCGCCACGAACGCCGAGATCCAAGCGAGACGGCTGATCGTCAACCGGGCACGGGCCGCGGGGCTCAGTGGGCACGGGGTGAAGACGAACATCGACATCACCGTGAGATCAACCGACTGACCGGCGGTCGGGCGGAGGCGCTAGGCTTCGGCTCTCCTGATGCGAGCGGGGGGTGACGCACTGGGCGACGTCTTGGAACTAGCAGAGCGGATGTGGCTAGGCGAGATCGCCCCACCCACGATCACATCGGTGTCCAACGACCTCACTGAGGTCGCTGACGACACCGGGTTCGTGTGGTCGATGGCCAACGTCACCGCGTTCCGCACCGGCGACGGCCTCGTCCTGGTCGACACGGGCAGCGAGTTCATGGGTGGCAACATCCAACAGGCCGTTCGGAGCTGGACCGGCGAGCCCGTCCATTCCGCCGTGTACTCACACGGGCACATCGATCACGTCTTCGGGATCCTGAAGTTCGAAGCCGAAGTTCACCCCGCCCGCGTGATCGCCCACGAGAACGTCGCCCCGAGGTTCGACCGCTACGTCATGACGGCGGACTACAACTCCCTCGTCAACATACGGCAGTTCTCTCTCCCCGGGATCCGGTGGCCAACCACGTACCGCTACCCCGACGAGACGTATCGCGACGAGCTCACCGTGACGGTGGGCGACGAGATCTTCGAACTGCACCATGCGAAGGGCGAGACCGACGACGCCACTTGGACCTGGGTCCCCGCCCGCAAGGTCCTGTGCACCGGCGACCTGTTCATCTGGGCGTCGCCGAACGCAGGCAACCCGCAGAAGGTCCAGCGGTATCCGATCGAGTGGGCCCGAGCGGCGCGACACATGGCCGCACTCGGCGCCGAAGTGCTGCTGCCCGGTCACGGCGTGCCCATCCTGGGCGCCGGCCGTATCCGGGAGGCCCTCTCCGACGTCGCGGAGCTCCTCGAGCACCTCCACGATGAAACGGTCGCGCAGATGAACCAAGGCGCCACGCTCGATCAGATCCTGCACACGGTGACGGCACCGTCTCACCTGCTCGCCAAGCCGTATCTCGGACCGACCTACGACGACCCGGAGTTCGTCGTCCGCAACGTATGGCGCCTGTACGGCGGGTGGTGGGACGGCGACCCGGCGTCGCTGAAGCCGGCGCCGCAGCGGGACCTGGCTCGAGAGCTGGCCGAACTTGCGGGCGGCGCGCACGTGCTGGCCAAACGCGCTGAAGAGCTCGCCGAGCACGGCGACCTCCGGCTGGCCGGCCACCTCGCGGAGCTCGCGGCGTTCGCCTCAGAGGACGGACACCCCACCCGAGCGCGGGTCAACGAGCTGCGCGCGTCGAACGAAACGTCGACCATGGCGAAGGGCATCTACAACTGGGCAGCGAAAGAATCCCGTGACGCCATGAAGAAGGGAGAGGAACCGTGAGGTTCGGCATCTTCTACGAGCACCAGCTTCCCCGGCCGTGGAAGCCCAACGACGAGCAGCAACTCATCAACGACGCACTGGACCAGGTCGAGCTGGCGGATCGCATCGGCCTCGACTACGTGTGGGAGGTCGAACATCACTTCCTCGAAGAGTACTCGCACTCGAGCGCGCCCGAGGTGTTCCTCGCCGCGGCTTCGCAGCGCACGAAGCGGATCCGCCTCGGGCACGGCATCGTGCAGCTCCCGCCGGGCTTCAACCATCCGGCGCGTGTCGCCGAACGCATCGCCATGCTCGACCTCGTCAGCGGTGGCCGCGTGGAGTTCGGCACCGGGGAGTCGTCGTCGCAGATGGAGCTGGGCGGGTTCGGCGTGGATCGCGAGCTGAAGCGCGAGCAGTGGGAGGAAGCCCTCGACGCGATCACCCGGATGTTCGTGGAGGACCCCTTCGCCGGCTACGACGGCAAGTACGTGAAGATGCCACCCCGGAACGTCGTGCCGAAGCCGGTGCAGAAGCCGCATCCGCCGCTGTGGGTGGCGTGTTCCAGGCGCGACACCATCCTGCTCGCCGGCAAGAAGGGTATCGGCGCGCTGTCGTTCTCCTTCGTCGAACCGGAGGAAGCCAAGGAGTGGGTGGACGGCTACTACGCCGCGCTCGCGTCGGAGGACGCTACACCGGCCGGGTTCGCCGTGAACCCGCACGTCGCGGTGGTGCTCCCCTTCATGTGTCACCAGGACGAGGAGACGGCCATCGAGCGCGGCATCGACGGCGGGCACTTCTTCGGGTACTCGCTCGCCCACTACTACGTGTTCGGCCGGCACACGCCCGGCTTCACGAACGTGTGGAACGAGTTCCAGGAGCACCGCGGCGAGTTCGGGTTCGCCCGCGAGATCGTCCAGGCCGACGAGGGCCCGCTCGGTGTGAAGCTGCTACAGGCGGGGCTCGGCTCGCTGCGGGGTGCGGTCGGCACGCCCAAGCAGATCCAAGACCTCCTCGAGCGGTACGAGGCCGCCGGCGTCGACACGGTCATCTTCGTCTCACAGGCCGGGCGCAACCAGCACGAGCACATCTGCGAATCGCTCGAGCTGTTCGGCAAGGAGGTTCTCCCGCAGTTCGCCGAACAGGCCGACCAGCGGGACGCCGAGCGACTGGAACGCGTGGCGGAGATGTCGAACAAGGCGATGCTGCGGCGACAGCCCGCCCGGCCGGCCGATCCGAGCTACCTGGTGACGCCGGAGGGCGAACCCAGTCCGGCGCCGTCCACGGCCGTCGGCGCGTCACAGCCGACCATCAAGGAGCTGCTGCAGCAGAAGGGTCAGGAACGGTTCGTCCACTTCCTCAAAGGCAAGAACGATCAGCAGCTCGAGCGGATCCTGGGGAACCGGTTCGCCCTCACGCGGATCTTCCGGGCCATGGAGAATCAGTTCCAGCCGGCACGGGCCGCGGGCTTCCAAGGCCAGATCCAATACGTGTTGACGACCAGTAAGGGCGAGTTCCCGTGGGCCATCGACATCCACGAAGGCAGGGCCAGCGTGACGCCGAGCCGGGCTCCGAACCCCGCCGTCACGCTCACGCTCTCGGTCCCGACGTTCGCGCGGATGCTCTCGGGCGACGTCGAGCCCGGCCGGGCCTGGATGGAGGGCCTGGTTCAGATCGACGGCGACCTGCCCGTGGCCGCTCGCCTGGGCGACATGTTCGGCCGCAGCCGGTTCTGAGACTCAGCGTTCGTGGGGCGGGGCCGAAGGCCCCACCCCACGAAGCGTTTCGCTCAAGGGACCGGGCAGGGCTTGCCGCAGCCGTCGATCACGGTCCCGTCATCGATCGAGAGCGCGAAGCCGTGTTCCCCGAACACGACGTTGGACTGCGGGCGGGCCACCCGCCCCGGCCTCGAGCCACTGTCGACGCCGGGGGCGAAGATCTGCGTGATCAGGTCGAACCCGCGGTCCTGGTTGTGGAGCTGGGCCAGGAGGCCCTCGAAGGATTCCGAGCTGCTCGCAGCCGACATCGCGCCGGTGGTCGAAGCCGAGCCGTCCACCTTCCCGGGTGCACCGAAGAAGAAGAAGCCCGACTGGCCACCGCCCCGGACCTCGAGCCGGCCGTTCCCCCGGATGGTGTCCGGCACCCGCGTCGTGAACTCCACGACCTCCGGAGTCGAGCTCCCCGCGGGCAGCACGGTGACACGGAAGCGGATCAGGCCGTTCGGCTTGGTCTGGATCACGCGCTGAGAGGTAAAGGTGGGGTGCTGATTGGTCTTCCACTGCACC
The DNA here is from genome assembly GCA_046724795.1 of Actinomycetota bacterium. Lineage (GTDB taxonomy): Bacteria > Actinomycetota > UBA4738 > UBA4738 > JACQTL01 > JBKOXF01. Next base: position 370 of record JBKOXF010000081.1, on the reverse strand, counting down.
TTCTTGATCTGTTCGGTGAGCTTTGTCTGCGTGACGTTGGCGGACTGATGGATGTCCGTGATGGTGACCTTCGCGTAGGGGTTGTTCTCGATCTGGTACAGCATGTCGTACATCTCGAAGACCGACGAGAACGACGTGTCGAAATCCGAGTAGAACATGTTGCTCCGGGTGAACGACCACGGCGCCCCCGTCCCGTTGGGCCCCAGTGTTCCGTCCACCGACCAGGACAACTTGGTCGTACCGTCTCCGATCCTGTCGAACGTCGAGTCGATGTTGTAGAGCAGATGGAAGAGAGCCAGGTCCGGGGCCAACTGCGGAAGGAGCAGGTCGGTCTCGCCCGATCGTGAAGTGCTGAGGTCGAGGTTCATGA
>JBKOXF010000010.1:0-8469 GCA_046724795.1 Actinomycetota bacterium | reverse complement strand
GCGACGTGGTCCTGCTCAACGCAGCCGCTGCGCTCGTGGTGGCGGGACGGGCGGCCGACCTTCGCGATGGGATCGAGACGGCGGCTCGATCGATCGACTCAGGCGCTGCCGAACAGGTCCTGAGGACGTGGGTGGAAGTATCGAAGCGGGTGGGGGAAGCCGGCTAGCGGCGGGGTGGCCGGGCGGCGGCCGCCGGTCCACGACGGGCCGGCGCGACGAACAGGTGATGGTTCTGGGCAGGGTCGCTCTGCCCGTCGCGAGTGAGCTCCGTCGGAACGGCGTCCCGGACCGCCCGGACCCCGTCTTTCCTCGCCGGCCACGCACAGCGTCGCCAGCGAAGCCTCGTGTCTGTCCGCCTCGACTGCATGTCGCCCCCCGAGGTTCGACCCCACAGGTCGAAGGATCCGTCCTGGTTGAAGACCAACGAGCCAAGGGTAGGGAGCAGCGGTCGAGTTGCCATCGACCGAACGGGGCACACCCTGATGCGATTTCGGTCCTAAGGCCTTCGGCCTCAGCTGAGGAGTTTGCGGAGCGCCTCCTCGGCGGCCGCGGCCACCTCGGGCATGGGATCGCCCTCTGCGGAGCGCCGCACCGCGTCGACGGCGCTAGGGTCCCTCATGTCCCCGAGCGCCCGAAGCGCACTGATCCGGATCTGCTCGTTCGGATCGGACAGCGCACGGGTGAGCCCGTCCACTGTCTCGGGGCCGCCCATGGCGCCGAGGGCCTCCACCGCCCCCAGCCGGTCGGCCGGGTCCATCGAGCCCAGCCGGCTGAGGAAGACGTCCCGTCCCACCAGCTGCTCCAGCGTGACGCCGACGGTGGCGGCGAGTTCGGGGTGCCCCTCCCGCAACAGGTTCACCAGCGGATCCACGGCGGCGGGGCCCATCCGGGCCAGGACCTCGATGGCGGGGCGTCGGAGCGCCGGGGACGTGAGGGCCTCCACCAGCCGGCGTGCTACGGCCGGCGAGTTCCACCGGATCAACGCGTCGCTCGCCACCTGTCGCACCCGCTCCTCGGGATCCTTGAGTCCGTTGATCAGGGGCTCGAGCACCTGCTCGTCGTCGAGGGCGGAGAGCGCGCGGAGCGCTCCCTCCCGCACCTCGGCGTCGGGGTCGTTCAGGGCTTGGGTGAGGGCGGGGATGGCCTCGTGGTCGCGGAGCTCCGCGAGCGCGGCCGCTCCGGCCCGGCGAACCGTGGGCTGCGGGTCGGCCAGCGTGCCGATGACGCCCTGCATGGCCTCGGGACTGCCCGAGCGCGCTGCCAGCGAGATCGCCAGCATCCGGTCGTCCTCGTCGGAGGAGGACAGGTGATCGGATGCGACGAGCCCGAGACGCTCGCGGCTGGTCCGTTCGAGGAGGGAGATCAGCGCGTCCCGCCGATCGGCCGGGGCCTCCTTGATGGCCCGCCACAGCACCGGAAGGTCGCGTTCGGGTAGCGACACCAGATGCCTCATGGCCGGCTGCCACACGCGATCGTCCTCGTCGGACAGGGCCTTGAGGAGGAGCTCACCTGCCTGGCCGGCCAAGCCGTGCGGCAGGAGCTCGACTGCGGTGGCTCGCACATCGGGGTCGGGGTCGTCGAGTGCTTCGGACAGGGAGGAGGTCCGCTGGTCGAGTCCGGCGCGGCCGATCACGCGGATCGCTGTCGCCCGGACGATGGGAGAGGAGTCGGTCTCGAGGACGCCGTGCGCGACCTCGATCGCGCTGGGGTCGCCGGAGTCGCCGAAGACGTCGAGGACGGCGACGCGCACCGGGCCGGAGCTGTCGGCGAGGAGGTTGCGAAGCGCGGGAAGGACCCCGCGCCCCGACACCTGCCAGAGCAGTCGGATCGCATCGGGTCGATTGTTCGCGTCCACGTCCCCGGCCACCGTCACGAGCTCGGCTGGGTCCAGGCCGAACGAAGCGAGGGCTCCGACGAGCGGCCCTCGTTCCTCCGGGCGGAGCGCCGCCGCGCATCCGAGGATCTCCGCGGCCACTTCGGTCAGCCCGGCGGCCTCCGCGACGCCTGCTGCGGTGGCCACCTGGTGGTGGTCCCGCGACGCGAGGCCCGCGCGCGTCCACTCCAGGAGCGATCCCCGGTTGGTCTCGCCCAGCTCTCGGGCCCCACGTTCCCTCACTCTCTCGTCCGGATCCTCCAACGCCTTCGCCAGTGCGGAGATGATGTCCTCCGCCTCCGGCGCGGGGGCCGTCTCCGGCTCAGAGGGAGGCTCCTGTTCCGGCGCCGAGGGGGGCTCGGGCGCCGACGACGTGGTGTCGAGAGCGGGTTCCACCGAGGCCGGCTCCGTGGTCGGTTCGGGTTCGTCGACGGCGAGTTGGTCTCGAGCGGACTCGGCTGCCATCCGGATCTCTTCGGCGGCATCGTCGGTAAGGCGGGCGACTGCCCGGAGGGCGTCATCGGAACCGTCCTCGATGAGGAGCCGCGTCGCGCCGAGCCGTCGTTCGTCCGGGAGGTCGAGCGCCTCGACGAGGCGGCTCCGTCCAAGGGCCCGAACGAGCGCCAGGAACCCGTCCCGCTCCTCGTCGACGGGTGAGGAGTCCATCTCCGCCACGGCGAGCAAGATCGCGTCGGCAGCCCCGCTGGGATCCTGATGACGACCGATGAGCACGGGGAGGACCTGGAAGGCGGCTTGCTGCGTGAGGGGCCAGCGACGACCGGCCACGAGCGACGCAAGCTCGATGAGGTCTGGATCACTGCGAGCGGCCTCGAGCCCTACTGCCTCCGATCGCACCTCGTCGGTGGGGTCGGTGAGGGCCCTTCGGACCACACCCGCCGGTACGGCGTCGGGCCGCGTCTGCAATGTCTGGACGGCGAAGACCCTGATGTCGCGTTCGGGATCGGAAACGAGCCGGCTCACCATCTCCACGTCCTCGTTCATGAGTCCGCGTGATGCGACCTCCATCAGGGCCGCCCTTCGTTCGGCCGCGTCGAGCGACAGGAATCCGGAGCTCGCGTTCGCTTCGGGGGCTTCCAGTCCTTCGACCGGAGCCGCTCCCACGGAGGGTTCCGCAGGCGGAGGCTCTATGTTCGGCGCGGGGTCCTTCGGCGCCGGATCCGCCGGGCCGGGGTCCGACGGCTGAGAGTGCACCGGCTCGACGTACGGAGGCTCCGGGTCGTTCACGTGGTCGGACGGACTCGGGGGCTCGGGGCTCTCGGGCTCGGTGGAGTCGGCCGGTTCCGAAGGATCCAACGGCTGGAGCGTCAACGGTTCGAGGCCCAAGAGCTCCTCGAAGTCCGAGGTCTCGGGGGCTGCCGGCGCGACGTAGCCAGACGGTTCCAAGGGAACCGTCTGCTCGAAAGAATCGGCCGGCCCGGAGCTCAGCGGCTCGACGAACACGGGCTCCGAGTCCACGTGGGGTGTGTACTCCGCCGGCTCCGTGGAATCCACCACCAGGGGGATGAGCTGCTCGAAGTTCGCCGGCTCGTTGTCCGACGACGTGGAGTTCGACGGTTCGATGTTCGCAGGCGGGGGGTCCGCATGCTGGAAGGGGTTCACCGGCTCGAATGTGATGGTGGGCTCGTCGTTCGCCGGCTCGGACCTCAGCGCCTCACCGTTCCCGAGTGCGGGATCCACGGGGGCGGAGTACCTGGCCTCCTCGGCGTCATCGTCTGCCGGAGGCTTGGGGTCCTCTCGCACGGAGTGCTCCGCCGGCTCGCTCGCCAGCACGCGATACCAGCCCGGCTCGTAGGCCTCACGGGCGGGGACGTCTGGCTGCGAGAACCCCGCGTCGCCCTTCCCGGGGGCGCTCTCCGGCCGGCCCTCCGAACGCTGCGTGGCGCCATTGTCTGCGGGCGGCTGCGGGTCCTGATCGCCGTTTTCGGATCCGGTGCCCAACAGCCCGGCGAGCACGCCACGGCCTCTCCGGTTCTTCTCCGTCACGACCGGCTCCCTGCTCTGTCGGGCGCGGTGTGATCAGTGGGCTCGGGGTCCGCCGACTCCGCAGAGTCGGTCGACAGCGGGTCCTTCCGCACGGAAAGCTCAGCCGGCTCGCTCGCGAGCACGCGATACCACCCCGGTTCGTACGCCTGACGCAGACGGTCGTCGATGCGCGAGAGGGAGCCGTCTCGGTGCAGCGTGGAGCCGCCGTTGGCAAACGGGGTCTGTTCCCGATCCTCCGTGGTCGACTGCGAAGCCTGCTCAGTATCTCCCGAGCCAGAACTCGGCGTCCCGGCCACCACACCACGGCCTCTTCGGTTCTTCTTCGTCACGAGCGGCTCCTCGCTCTGGCCCCGCCCACGACCTGCCTGAGGCAGTGCGTGTTCGGCCGATACTACTCTGCGACTTTCAAGACTCGGCCCGGCCCCATCCCCATGGTGACGGCCGCCATCGCGGCTTGCGTTCTGTTCGTCACGTTGAGTTTGCGGAACACCGCGGCGAGGTGAGCCTTGACGGTCTTCTCGGACAGATACAGGTGCCTCGAGATCTCCCGATTGCTGCGACCCTCCGCGAGGAGGGCCAGGATGTCGAGTTCACGCTTCGTGAGGTTCTCGTGGCGGCGGTGTGGCTCGGTCTCGTCGTCGCCGGCGTCGCCGTCGTCCTCGAACAGCGCGCGCATGGCTCGCGCCGACAGCACGTTCCCGCCGCCGGCCATGGCCACCCTGATGGCCTGGTCCAGGTCCTCGGGACTGGCGTCCTTCAACATGTAGCCGTCGGCGCCTTCGGCGAGCGCGGCCTTCACGTAGCGGGCGTGATCGAAGCTCGTGAGCATGATCACGGGGATGTCGGGCCACGACCCCTTGATCTCCTTGAGCAGCTCCAACCCGTCCCGGGTCGGCATGCGGACGTCGACCAGCGCCACGTCCACGCTGTCGTCGTCACGAAGGGCTGCGACGGCGTCGTCGGCGCCCTCGGCCTCGACCACGTCGGCTTCGGGGAACCGCTGCTGCAACACAGTCGCGATCCCCTTCCGGACCAACGTATGGTCGTCAACGATCAGAACCTTCATCCGTCTCCGTCTTCCAATTCGATCGGCAGCCTCGCCGTGATCCTGGTTCCGCGGCCCGGCGCCGAATCCACCTCCAGGCGTCCTCCAGCCTCCGCCACGCGGCGTTCCATCATCTCGAGCCCGAAGTGCCTTCCTTCTCTATCGGTACGTGGGCGGCCCGTATTGAAGCCGCGGCCGCCGTCCGCCACCTCCACCAGGAGCTCCTGGTCGGTCGATCCCACCCACACGGTCACGTGATGGCCGGCTGCGTGCTTGGCGGCGTTGGCGAGGGCCTCACGGATTACGACGTAGGCCGCGGCGAGCAGAGGCTTCGGGACGTGGTGGAGATCGCCCTTCACCGTGATGCGTGCCGCAAGACGCCAGCGGCGCACGACGTCCTGCACGTACTTCACGAGCGGGTCGTCGGTGACGGGCTGGGTGGACTTGTCGCGCGACAGTTCGAACAGGATGCCCCGAAGCTCGGAGAGGGCCTTCCGGATCTCCGCCTTGCTCACGCCGAGCGTCTGGATGGCTTCCTTGGGGTCGCGCTCGATCTTGTGGGTGAGCGCCTCGAGTTCGAGCACCGACGTCGTCACCGCCTGGGTGACGCCGTCGTGGATCTCGTAGGCGAGGCTGTTCCGCTCTTTCGTGAGCATCGCGTCGACGGCGCGTCGACGTGTGTCGAGCGCGGCGCGGGCCGTCCCCGCCAACGCCGCCACCACGCTGATCGCCGCGGGCGAGATGCCGGGATCGTCCGTCCACCCAACGAGGAACGCTTCGGTGGGGTCCCGCTCGAGGCAGAACGCCCCCATGACGAACGACGTCTTCGCTCCGAGGACGACGGCGAGCTGGCGCGCGGTGGCCTCCTCGAACGCGCGGCCAAGCGGGAGAGCCTGGACCTTCGCGCGGATCTCGCGTGGGATCCTGCGAAGACGCTCGATCGCCGGCGAGGACGTCACCTCGACGTCACCTTCCCGGTCGACGAGGTGGAACACCTCGTCGGCGCCGAGGGATGCGCGGAAGGCGAACAGCAGATCGGCCACCGTGGCCTCCGCGTTCTCCAGGACCGCTCGGGTTGCCTCGATCGCCCGGCGGACGGGTTCGGTGCTCCCTTCGAGGTGCTGGACGTCTGTGGGGGTGGAGGATCGAGCCAGGCTCCGAGACAGCGACGGGCCGACGGAGCGAAGGACGGTGGATGCACGTGGAGAGGATCCCGCGGTCCGGTGACCGTAGACGATGGAGCCGTCGTCCAGTCGCTCGCCGACCCAGGAGTCGACGAGGCCGGCCGCGACCGTGTCGAGGTCGCGGGGTTCGTCCGGCGCTCCGGCGGCGCGCCAGGATGCGGACCGGTGACCGTTCTCGGCCGGGGTCCGGACACCAACGAGGTCGAGATCGAGGAGCTCACCCAGCCGCCGGAGCTCTTCGGTCAAGGAGGCAGCGGCTTCGGTCTGATCCGTGCGGGCGCGTGCTTCGTTCACGTCGATCCCTCCCGGGGGGACCTCGACGCGGCCCGCTCGGCCGCGTCTCCTGCCCCTTTCACCCCTCCGGTGAGGGCTCCCGCCGTGCCCCGCAGGGGGAACGAGGATGTCGTGGTCACGACGGAGCGGACGTGGAGGGGCATCATTCGTGAATTCGCTGGGGAAGGCAAGCATCCGCAGCCGACATCGGTCGGCCGCGAGCTCGCCTCAGGCATGGCCAGACGGTCCAAGGGTCCTCGCCCGTTTACGTTCCTCACTCCTACTTTCGGCTGGGAGGAGGTCCCTCTTGAGGAGGGCAGAGGGGTCGGGCGGGGGGGCTATCTCTCGGTGACCGTCCCGCTCGGATGGTGGATCCGCGCGCTTTGGGTCATGGAGCCGGAGACGATCTCGGAGACATCGCTCACCTGGATCCGTTCACCGGCCGCTTTGGCCCCGTCGTCCAGCATGATGTAGCAGAACGGGCACGACACGCCCATCCGCTCCGCCCCAGTGGAGATGGCCTCCTCGGTCCGCTCGGAGTTGATCCGCTTCCCGAGGTGCTCCTCCATCCACATCCGGGCACCGCCGGCTCCGCAACAGAGTGCGCGCTCGTGGTGCCGGGGCATCTCGACGGTCTCCAGCCCGGGGACGGCGTCGAGCACCTTGCGGGGCTCCCCGTACACCCCGTTGTGCCGCCCCAGGTAGCAGGGGTCGTGGTACGTCAGCACGGCTTCGACCGCGCCGGTCAGCTGGATCCGTCCGGAGTCGATGAGCTCGGCGAACAGCTGCGTGTAATGGACGACCTCGTAGTCGCCCCCGTAGTCGGGGTATTCGTTGCGCAGTGTGTTGAAGCAATGCGGGCAGTTGACGACGATCTTCTTGATCCCACCGCCATTCATCGTCTCGACGTTCTGCTCTGCGAGCATCTGGAACAGGTACTCGCTCCCGGCCCGCCGGGCCGGGTCGCCGTTGCAGAGCTCCCGCGCCCCGAGGATCGCGAAGTCCACTTCGGCCTCCTGAAGGACGCCGGCCACGGCCCTGGCGATCTTCTTGGCCCGGTCGTCGAACGAGGCCGCGCACCCCACCCAGTACAGGTATTCAGGCGGGCCACCGTTCCCCTGGCCGAGCACGCGGATCCCCATGCCCTCCGCCCAATCGCCCCTCGTGGACTGCTGCATCCCCCACGGGTTGTTGGAGTTCTCCATGTTGCGCAGGAGCGTCCCGACCTCCTTGGGGAACCGCGACTCCGCCATCACGAGGTTCCGACGCATGTCCACGATGTGATCGACGTGTTCGATGTCGACGGGGCACTCCTGCATGCACGCGCCACACGTGACGCATGACCACACCACCTCGTCGTCCACGACGTCGGGGTTCAGCGGGACCTTCTCGCGCTCCTGTCCCTTCGCCTTCGCCGCGACCATCCTCGGCCCCTCCTCGAGCAGGTGGTCGCGGAGGTTCATGATCAGGAGCTTCGGCGACAGGGGCTTGCCGGTGTTCCAGGCCGGACACACCTGCTGGCACCGCCCGCACTCCGTGCACGCGTAGAGGTCGAGGTTCTCCTTCCACGTGAGCTCCTCGAGTGTGGCGGCGCCGAGCACCGGCATCTCGTCGGACTCGCCCAGTGCCTCGAGGTCGATCTTGATCGGCCGGAGCGTGCCCCGGGCCTTCGTGTTGGCGAAGAACACGTTCGGTTCGCTCGTGACGATGTGGAGGTGCTTGGAGTACGGGATGTAGACGAGGAAACCGAGGATCAGTGAAACGTGCGCCCACAGGAACGCGTAGTTGAGGGTCTCGAGGGTGCTGGTGGAAAGGCCCGTCCAGATATTGGAGATCGCGTTCGAGACGAAGTAGTACGCGCTGTTGCCGCCCCCGCCGGCGATAGCGATGGCCGTCGACTTGAAGCCGAACAGGGTGAGGATGATGCCGGTGATCCACAGCAGGATGTAGTCCGCCTCGCGCAGGTGCGATCCCTTGAACCGGTCGGGGCGCTCCACCTTCCGGATGTAGAAGGCGATGGCCACCCCGACCAGGACCAGGAGGGCGAAGAGGTCCTGGATGAGGTTGAGGACCGGGGTGTCTCCGATCCA
>JBKOXF010000096.1:0-16702 GCA_046724795.1 Actinomycetota bacterium | reverse complement strand
GGCCAAGCTCGGTCCAGTAGGTGTCGAGCTGGGCGGCCAGACCCTCCGACGCTCTAGGGGTCCGGGACTCAGGCGTTACTTGCATGCTGCAAATATTGCACGATGCAAGTATCGAGCGTCAACCTCACCAGCGGCGATCATTCTCCTGTTGACTTTCCCACTCGGAAAGTCTAGATTGACTTTCCCATCAGGAAAGTGAAGGAGGGCGACGATGACGGATCCCGTGACCGACGCGGAGGCTCGGCTCGCACTCGAGGAGGTCGAGCGGGGCAGACGACGGGTGATCGATCAGATCGGCATGCCGCGGTGGTATTGGGGTGGCCTGGCTGCCTGCTGGATCGCCCTGGGGATGCTGAACGACGTCGCCAGCGCCTGGGTCATCGCGGTGGCAACGGTGACCTTCGGCGCCGTCCACTCGGCGGTCTCGCAACGCCTGCTTGCCGGCCGGCGGCAGTCGAGCGGGCTCACGGTCCGCGCCGATGTGGCCGGCAGGCATGCCCAGGCGATCGTCTTCGGTTTCCTCATCGGGGTCGCCGCGGTGACCGTCGCGGCGGGGTTCGCAGCGTATGCGGATGGAGCTGAGCATCCCGCGACGATGGCGAGCGTGCTGGTGGCCGCGTTGATCCTGCTGGGCGGCCCACGCGTGATGGCCGCCATCCGTGCCAGGGCACGCAACGCCACGTGACCATGAGGGACGGCAGCGGGTTCGACGAGTTGATCCACCCTGCGACGAGGCTGTCGATCGTGGCACTTCTCGCCGCGGCCGACTGGGCAGATTTCGCGTTCATCCGAAACGAGCTCGGGCTCTCCGATTCAGCACTCTCGAAGCAACTGTCGACGCTGGAGGAAGCCGGATACGTCGCGATCGAGCGGCCAGTGAGCGATCGACGCCGTCGCGTGCGTGCCCGACTGACACCTTTGGGGCGCGAACGCTTTACCAGACACGTCGCCGCCCTCCGGGGGATCATCGCCACGTCGACCACAAACACCTGACCCGCGGGGACGGCTCGGTTCCACCCTGCAGGGGCGACAGCACCGGCCGGATTTGACCGGTGAGTGAGCGCTCACTCAGAATCACCGCTCGGTCCACGCACGGAAGGACATGCAGATGGCACGCACCCTGCACACAACGCCGCCGCCCACCACCGGCTCCGATCGCCGCAAGTGGTGGGTCCTGGCCGCGATGGTGTTCGGCCTGTTCATGCCGATGCTCGACAACCTCGTGGTCAATACCGCGCTCCCCACCATCCAACGGGACCTCGGCACCGGCGTCTCCGGCCTCCAATGGATCATCGACGCGTACGTGCTCGCGTTCGCCTCGTTCATGCTCACGGGTGGGGCGATGGGCGACCTGTACGGCCGCAAGCGCTTCTTCATGCTTGGCCTGATCGTCTTCACCTTCGGTTCGCTCATGTGCGGACTGTCCACGACCACCGGCGAGCTCGTCGGGTTCCGGTTCGTGCAGGGCCTCGGGGCCGCGCTGCTGCTGCCGGGCTCGCTCTCGATCATCACTGCCACGTTCAGCGGCCGGGAGCGCGGCGCGGCCATCGGGATCTGGGCCGCGTTCTCCGCACTCGCGCTTGCCATCGGCCCCATCGTCGGCGGGTTCCTGGTCGAGCACGTGTCGTGGCAGAGCATCTTCTTCGTCAACATCCCCGTCGGCGCGATCGCCATCACGATGACGATCCTCGTGGTGCGGGAGTCGCGCGACGAACATCCATCGCGGCGCGTCGACCCTCCCGGCCTGGTGACGGGCACGGCCGGCCTGTTCTTCCTCGTGTACGCGCTGATCGAGGGGAACAACAAGGGCTGGACCGACCCGCTGATCCTGGGGAGCTTCGCGCTCGCGGGCGTCGTGCTCGCCGCGTTCTTCACGATCGAGGCCCGTTCGGAGTCGCCGATGCTCCCGCTGTCGTTCTTCAAGATCCGCACGTTCGCGGCGGCCAACGTGGTGGCGGCGTCGGTGTTCTTCGCATTGTTCGGGACGGTGTTCTTCCTGACGCTGTACTTCCAGGACGTGCACGGGTATTCGCCCGTGGCGGCGGGCATCCGCCTGTTCCCGTTCCCGGTGATGATCCTGATCCTGGCCCCGATCGCGGGACGCCTGTCCGACCGGTACGGCTCACGATGGTTCATGACGGCCGGACCGGCGCTCTCCGCTATCGGGCTCACGCTCTTGCTTCGAACCCAACCCGACTCGTCGTACTTCGGCGTGATCTTCCCCGGCCTCGTGGTGTGGGGTTCCGGGATGGCGATCACGATGGCCCCGATGACCGCCGCGGTGATGGCGTCGGTCCCGACCCGGCACGCCGGCGTGGCGTCGGCCGCGACGAACACGAGCCGAGAGCTCGGTGGGGTGTTCGGCGTGGCGCTGCTCGGCGCCATCGTGACGTCGGCGTTCACGCGCGGGTTCAGCGGCCGACTGACGGAGGTCGGGTTCACCCAGACCCAAGCGGACTCGATCGTGGAACGCGCCGGATCGAAAGCTGCCGCGGGGGGCGGGACGCTGTCGGCGTTCCAACACCAGGCCCCACCGGGAACCCCGATGTCCCAGATCGTGGCCGTGTACCACGCGGCGCAGAACGCGTTCGTCCACGCGCTGCACATCGGCATGATCGTCGCGATCTGCGCGATGGTGTTCGCGGCGCTCGTCGCCGCGGTGTTCGTGCGGAGCCACGTCGGCGCCCCCGACGACCACGGGCAGGGGCGGGTCGACGGCGACGGGCAGATGGCGCATGTCGGCTGAGCGGCTCGACACCCGCTCCTCCATCCTGGAGGCGGCTGAGCGTGTCATCCGGGACCGGGGCATGGCGTCCGCCACCACGAAGGAGATCGCGCGCGAGGCGCGGTGTGCCGAGGGCAGCATCTACCGGTACTTCGCGGACAAGCATGCGCTGATGACGGAGATCATCGGCAGCCGGTACTCCGGCTTCTTCCAGTTCGTCGAGTCGCTCCCCCAGCGCGCCGGAATCGGTTCGGTCGCCGGGACGCTCGGGGAGGTTGCCCGCGAATCCATTGAGTTCTACCGGGGCATCATGCCGATGGCCTGCGGAGCGGTCGCGGACCGGGAGCTGCTCATGCAGCACCGCGAATTCTTCGAGCGCAACCACACCGGCCCGATGAAGCTCATCCGGAGTCTCACGGAATACCTGCGGAAGGAGCAGCGCGGAGGCCGGATCGCCGGCACCATCGCCCCGGACCTCGTTGCGCACGTGTTCTTGGGCTCGTGTTTCTCGTACGCCTTCCTCGGCGAGTTCCTCGGCGACGACGCACATCGCGTCGGACACGACCGGTACGCCCGCGAGCTGGTGAAGACCGTGATGACCGGCATCGAACCGTGAGGCTCGCCACCCTCCGCACGGCCCAGGGCACCCGAGCGGCGCGACAGGACGGCGACGACCTGGTGCTGCTCGAGGACGTCGCGGACGTCGGCGAGCTGCTGGCGCAGGAGAACTGGCGGGGAGTCGCTGCCGGAGCCGACGGACAACGCGTCGGCCTCGCCGACGCCGACCTCGCCCCGGTCGTGCCGCGGCCGCCGAAGATCGTCTGTCTCGGGATGAACTACCGCAGCCACATCGAGGAGATGAGCCGCGAGGCGCCGTCCCATCCCACGCTGTTCGGCAAGTACGCGCGTTCGCTGATCGGAGCGCGGGACGACATCGAGCTCCCCCCGGAGTCCGAACAGGTGGACTGGGAGGTCGAGCTCGCGTTCGTGATCGGTCGGACCGTCCGCCGAGCGAGTGGTGCTGCAGCCTCCGACGCCATCGCCGGGTTCACCGTGCTGAACGATGTCTCGATGCGCGACTGGCAGTTCCGCACGATGCAGTTCCTGCAGGGCAAGACGTGGGACCGGTCCACGCCGGTGGGACCCGTGCTCGTGACCCCCGATGAGCTTCCCGGAGGCACCGCGCCCGATCTCGCCATCCGGTGCGAGGTCGATGGCGAGGTGATGCAGGAGGGCCGCACGTCCGACCTCCTGTTCGGGCCGGAGGAGCTCGTGGGGTACATCTCCACGATCGTGACGCTCGAGCCCGGCGACCTCGTCGCCACCGGCACGCCCGGCGGTGTCGGCTTCGGCCGTTCGCCCCAGGTCTTCTTGAAGCCGGACCAGGTCGTGCGCACGACGATCGAGGGGATCGGCGAGCTCGTGAACCGGTGCGTGCCCACTCCGTGAGCGAAGCCGAGCCCACGATCTTCTCGATCGGGCACGGTACCCGGACCTTCGAGGCGTTCCTCGAGCTGTTGCGCGCTGCCGGCGTCGAGCGTGTCGTCGACGTCCGCACGGCGCCCGGCTCCCGCCGGCATCCCCAGTTCGGGAAGGACGCGCTTGCCGAAGCGCTCGCCGCCGAGGGGATCGCGTACGACTGGGAAGGCCGCGACCTCGGAGGGTTCCGCAAGTCGAAGCCGGACTCACGGCACGTCGCCATCCGCAACGCCGGATTCCGGGGCTACGCCGACCACATGGAGACCGAGGCGTTCCGCACCGCCCGCGACCGGTTGATCGACACATCACGCGACACGCGAACCGCGTACATGTGCGCCGAGTCCGTGTGGTGGCGATGCCATCGTCGCATGCTCTCCGACTCGCTCCTCATGGCGGGATGCGACGTCCTGCATCTCATGGATCGGGGCAAGCGGGAGCCGCACCGGCTGAACCCCGCGGCGCGCGTGGAAGGCGACGGCACACTCGTCTACGACCAACTCGAGGGCCAGCAGGAGCTAGAGCTCTGAGCGGCCCAGCACGGACCGGGCGGCGTCCTCGAACGGTTCGAGCGGATCGATGAGCTCGGCTACCCGTATCAGCAAGGTCTCGTAGGTGAGCTCCGGCGTCTCCAGCCGAAGCTGCTCGGCACAGCGGAACGCCTCGTCGAGCCCCGCTTCGCACGCCGCTCGGTGCGAACCCCCGTCCGTCCACGACCCGATTCGCTCCTGGGCGTCCCGCAGGTCCTTCTCGAACTCGAACAGCGCCTCCGCCAACGGCCGAGCCTGGCCCCGAGGGTTGGGGACGGCGGAGACGGCTGCGGCCTTGGCCTCCTCCACCGCGGCGAGCACCGACCGGAACGCCGTCGAGCTTTCGCGTTCGGATCCGGTCCTGCGCCTCCGCAACACCCCAAAAGTGTAGGGAAACGCTCGTTCGGGCACCCGCTCTAGAATGCCGTGATGACAGAGATCGTCACCGCCCGCATCCCCGCGGACACCCCCCACGTCTCGCTCCTCAGGGCCATCGCGACGGCCCTGGCCGCTCGACTGGACTTCCCGGTCGACCGGATCATCGAGCTGCAGATCGCGGTTGACGAGGTGTGCTCACGACTCATGGCGGTGTCCAGCGACGCGACCGTGCTGTCCATCGACTTCGAAGTGTTCGAGGGCGGGCTGACCCTCAGGGCGGGCGCGGACGGATCGCGCCGGGAGGACCGCGAGTTCCTCACCGAGTGGTCGCGCGTGATCCTCGAGGCCATCGCGGAGAACATCTCCCTCGCCGACGACGGTCAGGTCGGGATCTCGCTGTCGGTCGCGAAGGGTACGGTGTGAGCGCACAGTCGCGCCCGCGGCGGGGCGTCCCGGATCGCGACCACGTCCGGGCGCTGTTCCGGCAACTCCGTGAGGCGCACGACGACGAGGTTCGTCAGGAGCTCATCGAGGCGCACCTCGGGCTCGTCGAGTACCTGGCTCGCCGCTTCGCGGGCCGCGGGGAACCGCTGGAAGACCTCGTCCAGGTGGGCACGATCGGGCTGGTCAAGGCCGTTGACCGTTTCGACCCCGGCCGCGAGGTCGAGTTCTCCACGTACGCCACGCCCACCATCGTGGGCGAGCTGAAGCGGCACTTCCGAGACAAGGGATGGGCGGTCCGGGTCCCCCGACGGCTCCAGGAGCTGAACCTGCAGCTCGGTGACCTCATCGGAAAGCTTTCGCAACAGCTCGGCCGGTCCCCCACCGTAGCGGAGATGGCGGAGGCCGCCGGCACCACCGAGGAGGAGGTGCTGGAGGGCCTGGAGTCGGCGCACGCGTACAGCCTGGTCTCGCTCGACGCGCCGACGGGCGAGGAGGACCTCACGCTGCACGAGCAGATCGGCACGGAGGACGAGACCATGGAGCTGCTGGAGTACCGTGCCAGCCTCACGCCGCTCCTGGATCAGCTCCCGCCGCGGGAGCAGCGCATGCTGTATCTGCGGTTCTTCAAAGGGATGACGCAAAGCGAGATCGCGGAGAAGCTCGGGATCTCGCAGATGCACGTCTCGAGGCTGCTGGCGAAGACCCTCGCGACCCTGCGCGAGGGCCTCGAGAGCTAGCGAGTCATCGACGCCCGGAGGGCCAGGAGGGCCTTCGGGTCGTTCGTGGCCACCGCGTCCACTCCCCACTCGAACAGCGTCCTCGCCTCGCTGGGATCGTCCACGGTCCACGTGCCCACTCTGAGTCCGGCCTCGTGCGCTTCTCGGACGAACACTTCACCCGCCGGGACCAAGGCGGTGACGCTCGGCAGCACGTACTGGTGGCCGCCGTCGCGCGCGTACACGAGCGCGGCGGCGGGCGCGATGGCCGCGATCGTGAGGAACCCCGTGGGGACCTCGGGTGCGAGCTCGCGGGACCGCTCGATCGTGATCCAGTTGAACGAGGACACGAGCACCGAGCCGGAGAAAGACGTCCGTTCCAGCTCCTCCAGCGCCGCGCGCACGGTGGTCTCCTTCGGGGAGTCGAAGGCCACCTCGCCAGGGATGTTCTTGATCTCCAGGTTGATCCCGGCCCTCCCGTTCACGAGCTCCAGGACCTCGCGCAGCGTCGGGATCTCCGCCTTCGGCCCGTGTCCGGCCGACGCGTCGAGGCGCTTCAGCTCGGCCACGGTCAGCTCGTGGACGAACCCGGTCCCGTCCGTGGTTCGGGACAGATCCTGATCGTGGACCACCACCGCCACACCGTCTGCGGAGAGGCGAACGTCGGTTTCGATGACGTCCGCCCCGGCCTCGATGGCCCCCTGGAACGACTCGAGCGTGTTCTCCGGATATGCGGAGGAAGCGCCTCGGTGGGCCACCACCAGAGGGGTGAGTTCCGATGCAAAGTCGCTGGTCACAGCCATTGCGTGCGGTGAACGGCGGTCAGTATACTCGCGCCCTGGCTTCGGCCTTTTTCTTTCGGGGAGCTTGTGAAATTTTGCCCAAACTCCCCGGTTCGGACGACGGGGGTGAAGTCCGTGGAGTGGGTTCACCGCGCTTTGTGCAAGGACGAAGACCCCGAACTCTTCTTCCCCATCGGGAACACCGGTCCAGCCGCGTCACAGATCGAAGCCGCCAAAGCCGTTTGCAGTCGATGCCCAGTTCGAGTGGCTTGTCTCGAATGGGCCATGCAGACGTGCCAGGACTCCGGCGTGTGGGGCGGGCTGACCGAGGAGGAACGCCGAGCGCTCCGGCGGGCTCGAGCCCGAGGGGGCCGATCGCTCGTCGTCGTCGGAGGCTGAGCCGGCCGGATCCACTGCCTCGCCGGGACGCCCAAGCCCCAGCCGGTTTCGCCTGGACAATCCCCATACATTCCCCCCCGGGTAGCTTCGCCGGGGGGTTTCCCCCAGAAGGGTGGAGCGTGGAACGAGTCATCCAGTTCATGGGCGGGCCGAGCGCCGTCGGGGCCGCCCGCGAGGCGGTGCTCGACCATGCCACCGGGTTGCCCACGGAGACCTGGAGGATCTCGAGCTCCTGGTCAGCGAAGTGGTGACGAACGCTGTGCTCCACGGGGGGGCCGACCACGATCGGACCATCGAGCTCCGCCTGCGCGATGAGCCCGACGTGCTCCGGGTGGAGGTCAGCGACCCGGGTTCAGGTTCGATCGCTCTACGCCGACACGCCGCGCCGACGGAGGGTGGGGCCTGCTCTTCGTCGACAAGCTGGCGGACCGGTGGGACGTGGATCGCTTCGACGATCACACGGTCGTGTGGTTCGAGTTGGACATCTCGAGAAACGGCCCCCGCGGCTCGATGCATCGGCGGCGCAGGCCCCCGCCCATAGCGCTGTCGGCATAGCCGGCGTCACACCCGACTGGACGGACAGAGCTCGTTCACTGCGCAGGCCTCGCACTTCGGCGTCGGCGCCTTGCACACCGCCCGCCCGTGTTCGATCAGCACGTACGTGAACGTGAACCACTTGTCCCGCGGCACCACGTGCATGAGGTCGCGTTCGATCTTGTTCGGGTCCTTCTCCTTGGTGAACCCGAGGCGCTGGGAAACCCGTCGGACGTGCGTGTCGACTGCGACGCCTTCGACGATCCCATAGCTGTTGCCGAGCACGATGTTCGCGGTCTTGCGCGCCACGCCGGGCAACGTGATGAGCTCCTCCATCGAGCGAGGGACCTCTCCGCCGTACGCCTCGATGATCCGCGCGGACGCGCCACGGATCGATTTCGTCTTCTGGTTGAAGAACCCGGTCGAGTGGATGTCCTCTGCCAGCTCCGACTCCGGGACCTTCAGGTAGTCCTGGGGCGTCCGGTACTTCGCGAAGAGCCCGTTCGGACCCTGGGTCACCCTGTTGACGTTCACGTCCGTCGACTGAGCGGAGAGGATCGTCGCGACGAGGCACTCCAACGGGTTCGTGAACTCGAGCGCGACCTTCGCATCCGGATACGCCTTCTCGAGGCGCTCGATGATCTCCGGCGCGCGGTCCTCGACGGGCGACTCTCGGGTCAGCTTCTTGGCGCGGGCTGGCATGGGTCCGGGCTACCGTCCCTCGAACCGCGGGGCTCGCCGCTCCCTGAACGCGCGAACGCCCTCGGCGAGGTCGGCGCTCGTATAGGCCTCGCTGGCCATCGTGTCGAAGGCCGCCATGGAATCGGCGTCTCGCTCGCGGCGCAGCGACAGGTGATCGACGACTGCGCGGATCCCTCGCTTGAACGCCCGAGTCGTGAGCGGTGCGCCGGCGGCGATCACGGTGCAGAGCTCGCGGACCCGAGCGTCCAGGCCCCGCGAGGAGACGGCCTCGTTCACCATCCCCCACTCCGCGGCCTCGAGGCCGGAGAGCTCACGTCCCGTGAACAGGATCTCCCCGGCACGCTTCACCCCCACGGACAGCACGAGTCGCTGGACGTTCTCGAAGTTGATGACGAGGCCGAGCCTCGCAGCGGGGATCCCGAACCGCGCGTCCTCGGCCGCGATCGCGAGGTCGGCGCCACCGACGATCTGACACCCCGCGCCGAGCGCGGCGCCCTGGATCTTCGCGACCACAGGGACGGGACAGGCTGCCATCGCTTCGATGGCGTGCTCGAAGGACTGCCCGTAGTCGAACCCCTCCGGCGTCATCATCGTGAGGTCGGAGAAGTCGGCGCCCGCACAGAAGTGCTCGCCCTCGCCGGCCAGCACGACCGCCCGTACGTCTGGATCCGCGCCGAGCTCGCCGAACCCAGAGGCGAGTTGCTCGAGCATGGCGATCGAGATCGCGTTGCGACGCTCGGGCCGGTCGAGCGTGACCACGCCGATCGCGCCGTCCCGTTCCACTCGCACGAGTTGGGTCATCTGATCGGGAGGCTAATGTTCGGCTTCACGTGCCAATCTCCACGGTGCTTCCGGCCTCACTCTCGAGCCCCCCGCGAGCCCCCCTATTCGACCACGGCGATGACGTCGCCCTCCTGGACCACGCCGCCCTCCTGGACTCGGATCTCCTTCACGGTGCCGCCCACCGGCGCCTCCACCGGGATCTCCATCTTCATCCACTCGAGGATCACGATCGGGTCGCCTTCGGACACGGCGTCGCCCTCAGCCACGACGACCTTCCAGACGTTCGCCACCATCTCCGCGACCACGTCCGCCATGGTTACGACAGGACAGCGCTGCGGTCGGGATCGGCCCGGAGCGACAGCAGCTCGCGGGCCCGGACCGGCTCGGCCACCTCTCGGCCCTGCATGCGGACGATGGTGGCTGCGGCGTCAACGAGCTCGCCGTTGGAGGACGCCATCTCACCGCTCGGGAGGTAGAAGTTGTCCTCGAACCCGACGCGCACGTTGCCTCCCAGCGCGGCCGCGGCACCCGCCATCATCCATTGGGCGCGACTCACCGCGATCACGCCCCACGTCGATCCCTCCGGCACCACCGAAGCCATGTGCGCCAGGTTCCGCGCCGTCTGCTGGATCCCGCCGAGCACTCCGTGGATCAGCGAGAACTGCACCGGCGGCGTGATCACTCCCATGTCGATGAGCGGCGCCACCGACTCGACGTGCCCCACGTCGAAGCACTCGCACTCGGGCTTCGCCCCCGCCTCGTTCATCCGTTCGAGCAAGAAGATGATGTCGTCGAAGTGGTTCTCGAACACGAAGTTGAAGACGAAGCCCTTTCGCTTCGGTGAGTACTTCGCGTAGTTCATCGATCCCATGTTGAGCGCGCCGATCTCGGGTTTCAGCTCCACGATGTGGCCGACCCGCTCCGCCATGGCGATGCCAACCGCGCCCGTCGAGTAGTTGATGATGATGTCCGGCGTGTCGGCCAGGATGGCCTGCGTGATGGCCTTGTAGTGCTTCGGCTCGACCGTCGGCGTGCCGTCGGGCTGTCTCGCGTGAATGTGAACCATCGAGGCACCCGAGTCTCGGGCTCGCCGGACCTCCTTCGCGTACTCCTCAGGCGTGTACGGGATCCCTTCGCACTGAGCTTTGTTGGCGACGGCACCGGAAACGGCGCAGGTGATGACGCAGGCGTCCTCGACTGCCACGATGTCCCTCCTCGATTCGGCAGGCGCGATTATCCAGGGTTTCCAGCCAGGGTCGCTGCCCCGACCGTACTACCCGGGTCGACGCGACAGTTCGGCAGAGCTCGAACCGATAGAGAAGGGGCGATGCGAACCGAGGAGAGTCGGCTCAACGGGCTCCCGACCCGTGACGCCTCGTCCGGTTTGCAGGGACTTGTCGAGCGGGCCGCGGCCGGAGACCACGGCGCCTTCCGGGAACTCTTCGAGCGGTACCACGACCGGGTCTGGCGCTACGGCTACCTCCGGCTCGGGCGGGGCGAGGACGCGAGCGACCTGGTGCAGGACGTCTTCCTGTCCATCTGGCAGGTCCTTCCGACGTTCAGATACGAGCACGACGGCTCGTTCCCCGGGCTGGTGTTCCGGATCGCGGCACGCCGGGTGAGCGACCGGATCCGGCAGCGTGTCCGCCGCCCGGCGGTGCCTCTCGAGGACGCCCCGGAGGCTTCGATGGAGTTCGAGGGAGGCGCGGTGTCGAGGCGCGTGCTCCTCCAGGCCCTCGCCCAGATCCCAGAGCGGCAGCGCGAGGTGGTGGTGCTGCGGTTCGTGGTGGGCCTGCCTACCAGGGAGATCGCGGAGGCGATGGGCAAGTCGGAGTCGGCCGTGACGGCGCTCCAGATGCGGGGTTTGGAACGGTTACGGCGATACATGGGTGAGGACGATGGCGACGAGCGCTGAGGACTTCGAGCGAGCCTGGGGCTCCCACGTGAGGGGCGGAGCGGACCCTGCCCGGCCCGAACTGCGCGAGCTCGTGGCCGTGGCCGAGGGCCTGCGATCGTTCCAGGCAGCCGTGCAGGCACCGCCCGCCGACCCGGCGTGGGCTCGGCTCTCGGAGGCCGTCGACCGTGAGATGGGCGTCACGGGTGATGTGGTCGTGCCGCTGCGGCGTCGCGCGCCCAGGTGGCGGCTGGCGCTTCGGGTCGCGGCTGCCGCGGTCGCAGTGTTCGCCCTCCTCGCCACGGTGTCACTGCGTGCAACTCCCGGCTCGTTCCTGTACCCGCTTCGGACCGGGCTCGAAAAGACGGCACTGCTGCTCGCTCCCGACGACGGGTCGCTCCACCTGTACGTCGCGGAGGCCCGCCTGGGCGATCTCGTTCATGCGCTCCGCGACGGTCCGCAGGCCGCCGCGCCCGGGTTGGCCCGGGCACTGGTGGCCCAGCGATCGGCGGCCAAGGCGCACGGGGCGTCGGTCGTCGCCCTCGACGCCGACGTCCGCTCCGAGGTCCCCCCGGCACTGGACGGGGTCTCCGCAGGGATCGCCGGACAGGTTCGGGCCATCCTGGGGGGTCTGTTGCCGCCCGTCGACGAGCCGGAGGCCGGCCAGACTCACGAGGGGTCCGACAGCGGCGAGAGCGGGTCCGGCGACCGCGGATCAGAGGACTCGGGCTCCGGCTCCAGCTCCGGCCACGGCTCGCACGAGAGCGGATCGGGCGATGGCGGCTCGGGATCCGGCGACGGCGGCGAGGGAGCAGGCGGATCGGTTTCCGGCGACGGCGGCGGCTCCGGCTCGGCCGATCAGACTGGCGGGAGCGGGAGTGGCACGAGCGGCGGCGGGGACACCTCGGGCGACGGCGGCTCGGGCACCGGCGACGGCGGCTCCGGGTCTGACTCCCAGGGCGGCAGCACAAATACCGGCGGCGACGGCGCCAACGAGCCCGCGGACGGCGGGTCTGGCGGGGGTGGCACGGACTAAGATTCCGGCGTGAGCCGGTCGCCCATCTCCGAGCCCGTCCAGCGGATCGCCGCCGTTTTCGGCAACGTCGTGACCTACTTCAACAAGGCCCAGGAGCTCCGGGAAGCCCGCCGCGACCAGATCTCCGACTTCGCCGCCGGGGATCCGCAGGAGATGCAATCCGACGCATACGTCGATGCGCTCCGAAAATGGACGGTCCCGGAGAACCCCTACTGGTTCCAGTACCGGATGAGCGAGCCGAGCGCGCAGGAGGTGGTGGCGAGCTCGCTCCGCGATTACCTCGGCATCCCCTTCGAGCCCGAGGACATCGCCTTGACGAACGCCGCGATCGCCGCGTTGGCGGTGACGTTCCGCGTGCTGTGTCAGCCTGGCGACGAGGTCATCATCATCCAGCCGCCGCACTTCCTGTACGAGCCGCTGATCATGGGCGCAGGCGCGTCCGCCGTCCGCGTCCCGGTGACACCGGGCACGTTCGATCTCGACATCGACGCGATCGAGGCGGCCATCACGCCGAACACCCGAGCGATCGTGGTGAACACGCCGCACAATCCGACAGGGCGGATCTTCCCCCCGGAGCAACTGGAGCGCCTCACAGCGGTGCTCACCGAGGCGAGCGAAAAATCTCAGTCGATCTACCTGCTCTCCGACGAGGCCTACAACCGGATCATCTTCGACGAGCGCGAGTTCCACTCACCGGTGGCCTTCTATCCGCGGTCGCTGCTGCTGTATTCGTACGGCAAGGTGCTCCTCGCCCCGGGCGAGCGCATCGGGTACATCGCGATGCCGCCGAACAACCCGGACCGCGAGCTGCTGCGGATCGGGCTGATCGCCGGGCAGGTGCTCTCCGGGTGGGCATTCCCCAACGTGATCCTGCAGTACGCCCTCGGCGACCTGGAGAAGCTGTCCGCGGACATGAAGCACCTCCAGAGCAAGCGGGATCTGATGATCGAGCGGCTGACCGGCATGGGATACGAGCTGCACACCCCGGAGGCGACGTTCTACCTGATGCCGAAGTCACCCCTCGAGGACGACGTCGCGTTCTGCGACCTGCTCATGGACGAGGACATCCTGGCGATGCCCGGCAAGATGCTCGAGTGGCCCGGCTACTTCCGCCTGTCACTCACGGCGAGCGACGAGATGATCGAGCGGGCCCTCCCCGGCTTCGACCGCGCCTTCGCCAAGGCCCGCACCTAGGGAACCCGACTTCAACACGCGACGCCTGTCGAGGCACGACGTACGAGCTCGCTAAGCCCAGGTGACCGCCCTCAGCAAGAACATGCCGAGGGGCACGACGGTATATGCGACCATCCACCCGCCCAGGACGCCGAGCCCCAGCGCCCCGACAGGGCCAGCCCCCGCAACCAGTGAAACGACGAAGACAGCGATCACGCTGTGGATGACGGAGACCAACCAGGCATCGCCCTTGCGTGCCGGAACTCTCCGATCACCTCGGAACATCCTCGTGGGCAGGTCGGGTTCGAGGGGCTCGATCGTGGCCCCGATCATCACTCGCCTGCCACGACGCAGCGTGATCCAGCCGTGCGCTTCTACCGGGCGACCCTCACGGAAAACGAACTTGTGCCGAAGCAAGGGACGATGCGGAAGTAGCACGTCCACGTAGCCGGTTCCGTCGTAGAGAACGACCGCGACGCGATTCCAGGCTTGCTTTCTGAGGTCCTTGACGATTCCCCTCACGCATACGTCGTCACCGATCCTGGCCGAACGAATGGCCACGCGGTCCTCATTCATCGAACGTCCTCCGCCGGCCGCCAAGTCTCGATGTCGCGAGGAAGACCCGTCAAGCGGCTTCCCGGTGTGGCGTGGAGTTCTTCCAGAATCACACGGGCAACACCCCGTGCTTTCGCCAAGGGCGCTCCACCCGCTTCGTCTCCCCCAGCTCCAGCCCCCGGACGATCGCCCTTCGCGTGTCCTGCGGTTCGATCAAATCGTCCACGAACCCCCACCCCGCCGCGACATACGGTGAGATCTGCTCGCGCACCGAGTTGATCATCTGGTTCCGCAACGCGTCCTGCGCGTCCTGATCGCCCGCCGCTTCGATCTGCTTGCGGAAGATGATGTTCACCGCGCCCTCCGGTCCCATCACCGAGATCTCCGCGGTCGGCCACGCCACGATCATGTCCGGTTCGTACGCGCGACCGTTCATCACGTAGTACCCGGCGCCGTACCCCTTGCGCACGACGACCGTCACCTTCGGCACGGTGGCCTCCGCCACGGCGAACAGCATCTTCGCTCCATGCCGGATGATCCCTTGCTTCTCGACCGCTGAGCCCACCAGGAATCCCGGGCAGTCCATCAAGAACAGCAGGGGGATGTGGAACGCGTCGCACAGCCACACGAACCGCGCTGCCTTGTCGGCGGCGTTCACGTCCAGGGCACCGCCCAGGAACATCGGCTGATTCGCCACGATCCCGACCGGCCGCCCGCCGAAGCGCGCGAACCCCGTGACGAGATTGCGCGCCCAGTCGGGCTTCATCGGGAAGAAGTCGCCGTCGTCAGCGATCACCCTGATCAGCTTGCGCATGTCGTATGCCTGCCGTGGGTTCGCTGGCACGAGATCGAGCAGCTCGTCACAGGAGCGGTCGACGGCGTCGGAGACCTCGGCGAGAGGCGGCTTCTCCAGGTTCGACGACGGGAAGTACCCCAGGTACTTCCGGACCATCGCGATGCACTCCGTGTCGTCCGCGACCTCGAGGTCGGCAACGCCGGACTGCTTGTTGTGGACGGCGGATCCGCCCATCTCCTCCGCGGTCACATCTTCACCCACCGCCGCCTTCACCAACGGGGGCCCGCCGAGCGCCATGTTCGACGTTCCCTTCACCATCGGCACGAAGTCGGCGAGGCCGGGGATGTACGCCGTCCCCGCCGCACCCGGCCCCACCATCGCCGCGACCTGGGGGATCACTCCACTCATGTGGACCTGCTCGCGGAAGAGGTCGCCGGTCCGGGCAAACATCGATCCCGCGGCCTCCTGGATGCGCGCCCCGGCGGAGTCGATCAGCCACACCAACGGGATCCGTTCGCGCAGCGTGAGCTCGCGCATCCGTCCCGCCTTGATCTCACCGACCATGCCGATCGAGCCGGCCATCACGGTGAAGTCGTACGCGATCACGCCGACGCGCCGCCCGTCGACACGACCGACCCCGGTGATGCAGCCGTCGGCGGGCGTGAACTTCCCCTGCATCTGCGGTGAGGTCGACTGATGATGCGCGAGCAGCCCGAACTCGTCGAACGTCTCCGGATCGAAGAGGAGGTCCAGTCGCTCCCGGACGGTGAGCTTCCCCAGCTCCTTCTGCCGCGCGACCCTGTCCGCGCCGCCGCCCTGGCGGTACTTCTCCTTCTCCTCGCGGAGCTGCTCCCCGGCCTCACGCATCGTCGGGCCCTCGTACACGAGGGTCGGCGCGGGCTTCGCAGGCGTGTCGGGGGTGCCGGCCTGCCCGGCCGGAGGGGTGGCCTCAGCCATGACGTACCGCCTTTCGTGGCCCTTCGCCGGGACCGATCGCCCCGATGCCTACCCGGGCTCGATGTGCGAAGTGTAGCCCTAGCGCCCCTTCCACTCGGGTTCGCGCTTCTGCAAAAAGGCACTGACCCCCTCCGCGACGTCTTCCGCCTGGAGGTTCAGCGTGAGCATCGAGTTCAGGAACGCGAGGGCGTCTGGGAACGCCATGTCCTGGGCTCGGTAGAAGGAGTGTTTGCCCAGCGCGAGGATGGCGGGGCTCTTCGCGGCAAGCGCCCCGGCGTACTCGCCCACGACGCCATCGAGCTCGCCCCGGCCGACGGCGCGGTTCACGATCCCCCACCGGGCAGCCTCCTCCGCGTCGATCCGCCGGCCCGTCAGCATCATCTCGAACGCCACCTTGCGCGGGACGTTGCGTTGGATCACCGCGGTGATGATGTGCGGCCACAACCCCACGTCGATCTCCGGCGTACCGATCTGTGCGTCGTCCACGGCGACCGCGATGTCGGCAGCGAGCATCAGCCCGTACCCGCCGCCCAGCGCATGCCCGTTCACCCGAGCGATCACCGGCTTCGGGAGGGCCTGCATCGCGAGGAACAGATCACCGAGTTGCCCGCGCATCCGATGCTGCTCGTGGGCCGACGCACCGGCTTGAAAGCCCCCGAGATCGCCCCCCGCGCAGAAAGCCTTCTCGCCCGCTCCAGTCAGCACGACGACGCGAGCTTCCTCGTCCGAGCCGGCCCGTTCCACAGCACCCAGCAACCCCGCCGTCACTTCCGGGTTCAGCGCGTTCCGCCGTTCCTCCCGATCGATGACCACCCAAGCGGC
>JBKOXF010000002.1:0-7010 GCA_046724795.1 Actinomycetota bacterium | reverse complement strand
GAACCAGCCCGAACCGATCGGCCACGTCCCGGTAGTGCGCGCGTTGCTCCGGCGTGTGATCGGGATGATCGACCTCGATCCCGTCCATCCCACCGGCGGCCATCTTCTCGATGAGCTCGTCGGGGACCGGATCGTTCCCTCGCCACATCCCGGGGTGCGCGATGACGCACACGCCGCCGGCCTTCTTGATGACCGCGAGAGCGTCGACCGGTGCGAGGGCGTGCTTCTCCACGTACGCGCGGCCGCCGTCGCCGATGAAGTCGTCCGTGTACGCGTCGACCTCCTGGGCGAGGACACCGGCCTCGACCAGCGCCTGGGCGATGTGCGGACGAACGATGTTCTTGCCCGCCGCGATCTCGCGGACCCGGTCGAACGACACCGGGTAGCCGAGCTCCTGGAGCTTCTCCACCATCCGTTCGCCGCGATGCAGTCGGCTCTCCTGGAGCCGCAACAGCTCCGCCTGGAACTCCGTGTCGTCCTCGTCCGGCCAATAGGCGAGCACGTGGATGCTCACGCCGTCGTGCTCCGCCGAGAACTCCACGCCGGGCACCAGCTCCAGCCCGGCGAGCGCCGCCGACTGCCTCGCCTCGGGGACACCGGAGATCGTGTCGTGATCGGTGAGGGCCATGACCTCGAGCCCGCGCTCCCTCCCCAGGTCGAACAGCTCCGCTGGCGAGAGCGTGCCGTCGGAGAAGTACGAATGCGTATGAAGGTCGATCCCGGCCATGGGTCGGTCAGTCTACCCACCGGCTCAGTCGCCGTACTGCTTGGTCTCGATCGGTTCGAACATCACCGTCACGGCGGGGTTCTCCGCGATGGGCCTGTGCCGCCTTCCCTTGGGCACGACGTACACGTCGCCGGTCCCGAGCTCGACCGGAGGACCTGGCTATTGCTCTATCAGGAACGATCCCTCGGTGCAGTAGAAGAGCTCGTCCTCGTTCTCGTGGACGTGCCACGGGAACTCGCCGAGCAGGCGCACCACCTTCATGTGGAACCCATTGGCTTCGGCGACGATGGCCGGCGTGAACGGCTCCGAGATCGCCTCCGTGATCCTGCCGACGTTCGGGAGGTTCACGGGCGCGCGAACCCCGCCTGCAGGTCGTGCACGGTGACACCCGCTGCGCCGAGCATCTCGGCCTTCTTCGTCATCGAGTCGAGAAGCGCCTGGCTGGGCTTGCCGAAGATGTCCATCCTCCGCATCTGCAGGAGCCCAGTGAACTTGGAGAACACCGATCGCGCTACATCCATGTGTGTCTCCATCGATTCGGAGTCCGGGTGGATCTGCACGACCGTCATCGTGTGGCCCGCCTGATCCAGGAACACTTGATAGAGGATCGGCCGGGGTTCGTTCGTCTCGACGAACTCGGCCAGCTCGTGGATCAACACCTTCACGTCGTCCAGCTTGCCCTCGTGGATCTCCGAGCTGTCGACGAAGACGATCGGGTCGGACATCACGCCAGGCTCACGTGAACGCGTTCTCGCCGGTGAGAGCCCGTCCGATGATGAGCTTCTGGATCTGGCTGGTGCCCTCGTACAGTGTGGTGACGCGGGCGTCGCGCAGGTACTTCCCCACCGGGTATTCGTCGACGTAGCCGTAGCCGCCGTGGACCTGGATCGCGGCGTTCGCAGCGCGCACCGCGACCTCGCTCGCGTAGTACTTCGCGTACGAGCTCTCGAGGCGATGCGGCTTGCCCTGGTCGGCGAGGGAGGCGACCCGCCACGTGAGGAGCCGCGCCGCGTCCGTCTCGACGGCCATGTCGGCGATCAGTTCCTGGACCAGCTGGAACCGGGCGATCGGCCGATCGAACTGCCGGCGCTCCTGCGAATACGTGACGGCGGCGTCGACACATGCCTGGGCGATCCCGACGCAGCCGGCTGCGAGCGACATGCGGCCGGAGTCGAGCGCCGACATCGCCACCTTGAACCCGTCGCCCTCGTCCCCGAGCCGGGCGGCGTCGGCGACGTGGACCTCTTGCAGGTTGATCTCAGCGGTGTCGGCGGCGCGGAGACCGAGCTTGCCCTTCACCTCGGTGGCGGTGAACCCCTCGCTGTCCGTCGGCACGAGGAACGCGGTCACGCCCTTCGGTCCCTCGCCGCCCGTTCGGGCGAACACGAGTGCGACGCCGGCCCATGTGCCGTTCGTGATGAACATCTTGGACCCGGAGAGGATCCAGTCGTCACCGTCACGGACTGCCTTCGTGTCGAGGTTCGCGGCGTCGGAACCCGTGCCGGGCTCGGTGAGACAGAAGCAGCCCAGCGCTTCACCGGAGGAAATCTTCGGGAGCCACGTGGCCTTCTGCTCGTCGGTCCCCCACTTGTTGATGGTCTTGCCGACGAGGCCGGTGGTGACGGAGATGATGCCCCTGACGCTCGAGTCGGCCCGGCCGATCTCCTCGATGATCAGGCAGTAGGAGACGTTGTCGAGACCGCCGCCCCCGAATTTGTCGGGGAGCGGCGCGCCGAGGAACCCCATCTCGGCGAGCTTCCCGATGACGGAAGGATCCATCTTCTCCGACCGGTCCCACTCGCGGGCGTGTGGAGCGAGCTCTTTGTCGGCGAACTCCCTCGCCGTCGTGCGGACCATCTCCTGCTCGGCGCTGAGCGTGAGGTCCATGGGCGCATCCTAGTGCGCGTCGCGATACGCGGAAATTCACTGAGAGGGAGCGACGAGGCTCGCAGTCTCGCTGTGGCAACTACCTGAGAAAGAGTGACAAAACCGCTGGTGGAGGTCCGTATTTGTCGGTACCGGGCTGTAGCGTTATCGCGTGTTCGAACGACCGATCGAGCGGTGTCACGCAGTGATGAGCGCCGAGTTCGCTCGATGGCTCGACGAGGTCGTCGCGTTCGACGAGTCGGGGGAATGGCAAGCCGACGGCGCGACGTCGATGTCCGCATGGCTCGCCGGCCGCTTTCAGATGGCGCGAGGAACGGGCGCGCGAGCTGGTTCGTGTCCCGCGAGCGCTGCAGCAACTGCCGGCCATCCGCGACACGCATGCACGCGGCGATCTCTGCCTTGATCAACTGAAGCCGTTGACTCGGTTCGTCGTCCCGGAGGACGATGCGGCCTGGGCGCGACGAGCCTCTTCCATGTCGCCTGCGGAGCTCTGGGCTGAATGCCGTCGGCGGCAGCGACGCGAGCGAGAGCAGGCAGACCTCGACGCCAACCTCCGGTACCTGTGGATGGGATGGGACGACGACGGCCGGACCCTGCACGTGGAGGGAGAACTCCCCGCCGATCAGGGCGCCGCGCTCCAGGCCGCGGTGATGAAGGCCTCGGAGGAATTGGCGCTGGATGAGCGGGTCGAAGTGCAGGATCCGGAGGGAGCCCGTCTGGCGGACGCATTGGTCGGCCTCGTGACATCCGGTTCGAAGGCCCCCGCACAGCCCGTGGTGTTGCTGCATGCCGACGTCGGTGTGCTGAGCGGAGCCGCCGGCCTTACGGAGACCGAGTCGGGGGAGACACTCTCATGCGAGACGGCCCGTCGACTCACCTGCGACGCCGTCGTGGAGTGGGTCATCGAAGCCGCGGGGATGCCGATCGGGATCGGCAGGCGATCGCGAAGTGTCCCCCCGTGGCTCAGGCGGCAGGTTCGTCATCGAGACCATGGGTGTCGGTTCCCCGGATGCGGTCGAACGAGGTGGGCGGACGCACATCACATCGAACATTGGGGCCGCGGCGGGCCGACCATTCTCGACAATCTCGTGATCCTGTGCGGCGCGCATCATCGGCTGGTCCATGAGGGTGGCTGGACCATCCGAGGCCATCCCGGCGGACGACTCCGGTTCCACGATCCCGGAGGGCGCGAGGCCTTCTCTCCCGGCATGCTGTCGCGGCCTGAGCAATTACCGCCGACTGACAAGCTCCGATGTGATATCGCCGATGGTGGCGCAGCCGGCGATGGCCATCGCGACCTCCAGCTCCAGGCGAAGGATCTCGAGGATGCGCCGGACTCCGGTTTCGCCGTCGACGGCGAGCCCCCACAGGAGCGGCCTCCCGACGAAGACGGCCCGGGCGCCGAGCCCGAGCGCCTTCAACACGTCGGTGCCTCGCCGGACGCCGCTGTCGAGGAACACCTCGAGGCGTCCCTCCACTGCGTCCACCACCTCCGGCAGTGCCTCGATCGACGGCAGCGTGCCGTCGAGCTGGCGGCCGCCGTGGTTCGACACGACGATCCCGTCGACGCCGGACTGCGCGGCGAGCCGCGCGTCCTGGGCGGCGATGACGCCTTTCACAACCAGCGGCAACGGCGTGAGGGACCGGATCCACTCCAGGTCGTTCCAGCCGAGGGACCGGTCGTGTTCGTGAGCCACGAACTCGAACAGCTCGGACCCCTCCGTGCCCGGCGGCCGGGGCTGCGTGAGGTTCGCGAAGCTGATGCCCTCGGGCAGCTCGAACGAGTTGCGTTCGTCGCGGTCACGAACGCCGAGCACCGGAAGGTCGACGGTGAGCACGATCGCCGAATACCCGGCTTCATACGCGCGCTTCACCAGCTCCGCCGTCAGCCCCCGATCCTCCATCACATAGAGCTGGTACCACCTCGGGCCGCCGGCGGCGGCGACGTCCTCGATCGTGGAGCTCGCCAGCGTGGAGAGCGTCATCACCGTGCCGACCGAGGCGCAGGCCCGCGACGTGGCCACCTCACCCTCTGGATGCGCCATCCGCTGCAGTGCGGTGGGCGCGGCCAGCACGGGAAATGGCACCGGCTGTCCGAGGACGGAGGTGGCGAGGTCCACGTTCGACACGTCCACGAGCACGCGAGGCACGAGTGCGACTCGTTCGAACGCCGCGCGGTTCTCCCGGAGCGTCCACTCGTCGCCCGCGCCGCCGTCGTAGTAGTCGTACACGCTCTTCGACAGAAGCTCTCGGGCCCGGTCGTGGAAGTCCTCGACGGTCGCGAGTTCGCTCACTGGAGGATCAGGATCTCCAGCTCGCCCTCCTTACGGGGAACCTGGATCGACGTGGCGCCGCCCCGCTGGGACAGCGCCAGATCAACCCTGGCCGCACCCACGCGCATCCCCTGGATCTCGGCTTCCTCCAACCACGAAGGCAGTGAGGGCCGCGAGATGTACAGCTTGTTGTTGGGCGCGTCGGCCACCATCCCCGCATAGGACCGGATCATGAGCAGCGGCGCACCCGACGCCCACGCCTGCGGCCGGCACGCCACGGGGTACTCCACCGGGAGCGGCACGTCGTTCGGCGAGAACCCGCAGAACAGCTCGGGGTATCGAGCCAGCGGGAAGTACGCGCCCGCCAGCGAGAGCTGGTCGATCACCTGCATCGATTCGCGATCGAACCCGGACATCTTCAGTCCGTGCGCGATGAGGGCGTTGTCGTGCGGCCAGATCGACCCAGTGTGGTAGCCGATGGGGTCGTACGCGTCCTGGCGCGCTGCCAGTGTGCGGATGCCCCAGCCGCTCGACAGCCCGGAGCCCATCAGCCGTCGGGCCACTCGAGTCGATCTCTCGGCGTCCACGATCCCGGACCACAAGCAGTGCCCGGGGTTCGACGTGATCGTCGGGACGAGGTTCTTCTCGCCGTCGAGCGCGAGACCGTAGAAGCTCTCCTTCTCCATCCAGAAGTCCCGGTTGAACCGCTCCTTGAGCTCCTCGGCCTCGCGTTCGAGCCGGTCGGCAAGCTCGTTGTCGCCCAAAGTCCCGGCCAGCCACCCCATCCGGCGCTTGGCGTCGTAGACGTAGCCCTGCACCTCGACCAGCGCGATCGGCGCCTTCGCCTTGGTCCGGTCCGGATGGACCACCGCGTCGTGCGAGTCCTTCCAGCCTTGGTTGTCGAGACCCCGGGAGGCCCGCTTCTCGTACTCCACGTACCCGTCGCCGTCGCGGTCGCCGAACGCGTCGATCCACTCGAGCGCAGCGAGTGCGTTCGGCCACAGCTCCCGGACGGAGTCGAGGTCGGCGGTCCACAGGTAGGCGTGCGAGAGCAGCACGAGCCATAGCGGCGTCGAGTCGATGGATCCGAAGTACGGCGTGTGCGGGATCTCGCCGGCGCCGGCCATCTCCCCCACCCGGACCTCGTGCAGGATCTTGCCCGGCTCCTCCTCGCGCTCCTCGTCTTCCTCCTTCCCTTGCTGGGCGGCCAGCCCCCGGAGCACGCTCCACGCCAACTCCGGGTTCACCCCGAGGCACTGATACGCGGTGATGAGCGAGTCCCTACCGAACAGCGTCGAGTACCAGGGGACACCGGCGTCGATCCACGGCACGCCGTCCTCCCCCACGGACATGAGCATCCGCAGGTCAAGGACCGCGCGGTCGAGGAACCGAGACAGCTGCTGGTTGGAGGTCCGGAACCGTGTGCAGCGCTTCCGCCACCGCGAGTACTCCCGCTCCAGACCACCGCGCATGTCCTCGAGGGACCGCCGGGGAAGCGACGCCGAGCCCACCTGCGGGACGATCTCGACGCCGATGTCCAGGGACTCCTTCGGTCCGAGCGCGAACTCGAACTCCGCGCGGTTCCCCGTGAGCTCCGACGGCTGCGGGGAGAACCGGAGCGTGGTCGTCCGGGCCACGCCGTCGAGCCCGCGATGTGAGAGCGCCACGGCGTTATTGGAGACACGAGGCTCCTGCATCTGGCCGTGCGCGGCTCGCTCCAGCCCCCGCACCTCGAACACGTCCAGGAAATCGGCCTCGAACCGCAGCGTGATCCGGATGGACCGCTTGCGCCGCCCGAAGTTCGATACCTTGAGCCGCTCCAGGAGCGCGTCGCCAAGGACACGATGCCTGGACAACGTGATGTTCTCGTTGTGCTCGAACCCCTGGGGATCGACCGCGCTGAACGGGAACACCACCTCGACCATCTGCGAGTAGTTGCGCTCGGTCGAGGAATGCAGCAGCAGCGGGCGGATCCGGTTCAAGCTGAGCTCGAGCCGGGACAGGAACCGTGTGTCCTTGTGATACAGGCCCAGCGCGGCGGTGTTCCCCTTCGGGACGTCGCCGTGGCGGTCGGACAGGAAGAAGCTGCGGTCGTGCTTGATGACCTGGACCTCACGGATGTC
>JBKOXF010000046.1:0-7041 GCA_046724795.1 Actinomycetota bacterium | reverse complement strand
GGGACAGGACACCCCGGAGCGCCTGCTGAGCGCTGGAGACGCCGACGGCGAACGGCATCACCTGCGCGCGGGGACGCGAGACGATCCGGTACAGGGTCCACGGCCCCTCACGCACGACGGGCGTCGCCCGTTCGGCGGGCGGTCGAGCGTCCGTCGAGGTAACGATCCAATCGACGTCGAGCAGATCGAGCGCGACGGGAGCGGGGCGTTCGAAGTCCGCGTCGTTGTACTTCAATTGTCGCGGATCGACCGCACGAATGAACTCCCAGTACCGACGCACCTGCGTCGCGTCGTAGCCATGCGCCGCCTGAAGGTGGAAGGGCATCGACTGGTTCATCGCGAGGAGTGGCCACCAAGAGGGCGACTGGTGCACGTGCAGTCCGCGGGGATCCCACCCAGCGGGATCGATGGAGAGGAACCGGCGCCCCCTGGCGTGGCGCAGGACACGCGCGATGGGACCGGGCCGCAGGACGTCGTTCACCCAAACGTCGGGGCGCGCCAGCTGGTACAGCGGTCTGAGGGCGACCTGGTTCGCGGGCGTATCGGCGAGCGGTCTGGTGGACTGCTCCTGTGCGGCCAGGCCGTTCGCCATGAGCTCCCCAGCCAGCAGCACCGGGAAGAGCCACACCAGCGACGGCCGGAACGACGTCGCGACGAGCACCGCCGCCGTCGCCAGCGTCGCACCCAGAAAGAGCCCGAGATACCCGAGGTCGGCGCCGAACGCGAGTGGGAGGCACACCCACACCGCCACCGCCGGCGCGATCAACACCACGCGCTCTTTCCGCGACGCCGCCGTTCGCCATCCGTCGACACCGAACGCTGCGAGCGCCGCGACCGCGATCGGGATCCCGAACGCGAACCGGGCCGGCTCCCGCAGCCACACACCGAGCACGCGCACCTGACGGAAGTGCGTGGCTCCCCAGTCCGCCACGCTCTGCAGGGACAGCACGTAACAGAGGACGCCGAACACGGCGAACGCGACCACCACCGCCCGATGCCGGGTCCGCCAGCCCGCGAATGTCAGGGCGAGCGCGGAAGCCCCGAGGTACTGTCCCGGTGAGGCCACGTGCCGGAGCGGTTCTGTGAGCCGGACCGCCCGGCCCGGCAGCGGGCTCACGGCCGGGAGGCCGTGCGCGTACGCCCGAGCCAGCACCTCCAATCGGTCGTACCCGAGCGCGAGGTTCGTTCTGGGGACGTACGCGAGGCGTGGCCACAGCCACGCCAGATTCACGAGCGGCACCGCGACCACCAGGATGGCGGCCACGCCGAGCAGGTGGCCCAGCCGGGCGTCCCCGGACCGAACGGCCTCGACGATGCGTCCGGCGATGTACGCGACGATCGCGACGGATCCAAGGACGAACCCGGTCGAGAAATGCGCGGCCGCCAGTTGCCCCCACGCGAGCGCCGTGACCGCGACCCACATGAGCCGCCGGGCCCAATCGCGGGCGTGCAGGAGGCGCGATGCGGCCGCGAGCGTCAGCGACGTCCACGCGAAGGTCGCAGAGAAGGGCAGCGCGAGCACGACGGACGACCCGGCGAGTCCAGCGCCGATGGCGACGCCGCCCATCGTCGCCGCCGCCCTGGACAGCCCCTCGCTTCGGCAGAACCAGTACAGGCCGAGCCCAGCGAGGATCGGCTGGAGCACGATGAACCAGCGCAGCGCCGTCCCGCACGGCAGGGCCGTATACAGCAGCATGGAGGGGGCGTACATCCATCCCGATTGCGGATCGGCGGCGAACGGCGCCCCGCCCATCGCGTAGGGGTTCCATGCCGGGACCTGCCCTGCCGCCAGCGTCCTCCCCAGGTAGCAATGCGTGGGAAGCCAGAGCGATAGGACGTCGGCGTTCTGGTTCGACACCCTTCCCGAGAACGCGAAGAGGTGGAGGATCACGAGGACGGAGCCTGTGATCAGCACGGGCCCCGCCAGCGCGCGGGCCCAGCGAGGAACGCGCGGCCAGGTCACCGGGACGGCCCCGCCCGCTTTCGCCTCCTTCGGGCCACGGCGGCGACGATCGCCGCACCGCCCAACACGGCCACCGAGAGACCGGATCCCAACAGGCCGTAGCCGATGCGCGGGTCCTCGTAGGTGAGTTCGACATGGTGCGCGCCCGCGGGCACCCCGACGCCCATGTCGACGTAATCCACGTGCAGGACATCGACGGGGTTTCCGTCGACGCTGGCGTGCCAGCCCGTGTCGAACGGGACACGGACCAGGATCACTGCGGGGGCGTCGCTCCGAACGTCGACGTGGACCTCCTGCGTCCCCACCAGGGTGGAGCGCAGGACCCCCAGATTCGACGAGGATCTCTCGGATACGCCTGGGTCGCGTTCCAGCACCGCCGTCCGCTCCGGGTCGAACCCGCGTGCGTCGACCGACTGGAGGGCCGCACTCGGCGACGCCACCACGTCCCACGAGGAGAGCGCCGACGCGAGCGGCGGCTGCGATGGACGCGGGTACACGGCCCACTCGCCGTCCGTGGCGACCGGCCTCGGGACTCCGGGCACGCCTTGCGCCGACACGGCCCCGATCTGCCATCCCACCTGGAGCAGGTCGAAGGCGACCTCCTTCGACTCGGAGGTGAGGAACGCGCCGTTGTACTTGATGTACTTCGCGTCCACGGCCCGCACGAAGGTCCAGTACCGCAGGAGCTGTGCGGGGTTGTAGCCCCCGGCGTCACGCAGACGGAAGATCATCGAGCGCTGATTGGTCTCGAGCGGCCAGAACTGCGGCTTCTGCAGCAACAGGAACCCCCGGCGCCGGTGCGTCCCCTGGAACGCCGTGACGGCGTAGCGCTCCGCGCTTCGCTGTTGCAAGACGCCGGCGAGGCGATCCGGGCGGACGTAGGCCGCGGCGTCGACGTCAGGCTCGCGCAGGGGCGCCCATGCCACATACGTGTCGGCGTGCGCCACGCCGATGCCCGACGGAGTGCCCTCCACGCCGTGGCCGATGAACCCGGTGGCAACGAGCTCTGCGACGAGCACCACCGGGACGAGCACGGCGAGCCCAGGCCGGAGGGCCGTTGCGGCAAGCACGACTGCTCCCAGCACCGCCATGGCCAGAACGAAGCCCGTGTGGCCATGGGTCACGTGCTCCAACGGAGGCAGCACGAAGAACACCACGACGCCGGGCATCACCATGCCGATCCGGGCGGAGAGGCTGCCCGCCTCCATCCACGCTTCGACGCCGAACCCCACGAGGATCGTCACGGCCAACAGCACCGCGTACCGGAACCGGACGGGCTCGTGGATCCAGATCTGGGCCGGTCCGAACCCCACGACGTGGGGCATGGCCCACTTCGCCACCGGCTGAAGCGACAGCACGTACCCGATCGCTCCGAAGGACGCGAACGCGATCACGAGGGGGCGGTGGCGGCGGGCACGCCACCCCGCGAACGCCAGCCCCAACGCGATCGCGCCGAGATACGAGCCAGGGGCCGTGGCGAACCCGAGAGGCCACGATGGCTCGCTGGCCGCGCCGATCTCGAATGGCCGAACCGGAACCTGGCGCAGCGATTCCGACGCGCGCTGGATCGCCAGATAGCCGAGGCCGAGGCTCGATCGATGAATGTATGGGAGCCGCGGCAGGAACACGGCGATGTTGACCAGGGGCAAGGCGAGGAGGAGCAGGCCGGCCGACATGGCGGGGCCGCGCCACTCGTGCGCTCGCACCGCCGAGCCGAGGCGCACGCCCACGTAGAGCAACAGCGCGGCCGTCCCCATGAGTAGGCCGTTGGACATGTGCGAGTCGGCGAGCTGCCCCCACGCGACGGCGGCCGCGAGCAGCCACCCCAACCGTGAAGGCCACGTCGAGGCCCGCATCAACCTCCCCCCGGCCGCGAGAAGCAAGGCCGTCCAGGCCAGCGTTCCGGCGAACGGCATCGACAGCGAGATGTACGAGTTCGCCATGACCATGGCGAGCACAAGGCCAGCGGCGGTGGACCCCACACGTGAGACCCGCTCGCCCCGCAGGAACCAGTAGATCCCCAGCCCCGCCAGGATGGGCTGGAGCACCACCAGGTAGCCCAGGGCCCGGTCGCACGAGAACGCTGTGAAGAGCGCCGTGGCCGGCAGGTAGGTCCAGCCGGACTGGGGATCGGCGGCGAACGGCGCCCCCGACAACGTGTACGGGTTCCACGCAGGGACGTGCCCGGCGGCCACCGACCGCCCCAGGTAGCAGTAGTCAGGCAGCCACTGGGGCAACAGGTCGATGTGCTGCATGGTCAGCCGCCCCCCGAAGGCGAAGGAGGAGAGGACCAACAGGACAGATCCGACGATCAAGATCGGGCCCGCCCACGGGGCCAGCCGTCGGATCGCGGGCTCGGCCCGCGACAACCGCTCCCTGGGCGCCTGGAGGCCGGTCACGGGCGAATGATGAAGCACGCCGAGCGGTAAGGGGCCGAATCAGGGGTCGGCCCCGAGGACCCCGGGAAAGGGGCGGGGCCCGGCCGATGGGCCGGGCCCCGAGTCACCGGGGAAGAAGGGACTCACCTGGTACTACGTCGCAGGGGCGGCCAGGGTTCGGACCTGGCCCTCCGCGACAAGATCCCCACAGATGCGAGGAGCCCCCTCACGGGGGGCTCCTCGATTCGTTCGACCCGTGCGGTCTGGTCTAGAAGTCGTCCATCCCGCCGGGCATGCCGCCGCCGGCCGGCATGGCCGGCGCCTTCTCCGGCTTCTCGGCCACCACGGCCTCCGTGGTGAGGAAGAGCGCGGCGATGGAGGCGGCGTTCTGCAACGCCGACCGCGTGACCTTGGCAGCGTCCACGACGCCCGCCTTGCTCAGGTCGGAGAACTCACCGGTCGCGGCGTTCAGCCCGAACCCGGCCGTGTTCTCGCTGCGGATCCGCTCCACCACGACCCCGCCCTCGAGGCCGGCGTTCGTGGCGATCTGCTTCACCGGGTCCTCGAGTGCCTTCGAGACGATCCGGGCGCCGGTCGCCTCATCGCCTTCGAGGTCCGTCTTGGCCACGGACTGCTGCGCCCACAGGAGCGCGACGCCACCGCCGGGGACGATGCCCTCCTCGACCGCGGCCTTCGTGGTCTGCACGGCGTCCTCGATGCGGTGCTTCTTCTCCTTGAGCTCGACCTCGGTGGCCGCACCGACCTTGATGACCGCGACACCGCCGGCGAGCTTCGCCAGCCGCTCCTGCAGCTTCTCGCGGTCGTAGTCGGAGTCGGTCTTCTCGATCTCGGCCTTGATCTGGTTGATCCGGCCCTTGATCTGCTCGGCGTCACCCTGACCCTCCACGACCGTGGTGTCGTCCTTCGTCACCACGATCTTGCGGGCCTTGCCCAGCAGATCGAGGGAAGCGTTCTCGAGCTTCAGCCCGACCTCCTCGGAGATGACCTGACCGCCCGTGAGGATCGCGATGTCCTGGAGCTGGGCCTTGCGACGGTCGCCGAATCCGGGGGCCTTCACCGCTGTGCTCCGGAACGTCCCGCGGATCTTGTTCACGACGAGCGTGGCCAGGGCCTCGCCCTCGACGTCCTCCGCGATCACCGCGAGCGGCTTGCCGGTCTGCATGACCTTCTCCAGTACCGGCAGGAGGTCCTTCACGCTCGAGATCTTCTGGTTCGCCAGAAGGATGTACGGCTCCTCGAGCACGGCCTCCATACGCTCGGGGTCTGTCACGAAGTACGGCGAGATGTAGCCCTTGTCGAAACGCATGCCCTCGACGAGCTCGAGCTCCATGCCGAACGTGTTCGACTCCTCGACGGTGATGACGCCGTCCTTGCCGACCTTGTCCATGGCCTCGGCGATCTGCTCGCCGATCTCGGAGTCACCCGCGGAGATCCCCGCGACGTGCGCGATCTCGTCGGGCGTTTCGATCTCCTTGGCCTGGTTCTTGATCGACTCGACGGCGAGGTCCACTGCCGCCTCGATGCCCCGCTTCAGCGACATCGGGTTCGCGCCGGCCGCTACGTTGCGCAGGCCTTCCTTCACCATCGACTGCGCGAGCACCGTCGCCGTGGTGGTGCCGTCACCGGCCACGTCGTCGGTCTTCTTCGCGACTTCCTTCACGAGCTCCGCCCCAACCTTCTCCAGGGGCTCCTCGAGCTCGATCTCCTTGGCGATGGACACACCGTCGTTCGT
This sequence comes from Actinomycetota bacterium, assembly GCA_046724795.1. Taxonomy (GTDB): domain Bacteria; phylum Actinomycetota; class UBA4738; order UBA4738; family JACQTL01; genus JBKOXF01. Next base: position 947 of record JBKOXF010000046.1, on the reverse strand, counting down.
GATCGTCGGCGCGCCCCACTTCTTCTCGAGGACGACGTTCCTGCCCTTCGGACCCAGCGTGATCTTGACCGCGTTGGCCAGCTGGTCCATTCCCCGCTCCAACGAGCGGCGGGCATCCTCCTCGAAGATGATGAGCTTCGCAGTCATCCGTCCCTCCTTTGCGACTCCCGCTCCAGATTGCTAGCACTCACCGCCTGGGAGTGCTAATGGATTGTAGGTGCGGATCGGGCGGATTGGCAAGGCGACGGTCGGGGCCGGCCGGCCGACTGGGCAGCTCTCGGGGACCCGGCTAGGCGCCGACGACGATCTTGCCGATCATCCCCACCCAGTGACCCGTGGAGTCCTTGTGCGAGTGGAAGGTGCATCTGAACTTGAAGACTCCCCTCGCCTTGAAGACCCTGCTTGTGCTCTGCCCCTGGTTAATCGTCGTGTTCTTCGACCAGTTGCCACCGTACGCGGTGACGGTGTGAGTCCCGCATGTGGACTTCCACACGATCGTGGTCCCCTTGGCAATAGAGGCAGACGCCGGCCTGAACCGATTGCAGGCCGCGTTCCCTCCCGCCTTGATCAGGACCGAAGCCTGCGCCGGGATGGCCTGCGAGAGCAGCAGCGTGAGGGCCACGGCCCACGCGGCCGCGGCGGTCCGGATGGTTCGTCGCATGTCCTCTGTCCTCCCCGTGAGCAGCACCGTATGGCCGACACGTCGGCCGACGAGAGGAATACGAATCGGAGGGTTCATCGGTTCATCCGAACTTCTGAACTTGGACGGGCCCCAAAACGAGCGAACGCTGCTAACACAAGCGTGTTGTGCACGTGCTCGGCATCAATTGCTTCGCCCACGACACGGCGGCAGCCCTGCTCCGGGACGGCGAGCCCGTCGCGTTCGTAGAAGAGGAGCGATTCAACCGGGAGAAGCACACCAAGGCCTTCCCGGGTTCGGCGATCGA
>JBKOXF010000080.1:0-14262 GCA_046724795.1 Actinomycetota bacterium | reverse complement strand
GGGCGGCGAGACGCCCGCCCTCGGCCACCCCGAGCTCCTGTTGGATCGCGGCCAGCTCCGACGCGCGGCCGACCACCGGCCCGGGTGCCCGTCGGCCCTGGAGCGCGAACGGAGACAACGGCTGAAGGACGGCCCCAAGGGCCGGCCCACCCTCGATCGAGGAATCCCCCACCCACGCTCCGTTCACGTCGTGCCAGGAAGGAATGGCATGTTACCGGGTGCATCAGTACAAGGGCCGGGCAGGCAGAGGAGGCGAGCCATGAGCATCATCCGATTTCTGGACCACCTGGGACTCCATCTCAGGGTTCCGCCCAACTGGAACCGGTGGTGGCTGGTGATGTGGGGCGTCGCCGCGACCGGAGTGATCGTCTCGGCGTTCTTCGTCCCGTTCTGGCTGTGGGTGATCATCGGGATCGTCGGTCTGCTGCTGCCGGAGATCGTCAGCCTCGTGAAGAAGGACCCCCGCCTTCCTCCGCTCACGTTCACGATCCGCCACTTCCTCAGCGACTGGCTCGCCTTCCCCCTCATCTACTTCGCCGTCGGTGCCGTCGGAGCGCATTTCCTCGGCTTCCCCCGGGCGCTTCAGCTCGGAGCGCTCTTCGCACTGCTCGGCTGGCTCACCGATCACTTCACCGTGACGTACGCCCACCCGGACCCGAACCCGTTCACGGGGACGACCGAGCGGCCCCAGACGATGGACAGGATGAACGTCAGGCTCGGCTAGACGCGCGGGCGATCGGTGAGGGCCTCGGGGCCGGGCACGAGCTCGCCCCGATCGACGGCGGCGGCATCGGCTTCGGCTCGAGCCGCGACCTGAGGGGTGTCGATGCCGTGATGCCCGGGCGGATAACGGCCGATGCGGCCGGCGGCACGTCGGAGCAGCGTCTTCGCCCCGTGCGGGTTGCCTCGAAGCAGGTGCACGTAGCCCGCCCCGAGCTGGGACAGACCCTTGAAGAACTCCGCGTCGTCGGTGCCCTTCGCCTGCTTCCACGCGGTCTCCCACGCCTCGTGGGCCGGGAAGTACCGGCCGGCGTTGAAGTGCGAGATCCCGAGCCGGTGGTTCTCCTCGAGCGGGAACGCGTCGAAGTCCTCCATCTGGAGGGCGTTCTCTGCATCCCAGGGCTGCGGCCGCCCCAGCTCGTCCCGGGGCCGCTCCGGCTTCTTCTTCTTCGGCGCGTCAGACATCGGGCTCGGGCACGGCCTGCGCGGCCGGTGGGGCCGGCGGCGTCGGCTGCTCGCCCGCCTCATCCCGGCGCCGGAAGATGAAGTCCCGGAGCACCACCTTCACCATCGCCGCGACGGGGAGGGCGAGCATCGCCCCCGCGAACCCCGCGAGCGCGCCGCCGATCAGCGTGCTCACGATGGCCGCAGCCGGCGAGAGATCGATGGCCTTCTGCATGACGCGCGGCACGATGATGTAGTTCTCGACCTGCTGGTACACGATGAAGTAGATCCCGGTCACGATGGCGTCCCCCCACGACGAGAACGCGGCGACCAGCACGCACGCGATCGCCCCGAGGGTCGCTCCGATCACGGGCAGCAGGTCGGTGATGGCGACGAACACCGCCAGCGCCGCCGCGAACGGCACGCCGATGATCATGAGCGCGATGAACGCACCGACGCCGGCGATGAGTGAGACGACGATGTTTCCCGACACGTACCCGCCGACCTTCGCGATCGATTCGTCGACCATGGACGTGAAGCGCGCGCGATACTCCTCGTCGACCATCGAGCTCGTGCCGCCGCGCAATCGCGGGAGCGCGAGCTGGAAGTAGATCAGCAGGACGCCGATCATGAGCATGTTGAAGATGAACGCCGCGACGCTCGCCGTGATCCCGAGGATCGTCCCGAAGGACTGCGATGCGAGGTGCGGGAGGTCCTTCGTGATGTCCCGGAGCTTCTCGGCGATGTGGTACTTGCGCTGAAGGCTGCCCACCCAGCCGCTCGAGTGCTGGAGCCTGTCGACGTAGTGCGGGATGTCGTTCGAGAGCTGCTTCGCCTCGCGTACCAGCGGCGGCACGACGAGCGCCGCGAACAGCGCGATGAATGCCATGAACCCCAGGAAGATCAGCAGCACCGCCCACCCGCGCTTCACGTGGATCCGCTCGAGGCGTTGGACTGCAGGCTCGAGGCCCACGGCCAGGACCGCGGCGATGACCACGAGGATCAGGATCCGCCGGACCGACCACGCTGCGGAGAGCACGCCGAGCGTGACCACGATCACGACGGTGACCCGGACGAAGTAGCCCATGGGGGGAAGACGCGCGTACCGCGGGTCCGCCATGTGCTTCAGCTTCCCTTGCCGGGACGGCCATTTCCAGCACCCCGCATCGCCGTGCGAGACTCGCGGCGATGGCAGAGGGGCGGATCACCGTGGTCCCGCACACCCACTGGGACCGGGAGTGGTACGAGCCGTTCGAAGTGTTCCTGGAGCGGCTCGTGGAGATGATGGACGGCCTGCTCGAGCTCCTCGACGACGGCTTCCCCCACTTCCACCTCGACGGCCAGGCCGCGCTCCTCGACGACTACCTGGAGCTCCGGCCCGATGAGGAGCCGCGGATCCGACGGTTGGTTCAGGCCGGGAAGTTGTCGGTGGGCCCGTGGTACACGCAGATGGACGAGTTCCTCGTGAGCGGCGAGTCACACGTCCACAACCTGGAGCGGGGACTGCGGCGAGGGAACGAGCTCGGCGGGGCGCTCCGGGCCGGGTATCTGCCCGATCAGTTCGGGCACGTGGGGCAGATGCCGCAGATCCTGGTGCGCGGAGGGATCGATCGCGCCGTGGTCTGGCGCGGTGTGCCGGCGGCGATCGACCGGACCGCGTTCCGGTGGGAGTCGCCCGACGGCTCCCAGGTGATGACCGAATACCTCCCGCTGGGGTACTCGATCGGGATGCAGCTCCGGTTCCGGCAGGACCCGGCGGAGCTCGCGGAGGCGCTGGGGGACGCCGTGACGTGGCTCGAGCCGATGTCGGCGCGGGACCGGTTCCTGGTCACGGCGGGAAGCGACCACCATGGGCCGGATCCGACACTGCCGTCCCGGTTGGTGGACGCGGAGAAGTTCGCGCCGGAGCTCGAGGCGCATGTCGGATCGATCGCGGAGCAGCTCGAGCTGCAGGTGGCCGACGACGTGCCGGTCTGGCGTGGCGAGCTGCGATCGGCGGCTCGAGCCCACCTCCTTCCGGGCGTGTACTCGACGCGGGTGCATCAGAAGCGGGAGCGGGGCCGGGTGGAGGCGCTCCTGGAGCGGTACGCGGAGCCGCTGGCGGCATTGGTTCCGGGGTTCGAGTGGCCGGCGGAGCGGTTCGATCGAGCGTGGCGGCTGCTGCTGTGGAACGGAGCGCACGACTCCGTGTGCGGTTGCTCGGTGGACGAGGTGGCCCGAGCGGTGGACGCGCGATACGTCGAAGCGCGCGCGATCGCGGAAGCGGTGACCGACGAAACCCTCGACGCGCTCGGTGCTTCGGTGTCGGTGGGGGGCGAGCTCGTGTTCAACCCCTCGCCGTTCGAGCGCGATGGCGTCGCCGGGCTGGGCTGGTCCGTCGATCCACCGGCGCTCCCGCCGCCGGAGAACCTCGACGTGAGCTTCGACGGCGGCGCGATACGGATCGGCGATATCGAGCTCCGATTCCTCGACGAACCGGACGTCGGCGATCTGTACAACTTCTGTCCACAGGACGGAGCGGAACCCGCGGGGCCGCGCGAGATCCGGGTCGACGGGCCGCGCGTGGTGGTCGCGTTCGACGACGTGGAGATCGCGTTCCGCGCATCGAACCGTCCTGGTGAGTCGTTCATCCGTATCGGAGGCGAGATTCGGAACGATCGGCCCGACCACCGGCTCCGGCTGCACGTAACGCTTCGCGAACCTGCCGACGGCGCCGTCGCCGGCGCGCCGTTCGAGCTCGTCGAGCGGGGCCTCGTCTCCGAGGGAAGCGAGCTCGAATGGCCGTCGCCGACGTGGCCGGCGCGGGGGGTCGTCCTGGCCGGCCATGTGGCCGTGCTGCACGAGGGAGTCTTCGAGTACGAGGTCGTGGATGACGCGCTCGCCGTGACGCTGCTTCGATGTGTCGGAACGATCAGCCGTCCATCGATCAAGACCCGGCCGCTGATGGCCGGTCCGGACATCCCGACGCCGGAGGCGCAGATGATCGGGACCACCGGCTTCTCATTGGCCATCGCCCCGGCCGCGACCCGTGGCGATCTCCTCGAGTTGTGGGAGCGGTTCGCCCTGCCCCTGCATACGGCTCCCGCTGCGGGCGGAGGCTCGCTCCCCGCTTCGGGCTCATTGCTCGAGATGCGTGGCGCCGAGCTCTCGGCCATTAGCCGCGTTGACGGCGGAATCGAGGTCCGCGTGTGGAACTCCGCTCGAGAGCCCGCCGCCGCGACCGTTGCCGGCCTCGAGGTTCAGCTCGGCCCGGCGGAGATCAGGACGCTCGATCTCGCAGGAACGTGATGACTGCGCCGTAGTCGGCGTCGGCGAGGCCGGTTTCATCGGCCTCCTCGAACGTCAGCCGATCAGCTTCCGCCGCACGCAACCGAAGACCGACGCGCTCGGCCGCCTGCGCGACCAGCCGGAGGTCCTTCGCCGCGAGCGACAGGGAGAAGTGCGTCTCGCCCGATTCACCGTCGATGACCCACCGCTTCGATTTCACGACGCCGCCGACGTACGTTCCGGAGAGCGTGTCGATCACCACGTTGTCGTCCAGCCCGAGGCCTCGGCCGAGCGCGAGCGCCTCGCCCACGGCGACCATCACCGCGCCGAGCGTGGAGTTCACCACCAGCTTCAGACCGGCGCCGGCCCCGAGCGGCCCGACCAGCCGCGGGCTCCCCAACACCTCGAGGACCTCCAGGACCCGCGAGAACGTCTGCTCGTCTCCGCCGACGAAGATCTTCAGCTCGCCGGCCTCCGCCTGCGGCACGCTGCCGAGCACCGGCGAGTCCGACAGCACCACACCTGAGGGAAGCGCCCCCGCCAGCTCGTGGACGGCGTCCGGACCGATCGTGGACATCTCGAGCAGGATCGAACCCTCCGGAAGGCCGGATCCCAACCCGTCCGTCCCCAGCACGACATCGCGGACGGCGTCGGGGTCCGCCAGCATCGTGACCGCGACCTCGGAGTTCTCAGCAGCCTCCCGCGGCGTCCCGGCCACTCGGGCTCCCCGCTCCCCGAGCGGCTCGGCCTTCTCCTTGGTCCGGTTCCACACGGTCAGGTCGTGACCCGCGTCGATCAGCCGCGCCGCCATGGGCGCTCCCATCCTTCCCATCCCGCAGAACGCGATCCTCATGTCGTCCTCCTTGCGTCCTTCGTCTCTGTGTACCCCGGATCGGAGGCGGCCGGGGCGCGGTAGCCTTCGGTTCCGATGCCGACCACCACGCGATGCGCCCGTTGCGGGCGCGAGATCGAGGCGCACAGCTACCTGTGCGAACGCTGCCGCGAAGAGGAGGGGCCGTCGCTCGGCACCAAGATCAAGCCGCCATCCGACCTTGAGGCGCGGGCCGACCGGTGGCCGGCGTGGATCCCGAGGCCGAGCCCGGTGCAGTACCACGCCACGATCATGATCACGATCCTGCTCGTGCTTGCGGGCCTGGCCCTGTTCGCCTTCCTGAACCATCGCGGCGTCGGGCCGTTCCCCGCGCACGTCAACACGTGGACGTTCCGAGCGCCGTCATCGATCGTCGTCGAGGCCACGGTGACCAACGGTGGAACCCGCACCGCGCGCGCCAACTGCCGCATCACCCAGTTGCAGGGGACCTATGCGGGCGCGGCGAACTCCGTGCTGACCGACCTGATCCCCCCGAAGAAGAGCCTGACGTTCCGGGACGTCCTGACGGGGGTGCCGGCCGCGCCGCCCGGCACGACCGTGAAGGTGGCCTGCAACTAACGCGCGTGCCCCTTTGCGTGCACGTGGTCGTCCGGGATCAGGCCCTTGGCCCGCGCCGCCAGGAACGCGTCGACGACGGCCGGGTCGAACTGCGACCCGGCAGCCTCCCGGATCCGCCGAAGGGCCTCTTTCGCCGGGAGCGCCCGGCGGTACGCGCGGTCCGACGTCATCGCGTGCCACGCGTCGCACACGGCGATGACTCGCGCACCCATCGGGATGTCCTCGCCGGCAAGCCCGTCCGGATAGCCTGCACCGTCCCACCGCTCGTGGCTGGCCCGGATCAACGGGCGGATCGGATCGAGGAACGCGACCGGCGCCATGATCTGGTCGCCGATGTCCGGGTGCTTCCGGATCTCCTGCCACTCGTCGTCGTCGAGCGCGCCGGGCTTGTTGATGATGTTCTCGGACACACCGATCTTGCCGATGTCGTGGAACACGCCGGCCAGTTCCAGCACGCGCTGCTGCTCCTCCTCCATCCCCATCTCCAACCCGACGGACATCGCCATCCGCCCCACTTGGCGGGCGTGGCCGTGGGTGTAGGAGTCCTTGGCCTCGAGCGCGTTCGCCAGTACCTCCACGGTTTCCATGAAGGCCTTCTCCATGTCGGCGAACCGCTGCGCGTTCCCCAGCGCGAGTGAGGCCATGTCGGCGATGCCCTTGGCCAGGCGGAGGTGCCGTCCGAGGATCCGCCACCCCGGCCTCCCCGTGATGAGGATCGCGGCCAGGCCGTCCTGGTCCCACCTGATCGGAGCCACCAGGGTCGGTCCTGCATCGCCCGCTGCGAAGCCGAACGATGCGCTCGCGTCGACCACGACGCCCTCGGGAAGGAAGAACGGCTCGTCCATCGACAGGAGGTACCGCTGCGCCGTATCGGTCGGTGCCTCAACAGTGAACATCCGTTGCGCCGCCTTCAGCGGATGGCCCGATTGAGCCGAGCACCGGAACGTCCCGGCCTTGTCGCGAAGCCACACCGAGATGCGCCCGTCTTCGAACAGGTCGATGCATGAGCCGACCAGCTCTTCCACCACGTCCTCGACGGCGCTCCGCCGCGTGAGGGCCCTCGATACCCGCAGCAGCGCGTTGGCCGTCTCGGCTGACTGCCGCTCCTCGTCAAAGAGTCGCGCGTTCTCCAGCGCGACCGCGACGTGCGACGCGAGGGCCTCCATCACGCGCAGGTCGTCCGCGTCGAAGCGTCCCAGGCCGAGCTGTGTGACGGCGATCGTTCCGATGACTCGAGCCCCGAACTTCAGCGGAACGACGAGGACCGACTCGTCGACCGCGGGCGTCCCGGGGATGTCCTCCGCGAACTCGCACCGCTGCGCGTCCGGCGCGTAGATCGACTCGCCGGTCTCGGCGACCCGCCCGGTGATCCCCTCGCCCACCTCGATCGTGAGCCCCTCCTCGGTCTGCCCCGCGTACTCCTCGCGCGTCGTGTGGAACGAGATCGGGCGAAGCGTGGCCCCGTCGGGATCGAGCAGGTACACACGGACCGCGTCGTAATCGATGAGCCCGTGCAGCTCGGAGATCAACGCCTCGCCGATCTGACCGACGTCGAGCAGCCGGTTCAGCTTGCCGGCGAGGCCCTGCATCGTCTTGATCTGGCCGGCCATGCGCGACTTCTCCTCCGGGACCGCGCGCACACCCGACCACTCGCCCGCCACGTACGACTCCACGCGGTTCTTCCCTGCCGACTTCGCCTGCATCAACGCGTTGCTCGCACAGGCCATCAGCTCGCTCGGCACGGACGTGTGCAGCGGTGCCTCCGCGATCCCCATGCTCACCGTGATCCGGGTGCCGAAGCCGTTGAACGCCGCCTCCGCCACTCGCCCGCGCAACCGCTCGGCCATCGCCTCCGCCTCCCGCGCGAACGTCCCGGGCAGGATCACGCCGAAGTCGTCGCCGCCCACTCGACAGATCACGTCCTCGGGCCTGGCCTCGACCCGCAACAGGGTGCCCAGTCCCGACAGCACGAGATCGCCCTCGAGCGGGCTGTCCTGCTCGTTGATGCGCTTGAAGTTGTCGACGTCGATCAGCAGCACGGACACGGGGTTCCCGGAGCGCCCGCTCCGATGAACCTCCTCAGCCAGACGCTCCTGGAAGTACCGGTGGTTGTGCAATCCGGTGAGGTGGTCCGTGATGATCTCGGACTCGAGCTTCATCCGGATGTGCGCGTTGTCGAGCGCGAGGGCAGCGAGCTCGGCGAAGCGCTTCGCCATGTCGAGGTCCGAAGCCACGAACCCGTTGTCCGATCCGAACCGGGAGAGGTCCAGCATGCCCTTAAGCTCCTCGCGCGCCAGGAGCGGGACGCTGATCACGGACTCACCAGACGACTGATCGGCCCCATGCCCGTGGCGCGGATCGCGCTCCCCGTCGTTCGACATCACGGCCTCGCGGTGCTCGGCGCCGAACCCGGTCAGTCCCTCGCCGAACGCGACCGCGTTGCGCCGGTAGATCTCCTCGGCTCGAGGATGCCGGGCGAACATGGGGCGGAGCTCACGGAGGACCGGGTCGGCCTGATACAGCACCAGCCCGTCGTAGGGGATCAGCGTCGCCACGGCGTCGGCGATCGATTCCAACAGCCGCGTGAGGTCGGATTCCGAGACGAGCAGTCGAGCCACTTCGGAGAGGACGCGGAACGAGGCGTCCGGCTCGCTCATGGGGTCGTTCGCAGTCACGCGCTCTTGAGGCAGCGTCCCTCTCCTCTCCCCCTTGCGCACCCGGAATGGCAAGGCCGGCACCCCTTGTTCTTCGGTTGGAAAGCGTGATGCTTGAGGCCGGAGCGTACACTCCGGGCCCGAGCGGAGGATACTTTTCGGCCGGATCGACCGATGCGAGAGCCGGGGAGCACCGAACCAATCGGATTCTTCGGACGGATCGGACTCATCGTGCCCGGGGCGCTCGCGCCGGTGGCGGAGACGGCACTCCTTCGGACCATCTCCCCGGCCAACGCTGCCCTGGGTCCCCAGGTCACCGCTCCCCCGCCCCTCGACGTGTTCCACGACCTCCGATGGGTGTCGGTGTTCCACAACTCGTGGGTGACGTTCGGGCTCGAACTCGCCGCCGTGCTCGTCCTCAGGAGCCTGTGGATGGCGTGGGTGGTGCAACGCGCCTGGCCTTCCGAGACCGCCGCGCCGCCCGAGATGGGCGGCGCGGCGCGGCGGGCGGTCCTCTTCTACGCCCTGGCCATGGTGCTGTTCGTGCCCTGGGTGATCCTGCTGTTCGGCATGGCCTTCTCGCACCTATCGTTCCTGTTCTTCGCGGCGCTCCCGCCCGCGCTCGCCATCGCCGCCATCCTTCACCGCGGGGCGATCGCGAGGACGACCGGCCGCCGCATCGGGTGGCGACCCACGTGGGCGAGCGTGGGGTGGATCCTCATGTCGTTCGTGTGGCTCACGCTCGCGGGCGGCGTCGCGGGTTCAGGCTCCCTCGCCATGGCGCTGCTCGCGGCCGCTGTGGCGGGGTTGCTCAACGCACGGGCCCTGTACGGCGTCGTGCAGGACGTCGCGCTCGGGCGGTCCCGCCGAGCGCTCCCCGCGCTCACACCCGCGCTCGTTGCGTCGGTGTTCGCGGTCACGGTGGGAGGCTCCGCGATCGGTTTCGCGTTGGCCGGGCATCACGCGCGAACCAGTCTCGGCCCACTTCCTTCGGAGACGCCCGGCCAGCATCCGGTCCTCGTCGCGGCCGGACTGCACAGCCACTACGACGCGTCCTCACCGCTCCGGCTTCCCAACGGATACGAGGGATGGCGGTTCTCCTACCGGGGGCTCGGCCCGGGCCGGCGACCCCTTCCGTACGGGCCGAGCGCCACCGAACAGTCGCTCTCGCGGTCCGCGACACTCATGGCGCGACAGGTGCACTCGCTCGCTCGCGCCTATGGCGAGCCCGTGACCATCCTCGCGGAGAGCGAAGGCGCGATGGTGGCCCGGACGTACCTGCTCCGTCTCTACAGGCCATCGAGCCACGATGTCGATCGCCTGATCACCCTCGACATGCTCCCGGGTGAGTCGAGTGTCTATTTCCCGCCACGGGGGCGTCAGGGATGGGGCGTGGCGAGCGGATGGGGTCTGCGCGGCCTGGCATCGCTCGTCGGCGGCATCGGGCCGCTTCGCCTCTCCGTGGACTCTGGCCTGGGCCGCGACGTCACCGATTGTCGCGCGTCGCTCTCGCGGCTCGCCAGCGCGCCGCCTCCCCCGGGGGTCCGCCAGGTGTCGTTCGAGTCGCTCGCCGACATGGTCGACCCCGCGGCCTCGCCGCCCGGCGTCCCCATCTACCTCGTCCCCGCGCCCCACGGTGGTCTGATGGGACGCCTCCAGGTGCAGGACCTCATCGACGGGATCCTCGGCGGCCTGCCATCGGCGAACGTCCCCACGCGGCAGAGCCTGCTGGCCAGGCTGGTCACAGCCGGTGCAAGGCCCTGGGAGACCCCGAGTCTCCCCGTGACCCTCGATCCGGTGGGAGTCTGTGTCGCCGCGTAGCGCCCGGCGGGTAATCTCTGTGGGGTGGAGTCCGTCATCTTCGAGGAGCGCCCGAAGCTCGACCGTCCCGTCCTGATCGCCGCGTTCAAGGGCTGGAACGACGCCGGAGAGTCGGCGTCGGAGGCCGCCTCCTTCCTCAAGGAGTCGTGGGGCGCGAAGCCGTTCGCGCGGCTCGACCCGGAGGACTTCTTCGACTTCCAGGTGACCCGTCCGGTGGTGACCCTCGCGGACGGCGTCAGTCGTGTCATCGAGTGGCCGTCGTGCGAGTTCTCCTTCGGCAGGGCCGGGGGCCGCGACGTCGTGGTGTTCATCGGCATCGAACCGAACGTGCGGTGGCGCACGTTCGCAACGTCCATCGTGGACGTGGGGAAGACCCTCGGGGCCGAGCGGCTCGTGACGCTCGGCGCGTTCCTCGCCGACGTCGCGCACACGCGTCCCGTTCCGGTGGTTGGCTCCGCGCAGACGGAGGAGGATGCCGAGCGCCTCGGCCTCCAGTCCTCGCGGTACGAGGGGCCGACCGGGATCGTCGGGGTGCTCCACGACATCTCGAACCGCTCGCAGCTCCCGTCCGTCAGCTTCTGGGCGGCGGCGCCGCACTACCTCCCGGCCGGCGTCAACCCCAAGGCCACGCTGGCCCTGGTGCAGCGGGTCTCGACGTTCCTGGGAACAGACGTCGACGTCACGGAGTTGCTTCCGTCGGTGGAGGCGTGGGAACAGCGGATCTCGGAGCTGGTCGCGGAGAACGACACGCTGACCGAGTACGTCCAACGCCTCGAGGAGGCCGCGAACGAGCAGGTCCAGATGGGGAACCTCCCCTCCGGGGAGACCCTCGCGGCGGAGGTCGAGCGGTTCCTTCGGGAGCACGGATCCTCGTGATCGGCCGGCTGCTCCGACAGAAGGACGAACCCATCCACCCCCACGAGGGGCCGGTCCCACCGGAGCCCAAGAAGCGCGGTGTCGGTGGGAGGAGCGGCACGTTGCGCGCGGCGGTGTTCGGCGTCAACGACGGCCTCGTCTCGAATCTGTCGATCATCATGGGATTCACGGGAGCGGCGGTGAACAACAGTGTCATCGTGCTGGCCGGTGTGGCCGGCCTCCTGGCCGGAGCGTTCTCCATGGGCGCGGGCGAGTACGTGTCGATGCGCGTGCAGCGAGAGCTGTTCGAACGGCTCATCCACCTGGAGGCCCACGAGCTCGCCACGGAGCCCGAGGAGGAACGGGCCGAGCTCGTCGGGATCTACCAGCGCAAGGGCGTTCCACGCGAGGTGGCCGAGTCGTTGGTCGACGTGATCCACAAGAACCCGGACCTCGCGCTTGAGACGCATGCGCGCGAGGAATTGGGCCTCGATCCACGAGGAGGCCTCGGCTCGCCGTGGGGGGCGGCGATCTCGTCGTTCGTCACGTTCTCGCTCGGGGCGCTGGTGCCCCTGGTGCCGTTCCTGATCGGCTCGGGGACGGCGGCGCGGGTCGCGGCCATCGTGGCCAGCGGGCTCACGCTGTTCCTGGTGGGGTCGCTGATGTCGATCCTCACCGGGAAGCAGCCCCTCCGCTCAGGGTTGCGCATGCTCCTGATCGGAGCCACCGCCGCGGCCGTCACGTACGGCGTCGGCAGCGCGCTGCACGTCAGCGCCGGTTAGCCCGCGGCGGCAGGATCCGCGAGGACGATCACGCGCTGGCTGTGCACACGTGCAGCGGGGATCGACTCGTCCCCGGCCATGAGCTTGCGCAGGGCATCGCGCTTGGAGTCGCCGGACACCAGGAACAGCGCGATGCGACCGGCGTCGAAGACGGGGAGGGTCAGAGTCATGCGAGGGTGCGGCGGCGGCATCCCGGGTTCCGGCACGTTCACGACCCACCGGTCCGTGACCTCCAGCGCGGGCTTTCCCGGGAAAAGCGACGCGGTGTGGCCGTCCTCGCCGAGCCCCATGAAGAGGAAGTCGAATTGGGGAACCTCGTTGGGCCCGAACACCGCGGCGAGCTCCCGGATGTAGGCGTTGGCGTCGCACCCGACCATCGAGTGAGCTCGCACTTCCACCTTCGACAGCACCGCCTCGTCGGCCATCTTGAAGTTCGAGTCGGGGTGGTCGGCGGGCACGCAGCGCTCGTCGCCGAAGAACACGTCGACGCCCATCCATGCGGCGGGCGTGGTCGCGAGCCGCTCGTACACCGCTTCCGGCGTCGACCCGCCGGACAGTGCCACCGTTCGGTGCGACGCCTCGAGGAAGATGCGCTCCGCGTCACCGACGAGGTCGTCGGTGACGCGGAGCTCCGGCTTCGAGGTCACGCGTCCTCGAGTTCCCGCAGCGACACACGGACCACCCGACGTTCGCGGTCGCGCAGCGCGAGGAGGTCCCCGGCGGCCTGGGCCTTGTTCAGCGTCCCGAACGTGTACGGCTTGCCGGGGATCTCCACGTCATCGGCCGGGTCGTCGACAACCTGCACGAACAGCCCCGTGTTCGGTCCGCCCTTGTGCAGCTGCCCGGTGGAGTGCAGGAACCGCGGGCCGAACCCGACCGTCGTGGCCAGCTTCAGTCGATCCCGCAGGCGCATCCGGACCGCGTGGAGCGCGCGCTGTGTCTCAGGGTTCCGGGGCAGGTACGCCTGGATCGCCAGGTACTCCCCGGGACGAGCCGACGCCAAGAGCTCGCGCAGGTCCCCGCGCTCGGGATCGGGGATGTCGCCGGACTCGAGGATCTTCTTCGTGGCGTCCTTCGCCGACTGCACGTCGGGCTGGTCGAACGGCTGGATCCCGATCACGGCGCCGGCCACGGCGGTCGCGAACTCCCACCGGAACATCTCACCGCCCAACCCGGCGTCGTCGAGCCCGACCACGGGATGGCCGGCGGCCCGGAGCTCCGCGAGGTCTCGGCCGACCCTTGCGAACACCCGATCGTCGCCGTAGACATCCGGCTGGCCCACGTCCTCGCCCTCGACCGGCAGGATGCCCTTGCCCTCCTTGCCCGTCGACTCCGCGATGAGCTGCTCCACCCAGTACCCGAAGGACGTCAGCGATCCGGGGAGCACCAGCGTGAGCTTGTCGCGGCCGGCGTCGTGCCCTTCACCCAGCGCAGCGCCGAGCAGTGCGCCGGGGTTCTCGGCCGCGTGGCGCCGGCACGCGTCGGCCATGGCCTCCGCGTCCCTGACCAGCGCGTCCAGATCCGCACCGACGAGCGCCGCGTTCACCATGCCGAAATGCGAGAGTGCCGAGTACCGCCCGCCGATGTTCGGGTTTGCAAGGAAGGTCCGCCGGAAGCCGTGCTCCATGGCGAGGTCCGAGAGCGGCGTCCCCGGATCGGTGATGGCCACGAAGTGCGACCCCTCGGGGATCTCCGACCAGAAGTGCGCGAAATGCGACAGCGTCTCGGTCGTCGTCCCCGACTTGCTGGCCACGACGAACAGCGTCTTCTGCACGTCGATGGCCCGCTGCACCGCGAGGATCTGGTCCGGATGGGTGGAGTCGAGGACGATCAGGTCGAGCGCGCCGTCGGCCACGCCGAATGTCTTGCGGAACACCTCGGGAGCGAGCGACGAGCCGCCCATCCCGCAGAGCACGGCCGTCCGCAGACTGTCGTCGGCGCAACCGCGGGCGAACGCGCGCAGCCCGTCCAGATCGAGCTCGCGCACGACGTCGAGCCATCCCAGGCGGTTCGTGATCTCGGTTGGATCATCGCACCACACTGTGTGGTCGTGGCGCCAGATCCTGGCGACGACGTCGTCCTTCTTCAGGAGCTCGAGCCGGTGCTGCACCGCGCCGGCCAGCTCCCCGAGATCCTCATCCCTCATCCGTAGGCTCCTCTTCGGCAAGCTCTTCCAGTGCGGCCCGGAACGCCTGATTCCGGCGCCACCCGAGCTGCATGCGAGCCCGCGATTCGACCGCCGCCATGGCCCGGCGCGCCTCCGCTACAT
>JBKOXF010000115.1:0-13391 GCA_046724795.1 Actinomycetota bacterium | reverse complement strand
CCCGGTGGCAAATGCCGGTTGAATGTGCGGACCGACGATCCCGACCAGCGACAACATGAAGACGGGCACGAGAACTCTGAGTCGCGCATTCATCCAGATCCCCCCGATTCGAACGAGCAGTCCATCCTAGGCACGCCCCTGAGGATGAACAAGGGGACTTCGGGGTCGGGTCCGCTACGACGGAGCTGCACTGTGGGTGTGGATCCCACACTCCACCTTCTGCGACCCGTCCCATCGGCTTTCCCGCTCGTCCTCGCCGGGGAAGGCGATGCGCGTGCAGGGCGCGCAGCCGATCTGCGCGTATCCGATGTCGTAGAGCGGGTGATGGGGGATGTCATGCTCTTTTAGATACGTCCAGACATCCCGGCGGGACCAATTCGCGACCGGATTCACCTTCACCATCATCTTCCCGGGCTCGAGTCGGTACTGCTCGACGATCGGCGTTTCCGCCCTGGAGGGTGAGGAGTCCCTGCGCAGGCCGGTCATCCACAAGTCGCGCAGGTGCAGGGCCCGCGTGAACGGGATGACTTTGTTGAGGTCGCAGCAGGCGTTCGGATCGCGCTCGTAGAGGCGGTCGCCGAACTCGGCGGCCTGTGTCTGCGGCGTGTAGTCGCCGCGGAGCTCGACCACGTTCAGGTTGAGACGCTCCGCCAGCTCCTCCTTGAACCGGAGTGTTTCCTGGAAGTGGAACCCGGTCTCCAGGAACAGGATCTCGACATCCGGACGGATCCGGGTGGCCATGTTGATGACGCACGTGCCTTCGGCCTGGAAGGACGAGGCCACGGCGACGCGCTCGAGTCCGGATGACTCGAGCGCCCACGCCACGATCTCTTCAGGCTCGGCGTTCTCGAACCGCTCGTTCACGTCGGCGACGAGCTCGGCGGGGAGGAGCTCCTGCATGCCAGCTATGCTAGCGGCTCCCGACGATCCGAAAGGCCCACGCATGCCCGACGAAGGCACGATCTCCGCGCACGGCGGCACGCTGGTCGACCTCCTGGTCACCGGCGAGGAGGCTGAGCGTCTCACGGCGGAGGCGGAGCACCATCCGAAGGTGCGGGTCTCGCCCCGAGAGCTCTCCGACCTCGAGATGCTCGCCGTCGGCGCGCTCTCGCCCCTTACCGGTTTCCAGGGTGAGGACGAGTACCGATCGATCCTCGAGACGATGCATCTCCCGAACGGCTTGCCCTGGACGATCCCCGTCACGCTCTCCCTCGACGACGAGGAGCTGAAGCGCGTCGGCCGCTCGGACCAGGTGACGCTGCTGGGGCTCGAAGGCGACGACGTGCCGCTCGCCGTGCTGCGCCTCTCCGAGGTCTACAAGCGTGACCGCGAGAAGGAGTCGACGGCGGTGTTCGGCACGACCGATCTGGAGCACCCCGGCGTGGCGGCGCTCCACGAGGCGGGGGACTGGGCCGCCGCCGGAGATCTCCGAGTGCTGCAGTTGCCGGAACACGACGACTTCGTCCGGTACCGGCTCACGCCACGGCAGACGCGCGACGCCTTCCGTGAACGCGAGTGGAAGCGCGTGGTCGGGTTCCAGACGCGCAACCCCGTCCACCGAGCGCACGAGTACATCCAGAAGTGCGCGCTCGAGATCGTAGACGGCCTGCTGCTGCATCCCCTCATGGGCGCGACGAAGTCAGACGACGTCCCGGCCGAGGTCCGGATGCGCTGTTACGAGGTTCTGTTCGAGAACTACTACCCGAAGGACCGGGCGATGGTCAGCGTGTTCCCCGCCGCGATGCGCTACGCGGGTCCCAAGGAAGCGATCTGGCACGCGATCTGCCGGAAGAACTACGGCTGCACGCACTTCATCGTGGGGCGTGACCACGCCGGCGTCGGCGACTACTACGGCACGTACGACGCGCAGAAGATCTTCGAGGAGTTCGAGCCGGCCGAGCTCGGGATCCAGCCCCTGTTCTTCGACCACTCCTTCTACTGCCTGCGGTGCGAGGGCATGGCCTCGCACAAGACGTGCCCGCACGACGACGACAGCCGCGTGATCCTGTCCGGCACGAAGGTCCGCGAGATGCTGAGCAAGGGCGAGAAGCCTCCGCAGGAGTTCAGTCGGCCCGAGGTGGCCGAGGTCCTGATCGAGGCGATGCGCGCCGGCTCGTGAGCTGATAGAACCGCAGGCGAAGAAGGAGCGGCCTCGTGACAACGTGGGTGCTGTTCGGGATCGCCATCGCTGCATTCATCGTTTTCATCGCCTGGCTTCTACGTTCGTTCACGCGGTGGGGATCGACGGACAGCGAGCGACGGACGTACATCTGGGGGCGTCGTGGGGGTGGCGACCTCTAACGGGGTAGCGCCCGCCGAGGGGTTCCGACCACGCCGCGCCGCACGGAGGCTAGCCGGCGATCGTTCGCGCCAGCGCGAGGACGGCCCGGGCGTGGCGGGCGGCTACACGCGCTCGAATCGAACCCGAGCCGAATTCGACGACGAACGCCGTGGAACCAGCGACGTGGGCGTGCTGCCAGTAGGTTGCTCGCCCATGCGCGTACGGATAGTGCCGATCGAACGGCAGCCCCACCAGCTTCGCGTACCGCGCTTCGAGTGAGATGTCGCCCGGCGCCTTGATCACCTTGTGCTCGTGCTGGTGGTACCAGATGGTCAGCTCCGGCTGGATCCGCAGGATGAACCGCATCGCCCCGCGGGTCTCTGGCTCGGATGCGGGACGAGGACCCGAGTAGTACGGGTCCCACGGCCGCTCATACGGAATCCAGTTGGCCGGGAAGTTGTGGTTCAGGTCGACGCCGCGAGCGTTCTGCCGGGTCCCGGCGCGGAGCCCGTCGGGATTGATCGCTCGGATCAGCCACAGATCAACGCCGGCGGGAGGGGTTGAGTGGAACAGCCGGGAGATCACGGCGAGGCCCGCGCTCTCGTTGCCGTGGATGACGCCCACCACGAGGACCTGATGTGGTGCGCCTGGCACGCCCCTTCGCGTGGCTCGGATCGGGACGCCTCGCACGGAGCGGCCGATGGTGATCGTCTTCTGTGGCGTGACTGCGGCCCGGCTGGCGGCCGAGCCGACGGCGGTTCCAGCGGTGGTTCTGTGCGGAGCAGTGTTCGCCCTCGGAGTCGAGGCACCGCATCCTGCGGACAGCACCACGACCGTCGCTGCGACCAGCAGCGTTCGAAGGGGGCTCACTGCGGTCATCGTCCCGTGAGGTCCTCCTTCAGCAGGCCCATGACGTGCCCGTCGACGTACCGGCCGAACCGGAACTGCGCACGCCGCATCGTCCCCTCGAGCTTGAACCCGACCTTCTCGTAGACCGCGCGGCCGCGCGGGTTCGTCTCGTAGACGTGAAGCGAGACTCGCTGCAGGTTCATCTGGTCGAACCCGAACCGGCAGATGCTCCGCACGGCGTCGGTGCCGTACCCCTTCCCCCAATACGGCTGCCCGATCCAGATGCCGAGCACCGCGGTCCGGGCCCCCCAGTTGATCTGCTCGAGCGCGCAGATCCCGATGGGTTCCCCGGAAGGCGCCTCGATCGCGAACACGACGACGTCGTCGCGCCCGCGTGTGGACTCCCAGAACGCATGGATCCCGGCCACCGGCTGGCCGAACTGCACCAGGTCGAGATGGTTCAGAACCTCCGGGTCGAGGATGAGCTCGTTGAGTCGAGGGAGATCATCCTCCTCGATCGCTCGGAGCCGGACGCGATCTCCCGCCAGAGGCGGACGGATCCGCCCGGCATCCGCGTGCAGCGGGTGGGTGTCGTCGGCCATCCCCGCGAGCATAGACTTCCCGCATGCTGCACCCCCTGTTCACGCCCGAGCACGAGGAGCTCCGCGCGTTCGTGCGGAAGTTCGTGGAGAGCGAGCTCGCGCCGCACGCGCTGGACTGGGAGCGGGAGGGCGAGTTCCCGAACTGGGTGTTCAAACGGATGGGCGACCTCGGCCTGCTCGGCCTGCGCTACCCACCGGAACTCGGGGGCCAGGGTGGCGATTGGGGCCACACCATCGTGCTCGCCGAGGAGATGGCACGCAGTGGGTGCGGCGGCGTCGGCATGGCCATGGCCGTGCAGAGCGACATGGCCACCCCACCCATCGCGAAGTTCGGTACCGAGGAACAGAAGGAGCGGTACCTCCTGCCGGCCATCCGCGGGGAGAAGATCGCCTGCCTCGGCATCACCGAGCCGAACGCCGGTTCCGACGTCGCCGGCATCGAGACGATGGCCGTCCGCGACGGCAGCGACTGGGTCATCAACGGCCGCAAGATCTTCATCACGAACGGCGTCCGGGCCGACTTCATCACGCTGGTCGCGCGGATCGACAAGGCGAAAGGCTACGAAGGGTTCTGCCTGTTCCTCGTCGACAGTGACACGCCGGGGTACACGATCTCTCGCAAGCTCGACAAGCTCGGGATGCGGGCCTCCGACACCGCGGAGATCGCGCTCGACGACGTCCGGGTCCCGGCCGACGCGATGCTCGGCACGGAGGGGATGGGCTTCTACCAGATCATGTGGGAGCTCCAGGGGGAGCGGCTGATCGGCATTGCCGGGAGCGTCGCCGGCGCCACGCTCGCGCTCCAGCGCACCATCGAGTACTGCAAGGAGCGGCAGGCGTTCGGACAGCCCATCGGTTCGTTCCAGGTGAACCGCCACCGGATCGCCGAGTTGATGACGAAGCTCGAAGCGTCGCGACAGCTGGTGTACGACACCGCCCTCGCCTGGGAGCGCGGCGAATACCCGGTCCGGCAGATCTCGATGGCGAAGCTCTACGCGGGGATCGTGGCCGGCGAGGTCATCAACGAGTGCATGCAACTCCACGGGGGCATGGGCTACTCGACCGATCTGTGGGTGGAGCGGGCATGGCGCGATTCGCGACTCATCCGCATCGGCGGCGGGACCGACGAGGTCATGCGGGAGGTCATCTCCAAGACCGCCGGAGTGGACTTCTCGAAGCCGGGATTCGCGCCGTGAAGGGGGTCGGGGGGCTCAAGAGCGAGGCCGGAAGGAGGAGGGGAGTCCCGGCGGCACTGCCGAGCGATAGCCCCCCGATCAGATGAGCACGGAGGCTCTCGAGCTCGCGCCGGACCGATCGCGGTTCAAGGAGATCCCCCGGTTCGGGCTGTTCACCGAGGAGCACGACGCGCTGCGCGATGCGGTCCGCGACTACGTCACGAACGAGTTGCGGCCCCACGCCGAGGAGTGGGAGCGCGATCAGGATTTCCCGGTTCGGGCGGTGTTCCGAGACGCCGCCAAGATGGGCCTGTTCGGCGCGAAGTACGAGGAGGCCTACGGCGGCACCGGCCCCGACTTCGTGGCCGACGCAGTGATCACCGAAGAGCTCACGCGGTGCGCCTCGGGCGGGGTGGCGGCCGCGCTTGGCGCCCACAAGGATCTCGGCCCCTACTACGTGTACCGGTTCGGCACCGAGGAACAGCGTCAGCGCTGGCTCGTCCCCGCCATCGCGGGGGAGCGGATCGGCGCGCTGGCCGTCACCGAGCCCGGCGCCGGGTCCGATGTGGCGAGCATCACGACGAAAGCCGTTCGCGACGGCGACGACTGGGTTCTCACTGGCCAGAAGACGTTCATCACGAACGGCACGATCGCCGACTTCATCGTGGTGGCAGCGAAGACCGACCCCGGCGCGGGCAATCACGGCATCACGCAGTTCGTCGTCGACCGCGACACTGAAGGGGTGTCCACCTCACGGATCGGGACGGTCGGCTGGCGGACCTCGCACACGGGTGAGATCCACCTGGACGGCGTTCGCGTCCCCGACGGGAACCGCCTCGGCGACGTCAACCGGGGCTTCCACCAGATCATGGCCAACTTCCAGTGGGAGCGCCTGGTCATGGCGCTCGCCGCGGTGGCCGGCGCCGAGCAGACGCTCGACGGCGGCATCCAGTACGCGAACGATCGCCTGGCCTTCGGACGCCCCGTCGCCACGTTCCAGGTGTGGCGGCACCGCTTCGCGGACCTCGCCACGGAGATCGAAGCGGCCCGCTCGCTCACGTACTACGCGCTGCGGAAGATGGTCGCGGGCGAGGACGCCACCATGGAGTGCTCGATGGCGAAGTGGTTCGCCACGGAGCTCAGCTGGAAGGTGGCCGACGAGTCCCTCCAGGTGCACGGGGGCTACGGCTACATGATGGAGTTCCCAGTGCAGCGGGCGTGGCGGGACTCGCGACTCGGCCCCATCGGCGGCGGGAGCACCCAGATCATGAAGGAGATCATCGGGCGTATGCTCGGGTTGTAGCGGGGGGTGACGCGATGGCCGTGGGCGAGCACAGGATCGGCGATCTGGCGGAGGTCCTCGACAACCTCGGCGTGTTCCGAGCTCACCCCACCGACGTGGCGGATCTCTGTCCATCGGGGTTCCGGCGGGTCCCCATCTCAACGGGTCCCGACTACTACCTGTCGCTGCAATGCCTGGGGCCCGAGCAGATCGCGTTCGCACACACGCATCCCGACTCGGAGGAGTGGGTGGTGGTCCTCGGAGGCGACGGCGAGGCTCGCTTCGGTCCGAACCCGGTTCCGCTCGGTCCCGGCGTCGTGGTCGGCCGCGGGGCGAAGCACCCCCACGGGTTCACCGCAGGACCGGATGGTCTCCAGCTCCTGTCCGTTCAGCTCCCTCGGCCGGAAGAGGGCGCAACCACGTGGGACGAACCCGGGGAGACCACCGACCCGATCCACTGCGCTACGGGGGGGCAGTGCCGCCGGTGTCCCCGGTGTGGCGGCCACAGCGCCACTCGGAGGCCCGACGAGTTCGTCTGCGAGAACTGCACCCTGACGTTCTGAACGTCCGTTTGCCCTGGCCAGGCGCCGTTTGCTACCCTGCCGCCGCTTTTGGGGCCGTCTCGTCGCACCTTCCTTCCCATCGCGCTGCTCACCGTCGTGGCGCTCGGGTTGCCGACCCCCGGCGCGGCCAGCACGAGGGACCAGCTCGACTCCGCGAGGCAGCGCCTCACCGTGCTGCAGGCTGAGATCCAGCAGGTCACGGCCGCCTACCAGGCCGCGTACGACCGCTACGTCAGAACCGTGGACCAGATCCATGCGACGGCCCGGGACATCCGAGCGACGCAGGCGGGCATCGGCCGGGTGCGCCATGCGCTGTCCATGCGGGCTCGCTCGGCGTACGAGGCGGGAGCGGGCGGCGCGCTCAACGTTCTGCTGTCGTCGGGGACACTGGGCGAGTTCTCAGATCGACTCGAGTTCCTGGGCGCGGTGGAGCGGAGCGACCATGACCTCGTGACGGTGGCGGAGGTGCAGATCGCGCGACTTCGCAGAGACCAGCAGGATCTGACGAGCCTTTCCCGCCAGCAACGATCTCTCGCGGCATCGCTGCGCAGCCAGGAGACCTCGCTGACCTCGCGCTTCCGTGAGGAGCAAGCCCTCGTCGACCAGCTCACGCAGAAGTTGAAGGCGGAGCAGAAGGCGAATGCGGAGAACCGGATCCTCGGGGTCCGGACGGTGAAGGGCGGCGTCCTGGCGACGTGTCCGGTGGCGGGTCCGCACTCTTACGTCGATTCGTTCGGCGCGCCGAGGTCGGGCGGGCGCACCCACCAGGGCGACGACATCATGGCGCCGCGGGGAACGCCTGTCGTCGCGGCACAAGCTGGGAACGCGGTGCAGGACCCCAACTCGCTGGGCGGCAACTCCGTCATCGTTTACGGGACGAACGGTGACTACACGTACTACGCCCATCTGGACTCGTACGGGGCTTCGGGGCAGGTGTCGGCGGGAACGCAGATCGGGACCGTCGGCAATACCGGCGACGCTGCGGGCGGACCCACCCATCTCCATTTCGAGTACCACCCCGGGGGCGGCGCCGCCGTTGATCCCACGCCCTACCTCGATGCCGTCTGCTGAGCTTTCGGCGGCACGCGGTACGATTCGCGGTGACGTGGACAAGGGATCCCTGAACCGTGAGGGCGGAAGCCGTCGGATCGATCGGGTCCTGTCGCCGGACTTCGTCCGCGACCTCCCGAACGTGCCCGTGGATGAGCTGAAGCGTCGCCGTGACGACGCGCTCGCCGAACGCGAGTACCTGTCGCTCCTGCGGCGGATGGTTCACGGCCGGCTCGACATCCTCCGGCTCGTGGAGAAGCGAAGGACGGAGGGCGGCGAGGGGTCGTTGGTCGAACAGCTCTCCGAGGTGCTCGCCGAGAGCGAGCGGGGCACCTCCCGAGGGGAGGCGGTCCGCGTGGCGGTTCCCGAGGCGAACATGTCCGCAGCTCGTCGACGGGTGGAGCGCCTGGTGGGTGACACGACGATCTCCGATCCGAGCGCGCTTTCCGACAAAGACCTCGATCGGGCCGAGCGGCGCCTGGCCGAGGAGGAGCGGATGGTTTCGAAGGCCCGGAAAGCCGTGATCGATGTCCATGACCGGCTGCAGGACGAGCTGAAGCGCCGGTACAAGGAGGACCCCTCCCTCATCACCACACCCTGACTTGGCCGGCGCCGTCCCACTCGCGACGGTCGTCCGGTCGGGGGTGGTGGAGTCGGTGCACCTCGGTCACGTTGTCGTCTGCGACACCCGAGGTCGAATGGTGGCCTCGGCTGGCGATCCGGGACGCGTCCTGTTCGCGCGATCCTCGATGAAGCCACTGCAGGCGGCGGTGTCTCGATCCCGGATCCAGGGGGATCTCGCCGACGACGAGCTCGCGATCACGTGCGCCTCACACAACGGCGAGGCGGTGCATGTGGCGGCAGTGCTGGCGCTGCTGCGGCGAGCGGGGCTCGATGAGTCGGCGCTGCGATGCCCTCCGGCGTGGCCGTGGCACGTCGAGGACGCGCGGGGGCTGGACGCGCCCGCGCGTCGTTTTCACAACTGCTCGGGGAAGCACGCTGGGATGGTGCTCGCCGCGAAAAGCCGCGGCGAGCAGCTCGACGCGTACTGCGAGCCGGACCATCCGCTCCAGCAGGCGGTGCTCGACGCAGTGACGCGGATGTCCGGTCAGCCGCCCATCGCGATCGGCGTTGACGGCTGCGGCGTGCCCGTCCATGCGATGGCCCTCCGCGCGATGGCCACCCTCTTCGCGCGTGTCGGGAGCCCGCCGGCCGACGAGCCGCTGGCCGCGGACCTCGCGGCGTGCACCAGCGCGATGCGAGCGCAGCCCCATCTGGTCGCGGGGCGCGATCGAGCAGACACGGCGCTCATGCACTCGATCCGGGGGCTCGTCACGAAAGGCGGAGCGGAGGGCCTGGCATGTGCCGCCGTGCCCGAACGGGACCTCGCCGTCGCGGTCCGTGTGGACGACGGCGCCTCACGAGCGGCGGCCCCCTCGCTGATCCGGGCGCTCTCGCTCCTCGATGTTCTTACCGAGGACCAGCTCGAGGCCCTGGAGCCGTTCGCACAGCCCCCAGTCCGGGGTGGGGGCCGCCCGGTTGGCGCTCTGACCAGCGCGTTTACCTTCGACCGGTAGCCGGACGCTCGGACCGGAACCCCTATCCAGAGTGCTAACCGGTGCAAGCAAAGCGCTTGCAACTGTTATACACCGCTGGTAGGGTGACTGCGTCATGAGGGTGAAGCCGAAGGTGCAGGACCTCGGGGAGTTCATTCGGACGCAGCGCGCCGGCACGCAGATGTCCCTGCGCAAGCTGGCGAAGCTCGCCGGGGTCTCGAACCCCTACCTCTCCCAGGTGGAGCGAGGGCTTCGTCGTCCGTCGGCTGAGATCCTGTCGGCCATCGCGAAGGCGTTGCGCGTGTCCTCCCAGACGCTCTACGTGAAGGCGGGGATCCTCGAGGAACAGCCTCATCCCGACGTGCACACCGCCGTCATGGCCGATCCCATCCTCTCCGAGCAGCAGAAGCAGGTGCTGCTTCAGGTCTACGACAGCTTCCGCGAGGAGACAGGACGCAGGCGCACCAACGGCAAGACCAGTCCGCGGCGCCCGGCCTCCTCGAAGAAGGGCAAGGTCAACGGAACCGTCGAGACGGCGCGTCGCGCCCCCGCGCGTCGATCCTCGAAGCCCGGCGGGGGGACGGAGATGCAGGCTGATCCAAGCCCTCACCCGGCTCCCCTTCGTCCCTCCGCCGCCCACGTACAGCGCAACGCAGCAAGTTCGAAGTCACGGAAGGAGGTGCATCGATAATGCCCACGAACAACATCAAGACCAGGGACGCGTTCTACGCCGTCGTCGGAGTTGGCGACGTCGCGTTCGAGAAGGTGAAGGTCCTCGCAGGTGACGTCCGGACGTTCGTCGACAAGAACAACACGCCGCGGACGCTCGTGGCCGCGACGGCCAAGGACCTCCAGGAGTTCTTCTCCGGGAAGGCCGGTGACCTGCAGAAGCGGGTCACGAAGCGCCGCCGCACCGCCACGCGAACCTACGACCGGCTCGCCAAGCGCGGCCAGTCGCTCGTCTCGCGGATCCGTCGGCAGGCCGCGACCCAACGTGCCACCGAGCAGGCCAGGACCGCGCAGCGTCAGGTGAAGCGCACGGTGAAGACGGTTCGCAAGGCCGCCACATCGACGGCCGAGGCGACCGTCGCCGCGGCGCAGAAGGTCGGCTGAGTCCGGCCGAACGACGCGACCGCCTGTCACGAGCCCGCCCCCCATCGGGGCGGGCTCGTGGCGTTCGAACCGGTCCGGGTCGGCTTTCAACTCACCTCGCGTAACATCGTCCGCATGAGCGCACGCAGCGCCGGCACCATCGCGAACGGTTCCAGGGCGCGGATCGCCATGTTCAGCCTGCACACGTCGCCTCTCGACCAGCCGGGCACCGGCGACTCGGGCGGCATGAACGTGTTCATCCGTTCGGTGGGCGAACGACTGGCAGGGCAGGGCATCGATGTCGACGTCTTCACCCGGTGCCGGGGCCGGAACGTCCCCGAGGTCGAGGAGATCCTCCCGGGACACCGCCTGATCCAGATCCAGGCGGGGCCGTGCGGCCCTGTGCCCAAGGACGATCTCCCTCGGTTCCTCCCCTCGTTCCTCGGCAAGGTCCTGGAGCGGCAGCGGCACGAGGGCGCCGAGTACGACGTCGTCCACAGCCATTACTGGCTCTCCGGCTGGGTGGGCCGGAGCGCCAAGGAGATCTGGGGGGCGCCGCTCGTGGCTTCCTTCCACACGCTGGGGAAGGTCAAGAACTTCTCGTTGGCGCGGGGCGAGGGCCCGGAGTCCGACGCCCGCCTGACCGGCGAGGAGCGGGTCATCGAGAGGGCCGACCGGATCCTGTCGGCGACGCCGGCCGAAGCGGCCCACCTCATCGGTCTCTACGGGGCCGATCCGGACCGGATCCGGATCGTCCCTCCAGGGGTCGACCACTCGGTGTTCTTCCCGCGCGCCCGCGAGGGAGCGAAAGCTCGGCTCCACCTCTCAGGAGCCCGGGTCGCGCTCTTCGTCGGGCGCCTCCAGCCGCACAAGGGCCCCGACGTCGCCATCAACGCGCTGGCCGAGGCGGTGGCCCGCGATCCCGTCTGCACCCGGGACGTCGTCCTGGCGGTGGTGGGAGGACCCAGCGGACGAACAGCCACGGAACGCGACGAGGTCTCGCGATTGATGGATCTCGCTGCTGCGTCCGGCGTCGGGGACCGGGTCGTGTTCTTCCCGCCGCAACCTCAGATGCGGCTCGCCGACTTCTACTCCGCCGCCGAGCTCGTGCTCGTCCCGTCCCGGTCCGAGTCGTTCGGGCTCGTGGCATTGGAGGCGCAAGCGTGCGGGGCGCCGGTGGTCGCTGCCTCCACCGGCGGGCTTCGGTACGTGGTGGTCGACGGGCAAACCGGGTTCCTCATCTCGGGATGGGATCCCGGCGACTACGCCGATCGCATGCTCGACGTCCTTCGCGATCCGGCAGGCTCCGGGCGCCTCGGGCAGGCCGGCGTGGCCCATGCGCTGCGGTTCTCGTGGGACACCACGGCCACCGAGGTTCTGTCCGTGTATCGCGAGGTCCTGGGCCTGGCCCCCCGACGGTTGATGGTTGTGCCCATCCGATGATCCGCGGCAAGCGGGTCGAGCTCCGCCCGGTCGAGGACCACGATGCCGCGCTCATCCTGCAGTGGCAGAACCTCCCCGAGGTCTCGTGGTTCATGGACTACGAACGTCCCCGCTCGCTCCGAGACGTGAGGGAGGACATCGAGCGGTCCCGCGGGGAGGGCCATCCCTTCGTCGTCACCGTAGGTGAACGAGCGGTGGGGCGGGTCGGGCTGAACCAGTTCCGCCCGCGCGATCGGACGTGCTCGGTGTACGTCTATATCGGGGATCCTGCGGACTGGGGGCGGGGACACGACCGTGACGCAGTGATGACAATGTTGAGCTACGCGTTCGATCGTCTCGACCTCCATCTGGTGCACGTGCGCACGTTCGCAGCGAACGACTCCCTGATCGAGGTGTACGAGCGATGCGGCTTCGTTCGCGAGGCGCTGCTTCGGGACCGAAGTTGGAAGGACGGGCGGTGGCTCGATCACGTCGAGATGAGCGTGACTCGCGAGGAGTTCGCAAAGGCTCGTGAGACGTGGGACGCCGAGACCTGAGACCGGGCCTGACCTGCGGTTTCAGGAAAGAAAGCCAATTGTCACTCTTGTTCTATGGCCATCTACCTGCGCATATGGCCTCTGACCTGCGCTTTTGCACCCTTGACCGGGGTGAGGGCCGCCGGTAGATTCCGCATCGCTCCGAGCAACCGGAGCGGCTGAGTCAGGGAACCGAATGGAGACCCCTGGGAAAGCCGTAAGGCCAACTGGGCGCACTTAGTCGTACGGTGGGGAAGCGCAACTCGCTGTGCGGGTGGGGAGGCTCGGGAGGCCCCAAAGCCCAACGAAAGGGTCGATCATAAGGAAACCAAGACAGCTGCAGGGGCTGCTCGGAGCACCTGGGCCCGAGAGGCTGGAGGTGGTCTCGACGCAAGTCGGGACGAGCCAAAGGTCTCTCGGGCTCTTTCAATTTTCGTAGCAATTTTCTCTTCGTCGCTCCCGTTATACTCGGAAGTCGATCCCCGAGTCGCGGAGGACTCGTCTGAGCGGTCCGCTGCTTCGAGCGCCCGTCCTGTGGTTGACGGAGCAGCCCTGGTTCCGGCGGCTGGCCACGAGGGGCTGGGTAGGACGGCGGGTGGCAAGCCGGTTCGTCGCCGGGGAGAGCCTCGACGAGGCCATCGACGTTGCCCGGCGTCTGGGCCGCCGCGGGATCGCCGCCATGCTCGACCACCTCGGCGAGAACGTCTCATCGCCGGAGCAGGCGCGGGCCGCCACCGATCAGTACCTGCTCGCGGTCCGTCGTCTGCACGACAGCGAGGACGTCGACGGCGCCGTCTCCGTGAAGCTGACCCAGTTCGGGCTCGACGTCTCCGAGGACCTCTGCCTCGAGAACGCCGCCCGCCTCATCGACGAGGCCTCGCAGGCCGGGATCCTCGTCATGATCGACATGGAGGCCTCCCCTTACGTCGACGCCACCCTGCGCGTCCATCGGATGCTGCGGGAGCGATCAGACCGGGTGGGGG
>JBKOXF010000065.1:0-7446 GCA_046724795.1 Actinomycetota bacterium | reverse complement strand
TCACCAGCCACCACCGGTTCCAGTTGGGCGGAACCCTGAGATGGAGTCCCAGGTGGTCCAGAAATCGGATGATGCTCATGGCTCGCCTCCTCTGTGTGACCCGGTCCTTGTACTGATGCACCCGGTAACATGCCATTCCTTCCTGGCACGACGTGAACGGAGCGTGGGTGGGGGATTCCATGATCGAGAGTGGGTCGGCCCTTGGGGCCGTCCTTCAGCCGTTGTCTCCATTCGCGCTCCAGGGCCGACGGGCGCCGGGGCCGGTGGTCGGCCGCACGTCGGAGCTGGCCGCGATCCAACAGGAGCTCGGGGTGGCCGAGGGCGGGCGTCTCGCCGCCCTCACCATCGAGGGTGAGCCGGGGATCGGAAAGACCAGGCTGCTGCTCTCCGCGGAGGAGGCCGCCCGCCAACACGGATTCGTCTCCGTCGTCGTCGCGGCCGACGAGGAGATCCGAGGTCCGTTCCTGCTGGCTCGCTCCATCGCCTGCTCGCCGGAGGCGACCGAGGCAGCAGAAGGAACCGCCGCCGCCGAGCCGCTGGCCCGATGCGCCGACGCGCTCTCCGGCCGCGAGGACGACGCGCTGGCCAGCCTCCCGCCGGATCAGAAGCTCCTTCGAACGTTCGACCTGGGCGCCGTCGCGATGCGAGCGCTTGCCGCCGAACGTCCCGTCGCCCTGCTGATCGACGACCTGCAGTGGGCGGACGACGACAGCCTCCGATTCATCCGTTACATGGTCCGAGCCGATTCGGGGAGCCGGATCTTCCTCATGGCGGCGATCCGGCCTGAGGAGCTCGCGTTCGTCACGGAGGCCGTGCACCTGATCGCGGACATGGAGCGCCTCGGAATGGTCAGGCGTCTGAAGGCCCATAGGTTCACCCAACTGGAGAGCGCCGAGCTGTTGAAGCAGGTCCTCGGCGGGCGAGTGGATCCCACCAGCGCGGCCACGATCCACGGCCAGGCGGAAGGCGTCCCGTTCATCCTCGAGGAGCTCGCCAGGACGTACCGCGAGACGGGGATGGTCCAGGAGATGGACGGCGTCTGGACCCTGGGACGGAAAGCGGAGCGGCTCGTTCCGGCCGCGGTCCGCACGTTGATCTCGAGACGGGCAGGACGCCTGCCCGAGGAGACGAAGGCCTCGCTGGCCGAGGCCGCCGTCCTGGGCCGACACTTCAGCTTGAAGGACCTCCGCGAGATCCAGCTCCGCGTTCGCGATCAAGAGCGAGACCTCGCGACGCTCGAGGAGGAGCTGCAGCCGGCCGTGGCCGCGGGATTGCTGCTCCAGCACCCCGAGAGCTCGGCGGCCGACTACAGCTTCGCGCACGAGGACGTCCGCGAGTTCGCCTCGGCCGCGTTGTCGGCTGCGCGACGGCGTGAGGTCCACGCCGCGGTGGTGCAGTTGCTCCTCGCCGGAGATCCCGTCCCCGAGAGCCTTCCGCTGTTGGCCCAGCACGCCCGGGCGGCAGGCGACGCCCCGGTGTGCGTCCGGTTCGCCACCGAGGCAACCAGGAACGCGCTGGCAGTTCATGCCCCCGAAGAGGTGCTGCGCGTGGTCGACCTCGCCCTCCCGGTGGCGGCCAGCCCGGAGGATCGGCTCGGTCTCCTCCTGGCTCGCGATGATGCCTTCGACATGCTCAGGCGGCCGGGTGATCGCTTGGAGGCCCTGGCGGAGCTCGCGGCGCTCTCCGAGGCCCTCGGAGATTCCCATCTGGCCCTCGACGTGCAGCTTCGACGCGCGGCCGCGCTGCGGAACTCTTCGGAGGAGGATCGCGCGGTCGACCTCTCGGCGAAGGTCCGCGAACAGGCCGCCGCCGCGAACGACAGGCAGATGGAGCTGCGGGCCTGTCTGGAGCTCGGGCAGGACTACCTCCGCATCCCGCTCGGCGAAGGCTTCACAGTCTCGCCGCACGAGGCCGACTTCGACGGTGCGGAGGGCGCCTTCGACCGAGCGGTCGAGCTCGCGGAGGAGCTGGGCGACGACGCCGCACTCGCGGCCGCGACGCGCGAGCTCGCCATGATCGACGCGAGCCGGCTCCGGGCTTGGATGGTGGAGCAGGTCCAGGCGGGCCGGATGTTCGACTTCATGCAGCAGGCCACGTCCGGCATGACCCCCGAGCAGATGGTCGGCGACAACCCGGTGGCGGCCTTCGCGAAGCGGTCACACCTGCGCTACTTGAAGGCGTTGGAGCTGTTCGATCGGCTCGGCGATCGGAGGGGGTCGATGTCCTCGGTGATCGGCATGGCCTACCTGAGCTGGGGCCCGGACATCCACATCGGCCCCGGCGCCGCCCGGCACATCGAGGAGATCCGCCGGGTGCAGACCCGGTTCGAGAGGATGACCAAGGAGAGCGAACAGGTCCAGGCGGAGGGCCAGATGCTCTACGGCGTCCACGTCTTCTCGCGGGCGAAGATCATCCCGGACCTGGCCCTCGAGCGAGGCGAGGACCTGTACCGGCATGCTCGTGGGAACGGGGACCGGTGGCTCGAGTTCCTTGGCGCCGGGGGAACCGCCATGGCCCACCTCGATCTCGGCGAGGTCGAGGAGGCTGAGGAGTGGCTCGGCCGGGCGGCGTCGGCCGCCGCCGAGAGTCCGACGCCCCTGCGGGCCAGGCGACTCGAGACCTGGCGGGGCCTGGCCAGGTCCAGAGCCGGAGATGCCGAAGGGATGCGGCGGCACCTGGAACGCGCCGTACGGCTCGCGACGGAGCAGGGCAAGCCCGCCGCTCGATGCGAGGCCCTCGCGCAGCTCGCGATGGAGGCGGCGCGACTCGGCGTCGAACGGAAGGACGACGAGCTGATGACGCTGGCCGAATCCTCCGCTGCGGCGGCGAAGGAGCTGCTTCCGCTGCTGCCCGGCCATCCGCCGTGGGGGATCCAGGCCGACGCCGCGCGCGCCGAGGTGGCGCTGGCGAGGGGGAACCCGGACGACGCGATGGAGGCCGCGCGGGATGCTCTGGTCGCGATCATGGCGGCCATGCACGAGGACCTGCCGATGGATGCTGTCCTGGCCATCGCGAAGGTGTACACGGCGGCCGGAGACGATGCCGAATCAGACCTCGTCCGGGGACAGGTCGGCCTCATGCTGGCGATGACGGCGATGCGCACTCTGGATGAGGACGTCCGGGCTCGGTGGTTCCGCGCGCCGCTCGGGCGTGAGCTCGCGGCGCTCGCGGGTCCGCTGGGCTCCGTCGGCCCTGCCACGACCGACGGTGACGAGGGTCCGCTCGGCGAGCCGGACGCCACACTCCTCAAGCTCGTCACCGAGGGCAGGACGAATCAGGAGATCGGTAGGGAGCTCGGTCTCAGCGAGGCGGAGGTCCAGAGCAGGATGGTGGAGATGTTCGGGAAGATCGGCGCCTCGTCGAGAGCGGAGGCGACGGCGTTCGCGTTCAGGGAACACGTGGTGTAGCGATGCTGCGAGCCCGAGTGGACCGGCATCGATGTGTCGGCGCCGGCAACTGCATCACGATCGCACCGACGGCGTTCGACTGGCACGAGGGCGACTTCGCCAAGGCGGACGTGATCGACGCGTCGAGCGTGGACGAGGAGCTCCTGCGGGAGGCGACCTTCTCGTGTCCCACGCAGGCCATCGTGATCGAGGAGGTCGAGGAGCTGCTGCCATGGCAGCTTCGGGGGAAGACCGCCCCCCGCCGCGTGGAGAAGACGTTCATGTTCACCGACATCGAGAAGTCCACGAACCTCGTGGAGGCGCTGGGGGACGACGCGTGGCAGGGGGTGCTTCGGTGGCACAACGAGGCCCTCCGTTCCGAGTTCGCGGCGCACCGAGGTGAGGAGGTCGTGTCCACCGGCGACGGGTTCTTCGTCGGATTCGACTCTCCGGACGAGGCGCTCGCGTGTGCCGTCGCCATCCAGCGCCGCCTGGCCGACCACCGGCAGAGCGCCGGGTTCGCCCCGCAGGTCCGGATCGGGCTGCACGCCGCGGGTGCCACCCAGGTGGGACGGAATTTCACCGGCAAGGGTGTGCACGAGGCCGCGCGGATCGCGGGAGTCGCGGAGGGGGGCGAGATCCTCGCCAGCCGTGACACCGCCGCGGAGTCGCGGTTCCCGGTCTCTGAGCCGCGGGAGATCGCCGTGAGGGGCATCGCCGCGCCGATCCAGGTCGTCTCCGTCGACTGGCGCTGATCAGTTCCTCGGACGGAGCGATACCACCGACTCGACGCGGTAGCCGGCATCCCGGAGGGCGTCCGCGCCACCGCGGTCGATCACCAGGATGATCGCCTCCACCGTGCCACCCTCGTCGGTCACCGCACGGGCGGCGGCCTCGACCTGGTGGCCGGTCGTGGACACGTCCTCGATGAGCGCCACCCGTGCCCCGGGCTCCATCAGCCCCTCGACCTGCGACCGCGTCCCGTACTGCTTGCGCTCCTTGCGAACCATCACCATGGGCAAACCGGTCTCGAGCGCGACCGCCGAGAGCAGCAACGTGGCCGCCCCCTCCGGAGATGCGAGGTGCGTGACCCGTTCAGGCAGGAGCCCGCGGACCGCGGCGGCGACGTCGCGGAGCAGCGCGGGGTCCGCGAGGAACCGGAACTTGTCGAAGTACACGCTCGATCGCGTGCCGGACGACAGCACGAAGTCGCCGTGCAGCTCCGAAGCCGCGATGAGTCGCTCCGCCAGTTCCGTGGACATCGGCCGCTAGCATAGGCGGAGCATGGAGCTGTACCGACGGCTGGGGCGCCCCGTCTTCTTCGCGTTGCCACCGGAGGGAGCGCATCACCTCGCCCAGGGCCTGCTCCGACTCCCGCTCCCATGGCGCCGGATCGGCGGCGTCCCGGACGATCCTGCGCTTCGGACCGACCTCGCCGGGATCCCGCTGCGCAACCCGGTCGGACTGGCCGCCGGGTTCGACAAGAGCTCCCGCCTGGTCACCTCCCTCGGCGAGATCGGGTTCGGCTACGTCGTCACCGGGACGGTCACGCTGGCGGCGCGCCGGGGGAACGCGAAGCCCCGGATCGTTCGTCATCCCGAGCACCTCGCGATCGTGAACTCGATGGGCCTTCCCAATAAGGGCGCGGCGTACGCGGCTCGCCGCTTGATGAAGGCCCGACGGACGGCGCCGGTGCTCGTCAGCCTGGCCGACGAGGAGGTCGAGGACGTCGTGGCGGCGCACACGCTCCTCGAGCCGCTCGCGGACGGGATCGAGCTGAACGTGAGCTCGCCGAACGCGCCGTGGCGCACGAGCCGGGACAACGTCGAGCACCTCCGCCGGCTCCTCGAGGCGCTCGGGCCCCGCCGTCGCAAGCCACTGTTCGTGAAGCTGCCGCCGTTCCGCACCGACGAGGAGCGCGAGCGAGCGCTGGCCATGGCCAAGCTCGCGGTCGACGCCGGCACGCAGGGCCTCACGTGCTCGAACACGAT
This sequence comes from Actinomycetota bacterium, assembly GCA_046724795.1. Taxonomy (GTDB): domain Bacteria; phylum Actinomycetota; class UBA4738; order UBA4738; family JACQTL01; genus JBKOXF01. Next base: position 2,069 of record JBKOXF010000065.1, on the reverse strand, counting down.
CCCGGTGGAGGAGCCGCTCGTGCGGAAGGGGAGCGGTGGGCTCTCGGGGAGGCCGCTGCTCCAGGACACCCTTCGCATCGTGCGGGAGATCCGGGAGGCCACCGGGGGCGCGCTCGTGGTCAACGCATGCGGTGGCATCTTCGCCGCCGAGGACGCGACGGCCTGTCTCGAGGCCGGCGCCGCGACCGTGCAGGTCTACACCGGCATGATCTACCGCGGGCCCCAGATCGTTCGCGAGATCTGCGAGGGGATCGTCGCGGCGCGCAGCCGTCAGCCCTCGGCCAGGTAGTCCAGCAGCAGCGTTTCGGCCACGCACACCCGCTCGAACTCGCCCAGGTGGAGGCTCTCGTTCTCGCCGTGCGCCCGGCCGTCGGGATCCTCCATCCCGGTGAGCAGGATGACCGCGTCGGGATAGGAATCGACGAACGCCTTCACCAGCGGGATCGTGCCGCCCCCGCCGATGTCGACCGCGTCCGTCCCCCAGGCGTCGCGGAACGCCCGTCGGGCGGCGTCGTACACGGGGCCGTCGGCCCGAACCACGAACGGTTCCGCGCCGGCTCCGGGTGACACGGTCACCTGCGCTCCCCAGGGAACGTTGGCCTCGAGGTGCGCGACGAGCGCGTCCGAAGCCTTCGACGCCGACACCCCCGGCGGGATCCGCAGGCTCACCACGGCCCGGGCCATCGGCACGATCTGATTGGACGAATGGACCACGCTCGGCGCGTCGATCCCGAGGACCGCCACGGCCGGCTTCGTCCACAGCCGCTCCGAGATGGAACCCTCGCCGATGAGCCGCAGGCCGTCCACGGCTCCGCTGTCCGAGCGATAGTCCCGTTCGTCGTAGTCCACCTGCGCAACGTGGTCGCCCTCCAAGCCGGAGATGGCCACGTTCCCACGCTCGTCGTGGAGCGTCGAGAGCAGCCTGGCGAGTGCCGAGATCGCGTCGGGGGCCGGTCCACCGAACTGACCGCTGTGGACCGCGTGGTCCAGCGTGCGGACCTCCACCACGCAGTCGACCACCCCTCGCAGGGAGGTGGTCAGGCCCGGGACGCCGAGGCGCCAGTTCGAAGCGTCCGCCAGCACCAGCACGTCGGCACCGAGGAGATCCCCGTGCTCGTGGAGGAACCCGGCCAGGTGCTCGGATCCGGTCTCCTCCTCCCCCTCGACGAACACCTTCACGTCGACGGGCGGCCGGGCCTCGTGCGCCCGGATCGCCGCGAGGTGCGCCGCGATCCCGGCCTTGTCGTCGTTCGATCCGCGGCCGTACAGCCGGCCGTCCCGTACTTCCGGCTCGAACGGGGGCGAGTCCCAGTGGGCGGGGTCGCCGGGCGGCTGGACGTCATGGTGCGCGTACAGGAGGACGGTGGGCGTCCCCGGCGGCCCGGCCGCCTCGCCGAACACGGCCGGGTGGGCGCCCTCGTGCTCCAGGAACCGCACGCCCTGGAGGCCGGCCGCCTCCATGAGGCGGGCGGTCTCCTCCGCGGAGGCTCGCACGTGCGTGGGGTCGAACCCCTCGGCGGACACCGACGGGATGCGGACCAGGCGCTCCAGATCGTCCTGGATGCGGTCCATGTCGGCCGAGATGCGTTCACGGGCGCGTTCGGTTGGTGTGGTCATGCCGATCAGCTTAGTGCGAGGGCTACCCGGCGTACTTCGTGGCGTCGGCGAAGTACTTGTACTCGATGCCCTTCCCGTCCTTGACCCACCGATACAGGCACGCGTCCTTCGCGTGGAACCCCTCGTGGTCGGTCGCGCTGTACTCCCACTCCAGGTTGCCCGCCGATTCGGCAGGGCCGAACTTGAAGCCGTCGTTGAACACCTTGTCGACGTCGTCGGGCTCGAACGACTTGGCCTTCTCGGCGGCGGCGGCCCACATCTTCACTCCGTCGTACGTGAGGAAGCCCGCCCCGATCAGCTTGTTGGCGCCGCTCTCTGAACGGATGCCGTTCGGGTAGTACTTCTTGATGTACTCCGTCACGAACTTCACCTCTTGCGGCGTGGGCTTCCCCCCTCGCGACACGGGGTTCTTTGGAGCGACGAAGATCAATCCCACCGTGGCGTCCTTGGCC
>JBKOXF010000090.1:0-6513 GCA_046724795.1 Actinomycetota bacterium | reverse complement strand
GCTCTTCGGCGGCGAGCCGCGGAGCGTCCAGGATCCGACGAGCCTGGTGGGCGTGGCCCGCATCGCCGGGCAGACCGCACAGCACAATTTCGGCGACCTCCTGGTCCTGTTGGCCAGCCTGAACATCTTCATCGGCCTGCTGAACCTGCTTCCGCTGCCGCCATTCGACGGCGGCCACCTCGCGGTCATCGCCATCGAGAAGGTCACCAGACGCAAGGTCGACATGCGCCGGCTCATCCCGATCACCGCGGTGGTGGCCACGTTCCTGATCGTCTTCGTGGGCAGCCTGTTGCTTCTCGACATCCTCAAACCGATACCACTTCCCTGATGGGGAGGGAGATCCCTCCCCCAACCCCCACCCCCAGCGCCCGCGCTTTCGCATGGCTCCGCCGCTACAAGTTCTCCATATCGCGGCCAAGGCTCGGGAACAGGCCGGGGGCTACGATGGCCTGTGTGAACGAGCACACCGTGCTGGTCGTCGAGGACGAGGCGGCCATCGCCGAGGCGGTGCGGGCGCGGCTGGCCAGTGAGGGGTACCGGGTCCTCGTGACGGGCGACGGACCGAGCGCCCTGGAGGCGGCGGGGCGAGAGCCGCCCGATCTCGTGGTGCTGGACTTGATGCTCCCTGGCATGGACGGCCTCGAGGTGTGCCGCGAGCTCCAGAAGGACACATGGGTTCCCGTGCTGATGCTCACGGCCCGGACCGAGGAGTCCGACAAGGTGGCGGGGTTCGCGGTTGGCGCCGACGACTACCTGACGAAGCCATTCAGCCTCAGAGAGCTCACCGTCCGAGTGAAGGCGATCCTTCGGCGTATGGATCGCATCATGTCCGCGACGAACGGATCCGGCCCGATCGAACGCGGCGCGCTGACCATCGATCCGGCGCGACGCCGGGTGAGCGTGGACGGACGCGACGTCCAGCTCACGCCCCTGGAGTTCGACATCCTCCTCTCGTTGGCGCGGAATCCGGGCGTCGTGATGACCCGTGAGCAGCTCATGGATGGCGTGTGGGGATATCGCGACTTCGGCGGGGGGCGCGTCGTCGATTCACACGTGGCGCGGATCCGCCGGAAGCTCGGTGAGGACGGGCAGGAGCCGCGGTTCATCCAGACCGTGCACGGAGTGGGGTACTCCTTCCGGGAGGACGCTGCGTGAACCCGCTCGACCGTCTTCCGACCATCCGCGCCAAGCTCGGCTCGATCATCGTGTTCGCCGTTGGTGTGACAGTGTTGCTCGTATACGTCGTGCTCGGCATCGTCCGGAGCCCGCACTTCCTCCTCGAGACGTGGTGGCAGCTCCTGCTCGGCGGGGCGCTCGCGTCCGCCGTCGCGCTGTTCCTGGCGCGGCTCCTGGCCAAGGGTATGACGAAGCCGTTGCGCGACATGGCACGGGCCGCGGGGAAGATGGCGCAGGGTGACTACAGTCAGCGCGTGCAGACGGCGAGCCGCGACGAGGTGGGGCAGCTCGCCGCGGCGTTCAACGGGATGAGCGCCGAGCTCGAAAACGTGGAGCGCCTCCGGCGCGACCTGGTGGCGAACGTCTCGCACGAGCTGAAGACGCCGATCTCGGCGCTCCAAGCCCGACTCGAGAACCTGCTCGACGGCGTGGAGGCGCCCGACCCGGCGGTCCTCCAGGTGATGTTGCAGCAAGCCCAACGTCTGTCCAGGCTGGTCGACCAGCTCCTCGACCTGTCCAGGCTGGAGTCCGGCGACATCCCCCTCGATCGCGAGGCGCTCGACGTGGCGGCGTTGGTGCGTCAGGTCGCCGGCGAGATCGGCGTCTCGCAGGCCGATCACCTCGTCGACGTTCGGGTGGAGGTCCCACCCGGCGTCCCGCCGGTCTGGGCCGACCGCGAGCGCGTGCACCAAGTCCTGTTCAACCTGCTCGACAACGCCGTGCGCTACACCCCCCCCGGCGGCGAGGTCGTGGTCACGGCGAGCTCGACGGGAGAGCGCTGTGAGATCCGGGTGGAGGACACGGGTCCCGGCATCCCGCCGGCGCACCTGCCGTTTCTGTTCGAACGGTTCTATCGAGTTGACCAGGCCCGATCGAGAGGTGAGGGTGGCACCGGGATCGGCCTCGCCATCGCGCGGTCCGTGGTGGAAGCGCACGGCGGAAGGATCTGGGCTGAGACCGTCGTGGGGCAGGGGAGTGTGTTCGCGTTCGAGCTTCCGTTCGCGGCCGCCGACCGAAGAGTGTCGATAGGAGGAAGCCGGTGAAGTCCGTGACCACCACGCACGAGCTGACGTGCCCCGAGCGAAACGCCTTCATCGATCTGACCGACGAGCTTCGGCGCGCCGTGAAGGACTCGGGCGTCACCGAGGGCATGGCCGTGGCGTTCTGTCCGCACACCACCTGTCAACTCCTGATCAACGAGTGGGAGGACGGCGCGATGGAGGACTTTCGCCGCCATCTCCACGGCCTCGTGCCCGACGACGTCTACTTCGCGCACGACGACATGGACCGGCGTACGCAGAACCTCCAGGAGGCGCACGAGCGGCAGAACGGCCACGCGCACGTGAAGCAGATGCTGATGTCGGCGACGTCGCACGCGATACCTGTCGCGGCCGGGGAGCCCCTCCTCGGACGGTGGCAGCGCCTGCTGTTCCTCGAGCTCGACGATCCCAAGGACCGCCAGGTCCTGTTCCACGTCTTCGGCGAGTAGCGGTGCTCGAGATCGACGTGGAACGATCTCCGGAGGACATCCTCGCGGACTGTCGTCGGCGCGGACTCGTGGTGAAGGAGCTTCCCTACACCGGGAACGATCCCCGTCGCGACCGCAAGCACTGGCACATCCGACGGCCGGAGGGGCCGGGAACCCTGGAGCTCACGGAGCAGCGCGACCGCGTGTGGCTCACTGTGAAGCCGCATTGGGACGCGGGGTGGGCGGAGACGCTGGCCCGCAAGCTCTCTTCGTAGACTGGAAGCGTGATGCCCATCCAGCGGAGGAAGTCGAAGCAGGTCAAGGTGGGCTGGGTCGAGGTCGGCGGCGACGCCCCGATCCGCGTCCAGTCGATGACCACCACGAAGACCGCGGACATCAACGCGACCCTGCAGCAGATCGCGTCGCTCGTGGCGACCGGCGTCGACATCGTGCGAGTGGCGGTCCCACACTGGGAGGACGCCGAGGCGCTGAAAGCCATCGCGGCGAAGTCGACCGTCCCGGTGATCGCCGACATCCACTTCCAGTGGAAGTACGCGATGGCGGCGCTGGAAGCGGGCATCCACGGGCTCCGCATCAACCCCGGCAACATCAAGTACCAGGACAAGGTTCGGCTGATCGCTCGCGAGGCGAAGGCGCGCGGGGTGCCGATCCGTATCGGGGTGAACGCGGGTTCGCTGGAGAAGGACATCCTGGCGAAGTACGGCCGGCCCACGCCGGAGGCCCTCGTGGAGTCCGCGATGGACGAGATCCGGATCCTCGAGGATGAGGACTTCACCGACATCAAGATCTCCGTGAAGCACTCGAACGCGGCGGAGATGATCGAGGCATACCGCCAGCTCGCGGAGAAGTGCGAGTACCCGTTGCACCTCGGGGTGACCGAGGCCGGGCCGATGCCGGCCGGCGGCATCAAGAGCGCGGTGGGTATCGGCACGCTCCTCGCCGAAGGCATCGGAGACACGATCCGCGTCTCCCTCACCGATGACCCCGTCGAGGAGGTCAAGGCCGGCAATTGGATCCTGCAGTCGCTCGGCCTGAAGAAGCGCGGCCTCGACCTCGTGGCGTGCCCGTCGTGTGGGCGCGCGGAGGTCGACGTCCTCGGGTTGACGAAGAAGGTCAATGAGGCGCTCGAGGCGTCCGGGCTGAAGGCGCCGATCCGCGTGGCCGTGATGGGCTGCGTGGTGAACGGACCCGGCGAGGCCCGCGAGGCCGATCTCGGGATCGCTGCCGGCAACGGGTACGGGCAGCTCATCGTGAACGGGAACGTTCAGGCCAACCGCATCCCCGAGGCCGAGATCGTCGACGTCCTCGTCGCTGAGGCGAAGAAGATGGCGGCGGAGAAGGAACTCGAGCGGGCTACCTGACCCAGAGCTGGTCGAGCAGGACCTCGTCGGCAACGTTGCGCTGGTAGTTACCCTCGCGCTTCGAGACGAAGATGACGCCCTCCGGTACCACCGGCCTCGTGTCCGCGCTGCTGGGTGAACAAGGTGTAGCCCCGGATGTCGGCGGTCACGCCGCCCTTTCTCAAGAGATCTGACGGCGCGTCGATGAGGAGCCCCGGTGGCCTAAGGCGCGAGCTTCAGGAAGTTCTCCACGATTCGGGGGCCCTCCGGCGTGAGGATCGACTCCGGATGGAACTGCACGCCGAAGCGTGGGAGCTCGCGGTGACGGATCGCCATGACGAGGTCGTCGTCGGTCCACGCGATGACCTCGAGCTCGTCCGGAAGTCCGTCGCGCTCCACCACCAGCGAGTGGTACCGCCCGCCTTCGAAGGGGTCCGGCACGCCCTGGAAGATCCCCTCGCCCGTGTGGTGGACCGGCGATGTCTTGCCGTGGACCGGCGCCGGGCCTCGATCGACCCGGCCCCCGAACGCCGCCCCGATGGCCTGGTGGCCCAGGCACACCCCGAGCACCGGCGTCGTCGGCTCGAGCGCACCCGTGAGCTCGACCATGCACCCCGCGGACTCCGGCCGCCCCGGTCCGGGGGAGAGGATCACCGCCTCCGGCTCACGCGCCGCCATCGCCTCCGCGGGCTCCGCATCGGACCGAACCACCTCGGTCTGACGTCCCAGGCTCTCCACGAGCTGCACCAGGTTGTAGACGAACGAGTCGTAGTGGTCGACGACCAAGATCACGTGACCGCTCCGATCCGCTCGGCGGCAGCCGGCGCACCGCCCAACGCGGCGAGCATCGCGGACGCCTTCGCGTCCGTCTCCTCGAGCTCCCGCTCGGGATCGGAGTCGGCCACGATCCCCGCGCCCGTCTGCACGTGCGCCGTTCCACCGGCGATGACCACCGTTCTGAGCGTGATGCAGAAATCCATGTCCCCGGCGAACGTGACGTAGCCGACCGCCCCCGCGTACGGGCCGCGGGCGACGTGCTCCTCGTCGCGGATGATCTCCATAGCCCGGCGCTTCGGGGCGCCCGTTACGGTTCCCGCCGGGAACGTCGCCGCGAGCGCGTCAACCGGTGTCAGGTCCTCCCGAAGCTCGCCCTCCACCGTGCTGACGATGTGCATCACACGCGAGAACCGTTCCACCGTCATCAGCTCGGTCGGCGTGACCGTCCCCGGAGCCGCGACCCGCCCGACGTCGTTGCGGGCCAGATCCACGAGCATCGCGTGCTCGGCGCGCTCCTTCGGGTCCGACAAGAGCTCGCGCTCCAGTCGCTGATCCTCCTCCGGATCCGCCCCCCGCGGATACGTGCCGGCGATCGGGCGCGATGTCACCTTTCGGCCCTCCACGCGGACGAGTGGCTCGGGAGACGATCCCGCGAGCTCTAACTCCGGCATCCGCAGGAAGAACATGTACGGCGACGGGTTCGCCAGGCGGAGGCGCCGATAGATCGGCAAACCGCCCCCTGGCGCCGGGATCGAACGCCGTCTCGACAGCACCACCTGAAAGATGTCGCCCGCGAAGATGTGTTCCTTGGCCCGAGCCACGCTCTCCTTGAATCCGGGGTCGTCCTGGAACGACGACGGGCCGCCCGGCCCGGCGGTTGCCCCAACGGGTTCCGGTTCCGGGGCCACGGCGGTGCGCACGTCTTCGGCCAGTCGCTCCAGCCCCTCCGCCGCCGAGACGTAATCGCTCCCGTGGCTCACCAGCAGGAGGCGCTGCTTCCAATGGTCGAACACGAGCGCCCGGTCGATCACGAGGAGGTGGATCGGCGGGGTGTCGAGCTCCTCGCCCGTCGGGAACGGGTGTCCATCAAGGAGCTCGGCGGCCTCGTACGTCAGCAGCCCGACCAAACCGCCCGTCAGCGGAGGCAGGTCCGGGAGGTGCGGCGCCCGAAGCGAGTCCGCGATCGTTCGCAAAGCGTGGACCGCACCCCCCGGCGGGGACGCATCGACGGGGAGATCGCGCGCCATGTGGTCGATCCTCGCTCCGGACCCGTCGACCGACACGATCGCGGCCGGGTCACCGGCCACGAACGAGTACCGCCCCCACCGCTCCGAGCGTTCGACGCTCTCCAGCAGGACGCCCGGGCCGTCCTTCGCAACCGACGGGAAGACCCCGACCGGGGTGGAGACGTCGGAGGACAGCTCGGTCCACGCCGGCACGAGGGGCCATTCGCGCGCGAGCGCCTCGAACTCCTCGCGATCCGGATGGATCCTCAATCCTTCCATCTCGTCCTCCGATCCGAGAAACAAGAAAGCCCCGGGGTCATCCCGGGGCCGTCGGTTCCTCGCCGGTCGTCAGGCTCGGACGCGTAGCGGCGCCGGGTGATCGAGCCACCAGGACCAGACCCAGGTTCCCCGGACCGCCGTCATCGTGGCCGGATTGTGCGGGGTCGTCCCCCGTCTCGTCAATGGCATGGCGCCGATGGGGTGGAGTGTCGATCCTCGCCGCTAT
>JBKOXF010000057.1:0-17764 GCA_046724795.1 Actinomycetota bacterium | reverse complement strand
CATGAACGATCGGGCCAAGGTGGTGCGGAGGGACGCCCGGCGGTTCCCCGCCCCCAGGTCGGAGGCTACTGCCAAAGGCCGCGAAACGTACGATCTGGTCCTGGCCGACCCTCCCTACGACACCCCGCCCCGCACCCTGGATGCCCTGATCAGCGGCATTTCCGGGCTCTTGGCGGGGCCCCATGCGGTGGTAGTCCTCACGAGGCCGGACAAGGGTTACATGCCTGTTGTTCCGGTAAACTTGCAGGTCGCGAGGCGCCTGCGGTACGGCGACAGCCTCATCCTCGTGTATCGGGAGGTCTGATCTCATGGGCGTGACCGCCCTGTGCCCCGGAACGTTCGATCCGGTGACGAACGGTCATCTGGACATCATCGAGCGAGCCGGAAGGCACTTCGACACCCTGGTGGCGGCAGTGCTCGAGAACCCGGCCAAGGAGCCGCTGTTCACCCTGGACGAGCGGGTGGCCATCCTGAAGGAGGCCGTTTCCGGGTTCAGGAACGTGGAGGTGGACTCGTTCTCGGGCCTCCTGGTCGACTTCGCCAAGGCCCGAGGGGCAGCCGTCGTGGTCAAGGGGCTACGAGCCGTTTCCGACTTCGAGTACGAGCTGCAGATGGCGCACATGAACCGCCACCTGTCGGGTCTGGAGACCTTCTTCGTGATGACAGATCCGGCCTGGTCCTACGTCTCCTCCTCGCTGATCAAGAACGTGGCCGAGCACGGGGGGGACGTCTCCGGCCTCCTGCCCGATTTCGCCAGGGATCGGCTCCTCGAACGCCTGGGGAAGGTGTAGGCGGGATGGACATCACCGCTCGCATCCAGCAACTGGAGGACATGATCCGCGAGGCGAAGTCGATGCCCCTGTCCGCGTCCGCGCTGCTCAACCGGGAGGAGCTCCTCGAGGTGATCACCGAGATGAAGGAGTCGCTCCCCGAGGAGATCAAGCAGGCCCGCTGGGTGGTGAAGGACCGCGAGGAGCTCCTGGCCAAGGCCCGCCGCGACGCCGAGGGCATCGTGGAACAGGCGAAGGCGGACCAGTCCCGGCTGGTGTCCAAGGAAGAGGTGGTCCAGGAATCCAGTCACGAGGCCGAACGGATCCTCGCCGAAGCGAGGGAACAGGCCCGCCAGATCCACCTGGAGGCAGAGGACTACGTGGACAGCAAGCTGGCGCAGTTCGACGCCGCGCTGACGCGGATCGCCGAGGCTCTGGTCGGCGCGGAGGAGGCCGTGACGAAGGTCAAGGGGCAGGTCGAGATGGGGCGCGACAAGCTCCGAGGCACGCACCCGGCGAAGGCCCTCGAACCCGAGGACGTGCGGGCAGGGGAGGCGCAGTGATCGAGATCGACGTGCGCGACCTCGTCGGGCATCCCGGCCAATCCCGAGAAGTTCGGCTTGACGAGCCGGTCGAGGGACTGACCACGGTGCTCGCGGCGGTGCCGGAGGGTACGCCTGTCGAGGCCGACCTGCTGCTCGAGTCGGTGGTCGAGGGGATCCTCGTGTCCGGGCCGCTCCGAGGATCCATGAGCCTGTCCTGCGCCCGCTGCCTGAAGACGTTCGAGCGTCCCTTCGATGTCACCGTCCACGAGATGTTCATCCCCGGCAGGGCCGACGAGGGCGACGAGTACCCGCTCGCAGACGACGGCGGCGCGATCGACATCGAACCGATGGTTCGCGATGCAGTGGTGTTGTCGATGCCGTTCTCGCCGCTGTGCCGGCCCGACTGCCAGGGGCTGTGCGAACGGTGCGGCGGGGATCGCAACCTCCAGGAGTGCACGTGCGGCCCAGCGCCGGCCGACCCCAGGTGGGAAGCCCTTGGCGACATCCGATTCGACCCTGAGATCTGAGGAAGGGAACCGCAGCTATGGCGACACCGAAAGGAAGGACCACCAAGGCGAAGAGCCGGATGCGAGCGGCACACTGGAAGTCCACGCCGCCCGCCTATGCCGAGTGCCCGCAATGCCACCAGCCGAAGTTGCCGCATCGCGTCTGCGCGAACTGCGGCTACTACGCGGGCCGGCAGGCGGTCGAAGTCGAGTAGCGGCGTGACGGCAGGGCGGCAGTCGGTGGGCGTCGAACGGAAGCCCGCCGGCGAGGTGGCCTCGTCGGGTTCGCTGGAAGAGCTGCTGGGGTTGCCGTTTTCTCAGTCGGGGCTCTGGGACGTCGCGCTCACCCACCGCTCGTATGCCTTCGAACAGGGCCTGTCGGAGACGAACGAACGGCTGGAGTTCCTGGGCGACGCCGTCCTCGGGGTGGTCATCACCGATCTCGCGTTCCGCCGGTTCCCCGACCTCTCCGAGGGCGACCTGGCGAAGCTCCGCGCGGCGACGGTGAAGATGTCGACGCTGGCCGACGTGGCTCGGGAGCTCGGCCTGGGCGCGCTGGTTCGGCTGGGCAAGGGCGAGGAGATGTCGGGGGGCCGAGACAAGCCGAGCATCCTCGCGGACGGCATGGAGGCCGTCATCGGCGCCGTGTACCTCGACAAGGGTCTGGACTTCGCGCGAACCATGATCGAGCGGCTGTTCTGGCCTCGGATGGACGCATACTCCCGGGGCGGCGGAGACCGGGACTTCAAGATGGCGTTGCAGGAGCAGGCCTCCCGCGACCTCGGTGTCGCTCCCGAGTACCGCGTGTGGTCGCAGGGCCCGGATCACGCGAAGGAGTTCACCGCGACGGTCTTCCTGAAGGGCGAGGAGTACGGCGCCGGGACCGGCCGGTCGAAGAAGGAGGCGGAGCAGCAGGCCGCGCGGCAGGCCCTCGAGGTGCTGGCGTCGGGGTCGGGGAGCGAGGAGTAGGTGGAGCTCCCCGAGGTCGAGGTGATGCGACGCGACCTGGAGAAGGACGTCGTCGGCCGTCGCGTGAAGTCCACCGAGGTTCGCCCCACGAAGAACGCCATGCGCGTGATCCGCCGCCACGGCAAGCGCAAGGACTTCTCCTCACGTGTCGACGGGCGGAAGTTCACGAAGGCCGAGCGCAAGGGCAAGTACGTTCTGCTCCACATGGATTCGGGCGACGTGCTCGTCGTGCACTTCGGGATGAGCGGGCAGTTCATCCGGGCCAACAAGCGCACCGCGCTCCCGCCGCATACCCACGTCGTCATCACGTTCCAGCAGGGCGGCGACCTCCGGTTCGTGGATCCGCGGACCTTCGGCGAGATGTTCGTCGGTGCTCCCGACGACCTCGGCAAGGTGAAGGAGCTCCAGCACATCGCCATCGATCCGCTAGAGGACACGTTCACGTGGCAGTCCTTCGGCGACCTCCTCGCCCAGCGCGCGTCGAAGCTGAAGCAGCTGCTCATGGATCAGAAATTCGTCAGCGGGCTCGGGAATATCTACTCGGACGAGGTCCTGTTCGCGGCGGGCCTTCGTCACGACCGGATGTCGGACACACTCTCCTCGCAGGAGGTCCGGCGGCTGTACCGCGCCATCCAGGAGGTCGTGCAGGAGTCGATCCGGTACCGCGGAACCACGCTGGACGACGAGGCGTATCTGGACCTGTTCGGCAAGCCGGGTGAGTACCAGCACGAGCTGAAGGTGTACGGACGGCGGGGCCTGCCGTGTCGCCGGTGCCGCACCGCCATCGAGACGGTGAAGATCTCGAACCGGAGCTCGTACTACTGCCCCCAGTGCCAGAGCTAGAAGTCGTTCATCTGCATTGGGGAGGGGCGACTCCTCCCCAACCCCACTCCCAGGCCTCATTCGTGCTGATCTGATCTTGTCTTTCTCTGTGTCTCGGGCGTAGGTTCGAGTGTCGTCTCACGAAGGGGGGAGCATGTCCCAGGACAACATCGACCTGGTTCGGCGACTCGAGGCAGCCTACGACGCCGACAGCCTCGATGTGCTCGACGAGGTCCTCTCGTCGGACCTCGAGGCGCACACGCCGGGGAGCGATCAGATCCCGCCGGGGATCGAGGGCATCAAAGCCGCCACCCGGATGGCCAACGAGGCGTTCCCGGACCGCAAGCTGGCGATCGAGGACATCTTCAGTGAGGGAGACCTGGTGGTCGTGCGGGAGCGAATGACCGGGACGAACAGGGGTGGGCTCCCTGGTTCGGGATCCCCGCGAACGACAAGGCCGTCGACTACGAGTGGATCCAGATCCTGCGCGTGGCGGACGGGAAAGTCGTGGAGAGCTGGGCCAACATCAACCTCCCGAAGATGATGATGCAGCTCGGCGCGATGCCGGGTCCGGGGGGTGAGTAGCGTGACGACGCCGGAGCAGAACAAAGAGTTGGTCAGACGGTTCAACGAGGAGGTATTCAACAAGAAGAACCTCGCCTTCCTCGAGTCGGCGCTGGCAGACGACTTCGTGGAGCACGAGGAGACACCCGGGATCGATGCTCGGGACAAGTCCGGCGCGATCCAGTGGTTCAAGCAGATGTTCGAGGCGATCCCCAACGCCCACGGAGAGATCACCCACATCGTCGCGAGCGGCGATCGAGTGGCCGTTCGAACCGTGATGTCGGGGACGGACGAAGGCGGGTTCATGCCGGGGATGCCCGCGACCGGCAAATCCTTCGAGACGACTGCCATCGACATCCTTCGCTTCGACGACGACGGGAAAGTCGCGGAGCACTGGGGGCTGTTCGACGCGATGACGGCGATGATGCAGCTCGGGCTGGTTCCCGCGCCGCCCGGCAGCTAGCCGATCGCGACCATCCGCTCGAGGGCGAGTCGGGCCCGGTCGGCGATCTCGGGCTCGACCCGCACCTCGAACACGCCCTCTCGGAGCGACGTCAGCAGGTTCTCCGGCGTGATGGTCTTCATGTAGCGGCACACGGCGTGCTCGTTCGCCGCCATGTACTCACCGGTCGGGTTGAGCTTGCGGAGCTTGTGCATGATCCCCGTCTCGGTGGCGACGATGAACTTTCCGCCCTCCGCCTCGTCCGCGCCGCGCACCATGCCGCCCGTGGACAGGATGTGCGTCCGCTCCGCGGGGAGCACGCCCTCGCCCGCGAGATACAGCGCCGCGGAGGCGCACCCGCACTCGGGATGGATCAGCAGGTCGGCGTCGGGGTTGCGTTCCACCAGGTCCTGCAGTTCCTGCGAGCCGATCCCCGCGTGGACGTGGCATTCGCCCATCCAGATGTGCATCTTCCGGCCCGTGACGCGCTCGACGTGGGCGCCGAGGAACATGTCCGGCAGGAACAGGATCTCCCGGTCCGGGGGGATCGAGTTCACCACAGCTGCGGCGTTCGAGCTCGTGCAGCACACGTCCGATTCCGCCTTCACCTCCGCCGTTGTGTTCACGTACGCGACCACGGCCGCGCCCGGATGCTCGGCTTTCCACGCCCGGAGCTGCTCGCCGTCGATGGTCGCTGCGAGTGAGCACCCGGCGTCGAGGTCGGGCAGGAGCACACGCTTGTCGGGAGAGAGGATCGCGGCGGTCTCCGCCATGAAATGCACGCCGCAGAACACGATCTCGCGGGCGTCGGTGGCGGCCGCCTTGCGGGAGAGCTCGAGCGAGTCGCCCACGAAGTCGGCGACGTCCTGGATCCAGGGCACCTGATAGTTGTGCGCCAGGATGACGGCATCCCGCGCGCGAGCGAGCTCGCGGACCTCGTCGGCCCAGGTCTCGTATCTGGTGAGGAGGCGCTCCTCGGTGACGGCCATCGGATCCCCCGAGTTCGATTCCCTGCACTCCCATGTTCTCAGACTCCTCCGACCATCGCCTTCGGCGATCGGTCGTCGGGCAGGGGTCCGCAGCTCATCCGGTCGCGTTGCTCGAGGGCTGCTCCCCTGCACCCCCGGAATACTGGCGCTACGCTTGAGCTCCCATGGGTTCGGACATGACCCAAGCGCGTCGGGAGGAGCTCATCGACCAGGTGGTGGATCGGGCGTGGGAGCTCGCCGTCCTCGAGTCCCGGGAACCCCTTCTGCGGCGCGTCGGACGGATGTTCCGCGGGGGCTACCACCCCCACGTGATCGACGAGCTGACCAGGCTCGCCGAGAGCGACACACGGGTGCTGGTGGTCGCCCATCACCGGGAGTGGGAGAAGCACCCGAACCAGGTAGGCCGCCGGGCCGTCGACCTGATCCAGGAGTGCCGGTCTCGGCTCATCGAGTCCGGGGCCGGCGAAGCCTCCTGATCGGGATGCCGGAGCTCCCCGCCGACCTCGACGACACCATCCGGCGCGCCCTCGACGAGGACCTCGGATCTGGTGACGTCACCACCGACAGCGTGGTCCCGGAGGACCGAAACGCCGACGGTTCGTTCGTGGCGAAAGCCTCAGGCGTCCTTGCGGGCTTGCCGGTGGCTCGACGGACCCTGGGGTTCCTCGACGACATCCGGTGGACGGAGCGCATGGTCGACGGACGGTGGGTCGATCCCGGTGTCGTCGTCGCGGACGTGGAGGGGCGGGCCCGCGTGCTGCTCACGGCGGAGCGTGTCGCACTGAACTTCCTGACGCATCTCTCCGGTGTCGCCACGCTGACGCACGAGTACGTCGATGCGTGCGCCGGCACGGAGTCGGTGATCCTGTGTACCCGCAAGACGCTGCCCGGGCTGCGGGCGCTGCAGCGCTACGCGGTCGAGATGGGTGGAGGCGTCCTGCATCGAGCGGGCCTCTACGACGCTGTCCTGATCAAGGACAACCACATCGCGATCGCGGGCGGTGTCGGGGAGGCGATCCGCTGCGCTCGGGAGAGAACCGGCCTCTCGATCGAGGTCGAAGTCGACACGCTCGAACAGCTACATGAGGCGCTCGACGCCGGCGCCGACCGGATCCTCCTCGACAATCCGGGCGCGGACCTGGTGAAGCGAGCCGTCGACGCCGTCGGTGACCGGATACCGCTCGAGGTCTCGGGCGGCATGACCGTGGACAAGATTCGTGAGATCGCGCCTCTCGGGCCGCTCCTGATCTCCGTGGGCCGGATCACACACTCGGCGCCGGCCCTCGACATCTCGCTCGACCTCTCGTGACCCGTCGCGTTCGGGTCGTGGTCTCGGGCCGCGTCCAGGGCGTGTTCTTCCGAGTGGAATGCGAGATGCGGGCGCGCCAACTGGGCCTGGGCGGTTGGGTCCGGAACCTCGGGGATGGCAGGGTGGAGGCCGTGTTCGAGGGCGGGGTCGGCGACGTCGAGGCGGCGATCGCCTGGTGCCGGGAGGGACCGGCCGGAGCGCGAGTCACGGACGTGGAGATCCACGAGGAGCCCCCGGCAGGCGCCCGGGATTTCCGCATCCGCTGACCCAAACGGGAGATTCTGGCCAGACCCGCTGCTAGCCTTCCGAACGCCATGTTCCTGCGCTCGCTTTCCCTTCGCGGGTTCAAATCCTTCGCCGAGAAGACCACGCTCGAGTTCGCCCCGGGAATCAGTGTCATCGTCGGCCCGAACGGCTCCGGGAAGTCGAACCTGGTCGACGCCATCTCGTGGGTGCTGGGCGAGCAGGGCCCCCGGGCCCTGCGGGGCGGAGCGATGGCCGACGTGATCTTTGCCGGCAGCCCGGCCCGTCCGGGACTGGGGGTCGCGGAGGTTCACCTCGTCATCGACAACACCGCCGGCCTGATCCCGGTCGAGCTCACCGAGATCGAGATCAGCCGCACCATCTACCGCAGCGGCGACAGCGAGTATCGGATGGGCGGCGACGTGTGCCGTCTTCTCGATATCCAGGAGCTGCTGGCCGAGACGGGGATCGGCCGTGCGCTGCATACGGTGGTGGGGCAGGGCAACCTGGAGGATGTCCTCACCGCGCGGCCCGAGGACCGGCGCCAGTACATCGAGGAGGCCGCCGGCATCTCGAAACACTTGCGGCGCAAGCAACGGGCCGAACGCAA
This sequence comes from Actinomycetota bacterium, assembly GCA_046724795.1. GTDB lineage: Bacteria > Actinomycetota > UBA4738 > UBA4738 > JACQTL01 > JBKOXF01. The sequence continues at coordinate 9,995 of JBKOXF010000057.1, read as the reverse complement.
GCTCGCGGGACTCGAGCAGGATGTGCTGCGGTTGCAGGACGTCCTCGTGGAGCTCCGCCGCCAGCTCAAGCCGCTGAAGCAGCAGGCCGACATGGCCAAGCGGCACGAGCAGCTCACCGGCCAGGCCGATGAGCTGGCGTGGAAGCTGGCCGCGGCCCGCCTGCGCGAGCTTCGCGCCGCCCGCCAGGAGAAGAGCGGCGGCTGGGAGGAAGGGGTGGAGCGGCGAAACGCCGCGAAGCACCGCCTCGAGCAGCTCGACGCCGACATCGAGCGCCTCACCTCGGCGCGAGCTGACGCGGCCACTGCGCTCGCCGACGCGCAAACGGCGCACCACGCCGCGGAACTGGAGAAGCTCGAGGCGGAGCGCTCGCTCCGACGGGCCATCGAGACGGAGTCCGAGGCCAAGGAACGTCGGGCTGCAGCGGATGCCACCGCCGGCAGGCTTCCCGCTCTCCGCGACGAGATCGCGCGGGCCGAGGCGGCGCTCCGGGAGACGCAGATGACGCTGTCCGACGAGGAGCGGGCCCTCGACGAGGCGGAGCGTGAGTTCCGGGAGCGCGAGCGAGCCCGCCTCGACGCCGAGGAGGAGCGCCGTCGACTGGTCGAGGAGGCGGCGACGCACCGCGCCGAGGTTGAGACCCTCCGCCGATCACTCGAGTCGCACGATCGCGAACGAACCTCCGTCGTGGAGTCGCTGGACTCCGTCCGCGTTCGGATCGCTTCGATCGAGGCGGAACGCGAGCGGCTGGAGCAGGAGATCGAAGCGCTCGACGCCGAGGAGACCCCGCTGGCGGAGCGGCAGAGCCGGCTGGAGGCCGAGCGCATCGAGCTCGAGGGAGACCTCTCCGAGCTCGAGGAGATGTTGCGGGAGTACGAGGTTCGCCGAGACGTGGCGCAGAAGCGGCTTGCGTCCCTATCGCAGACCCCGGGGGCGCGGTACCTCGCGGAGCGCGGGTCGCGTGCGCTCGGACTGCTCCGCGACCTCGTTCGCGCGGAGCACGGGCTGGAGCGCGCGCTGACCGCCGCGTTGGGGCCGCTCGCGGACGCCGTCGTGTACGAGGATGCGGACCGCGCCGTCACGGACGTGCGCGATGCCGACGGCGCCGCGTTCGTCCTCACCCGCGAGGGTCGCGATCACCGGCCGACGTTGATGGAGCCCGCGCTGATGGGCGCGGTGACCGCTGACGAGCGTGTGCTCGGGCTGGTGACGAAGATCCTCGCCGAGGTGTACGTCGCTCCGGACGCGAAAACGGCCACGGCGCAGCACAAGCAGCACCCCGACGCCACATTCGTGACGAGGGACGGCGTCCTCGTCGGTCCGACGGCGGTCCGCACCGACGCCCTTCCCGATGGGGGTGAGCGTGGCCTGCGCGCGGAGATCCGGCAGCTGGACAGCGAGATCAACCAGACCCGCGTGGCGGTGGGTCCGAAGCGGACTCGTCTCGACGAGCTCGCATCCGAGGCGCAGCAGGTGTCCGAGGCACTCGACCACGCCGACGCTCGTATCACCGCGGCAGCCGAGCGGATGGACCGTCTCGCCACCGATCTCGCGTCGGTCCGCAAGGAGGAGGAGCTCCTCGCGGAGCGACTCACGAGGCTCGATGAGTCCGCCGCCTCGTGGCGTGAGGCGCTCGGCGCGCCCCGGCCTGCGCACCTCGAGCTTCCGGTGTTGCCGCCCCATCCGGAGCCACCGCTCTCGCTGCGCGTGGAGGTGGAGACGCTTCGGCGCGACCGGTACCGGCTGGAAGCGACCCTCGTGATGCTGCGGCAAGAGCGAGAGGAGCTCGCCGCGGCAGATCCGACCGCGCTGGACCAGGCCGTCCGGGAAGCGGAGCACGACCGCGTGAACGCCCAGCAGCTCGTGGCGTTCGCGGAGCATGCCCTGACGCAAGCCATCGAGGCTCGCGACGAGTCCGCCGAGGCTGACCGAACGGCGGCAGCGGCGGAGACCGAGGCGAACCGAGCGTGGCGCCACGCTGCGAGCGAACTCGACGCACTGCGTGAGGCCTACGAAGAGGACGACCGTCTCCGGGGCGACCTCAATCGTCGCATCGAGGAGGCCGAGCGGCTCATCCGTGAGGGCCACGAGCTGGATCCCGAGACCGCGCTGGCGTCGCTCACCGAGGAGGACACCGTGGAGGGGCTGGCGAAGCGGTCGGACCTGGCGCAGCGCCGGCTCGCGCTCCTGGGCAGGGTGAACCTCCTCGCTGAGGGAGAGTTCGGTGCGCTGCAGGAGCGTCACGACTTCATGGCCCGTGAGTTGGACGACGTCCGCAAGGCCCGGCGGGACCTCCTCGAGGTGATCCGCCGGGTCGACGACGAGGTCGTTGCGCTGTTCGACGCGGCGTTCCGAGACGTGGCTGCCGAGTTCGAGTCGCTGTTCGGAGAGCTGTTCCCCGGCGGGGAAGGGAGGCTCATCCTGACGGACCCGGCCGACCTCCTGAACACCGGCATCGAGATCGAGGCGCGGCCCGGACGCAAGCGCGTGAAACGCATCTCGCTGCTCTCGGGCGGAGAGCGCGCACTGACCGCGCTCGGGTTCCTCTTCGCCATCTTCCGAGCCCGCCCCTCGCCGTTCTATCTCCTGGACGAGGTGGAGGCCGCGCTCGATGACGTGAACCTCCACCGGTTCCTCGGGCTGATCAAGGGGTTCGCCGCGACGTCGCAGGTGCTCCTCGTGACCCACCAGAAGCGGACGATGGAAGCGGCGGACATGCTCTATGGCGTGTCGATGGCCCGGGACGGCTCATCGCGCGTGGTGTCGCAGAAGCTCGATGATGTGACCCCCGCCGAGGTCGTCCGCATGCCGGTCGAGGTCCCCGACACCGAGGAAGCCGTCTCCTGACGACGCACGTCATCCTCAACTAGGCTCGGACGCGATGGCGATCGTCATTCCCATCGTCGTTGTCTTGCTCGCCTTGGTCGCCGTCGGCGCGGTCGCGGCGGTTCGGCGTCGGGGCCGCACCGTTCGCGGCCCGGCTGTTCGGGAAGCCGAGGTGGCACGCCCGGCTCCGCGTGAGCCGGAACTGACGGCACCCGGAGTCCCGCCCCCGGCGCTGCGGGTCCCGGTGCGCGAGGGACTGGGCGCGCGCATCCGCGGGCTCTTCGGAGGGCGCGAGCCGACGGAGGACGAGTGGCGGCGCCTGGAGGACGTGCTGGTGAAAGCCGACCTCGGGCCGCGCGCTGCGTCGACGATCGTGCAACGGGTGCGAGAGCGATACCGGTCGGAGGACGACCCGGCGCAACTCCTCGCGGAAGAGATCGGTGAGGTCCTCGCGGGAGAGCACGACCTCAATGTCGGGACGGGCGGCGACCTCTCCGTGGTGATGGTGGTGGGGGTGAACGGGGCGGGGAAGAGCACGACGATCGGCAAGCTCGCGTCGCTTCTCGGCGGGTCCGGCTATTCGGTCAGCCTGGCCAACAGCGACACCTTCCGGGCCGCGGCGGGCGAGCAGCTCGCGATCTGGGCGCAGCGCAGCGGCGCGCATCTCGTGTCGCAAGCGCGGGGCGCCGACCCCGGGGCCGTCGCGTTCGACGCCGTGCAGTCCGCCAAGGCCCGCGGCACCGACGTCCTCATCGTGGACACGGCGGGTCGCCTGCACACTCGCACGCCGCTCATGGACGAGCTGCAGAAGGTGAAGCGGGTTCTGGAGAAGGCGCACGGCAAACCGCCCGAGGAGGTCCTCCTCGTTCTCGACGCGACCACCGGGCAGAACGGCATCCAGCAGGCTCGCGTGTTCACCGACGCGGTTGGCGTGACCGGCGTTGCCCTGACGAAGCTGGATGGAACGGCCAAGGGCGGCATCGTCGTGGCGGTCCGCGAGGAGCTGGGTGTACCGGTGAAGCTCGTGGGGACGGGCGAGAGGGCGGAGGATCTCCAGCCCTTCGACCCGCACGCCTTCGCCGCAGCGCTCGTCGCCTAACGGCGCTCTGCCCCAACCGCTTGCGGCGCAGGGGATTCCGCGTGGTTCCCGATCGGGAGCCGAACGGTGAATGTGGACCCGGCCCCGACCTCGGACTGCAGCGAGATCGACCCTCCCATCGCCTCGACCAGGCGCTTCGTGATGTACAGACCCAGTCCGGCCCCTTCCTTCTCGCGGGTCAACGAGTCCGACGCCTGATGGAAGCGATCGAACACCCGCCCCTGCTCATCAGGGGGGATCCCGATCCCGCCGTCGGCCACGGACAGCTCGATGACCCCGCCGGGGAACGCCGCCGAGAGTGTGATCGGCGACCCTTCAGGCGAGAACTTCATCGCGTTGTGCAGGAGGTTGCGCATGATCTGCTCGGTTCGGTACGGATCGAGGACAATCACCTCTGGGACGTCGCCCACCGTCCGCATCTCGACCCGATCCGCCCCATCGCCGAACGACGTCATGAGGTTTCCGAGGAACGTCTCGGGGGAGACCGGCTCCGGAACGATGGCGAGCTCGCCGGCCTCGATCTTCGACGCCATCAACAGGTCCTCCACGAGACGCGCCAGGCGATGAGCCTGTCGATCGACGATCCGCAGGAAGTCCTGCATGTCGCCGGGGCTCAGACGATCGGCGTTGCGCATCATCGTCTTCACGAACCCGCGGATCGCGGTGAGCGGCGTGCGGAGCTCGTGTGACGTGATCGCCACGAAGTCCGACTTCATTCGGTCGAGCTCCGAGAGCCGCTCCAGCGTCTGCTGTTGCTGGGCTCGCAGCCGAACGCTGTGCACGACCAGCGCGATCTGGTCGGCCAGCCGGCTCAAGAGATCCAGGGTCGCCTCGGGTGTCTGGAACTGCCCCCACGTCTCGACGTCGAGGACGCCGATCACGTCTCTGCCGATGCGGAGCGGCGCGGCCGCCTCCGCGGACACGCGCGGGTCCAGCTGGACATAGTCGATGAGCGTGTGGACATCTCGCACGAGCAGGGGACGACCGGTGAACGCGACCGTGCCGGTGAGCCCGTGGGGTGGGCCGATCCGGAGATCCTTCGCAGACTCGGGGATCCCGTACAGGCCGACCGGCCGCAGCACGTCCTGCTCCTGCTCCCGCAGCAGGATCACGCAGACCTCGAAGCCGAGGTCGCGCCCGATGGCCTCCGCCATGGACTGGAGGCTCTCCTCGAGGTCGGTCGACGCGATGCCTGCGAGCACCGCTCCGTGGAACAAGTCGAGCTCGCGTCGGGCGGCTGCCTCGCGATGCGCCGATCCCTCCGCCAGCATGGCGCGTTCGTTGGCCTTCTTGGCCTCGCGATCGAGGGACCTCGCCATGAACCCCGCGACCAGCGCGATGATCAGCTCCACCCCGATCCGGAACGTAACGTTGCTGAACGAGCCCTGGTAGTGCGGCAGGGTCGAATCGAGGTACACCTCGCGGAGGCTCTCGGAAACGGCACACACCGCCGTTGCCGCAAGCGCGCCAGTGAGCTGATACCGGATGGCACCTTCCAACGGCAGGATGTACATCGCGATCCACGAGTTGTCGTAGGCCCAGTAGGAGTAGTTCCAGATGAGCGCCGTGACCACGGCGATGTCCAGCGCGAAGGCGCCCATTCCGACCCGCCGGAGCTGCTGGACCGTCCGGCTGCGCCGCGCCAGTAGGGTGATCACCAGGTTCCCGATCGCGAGCGTCGCGGCGATCGCGAAGCCGCGGGGGAGGGCCGCTACGGGCGGCCTGGGATGCCCGGTGTCGGATTGCCACACCTGGAACAGGGCGAACGCCACCCCGAACCAGCGCACGGCGGCAAGGCCGCGCTCCAGGCGGCGGGCATGCTCGAGATCGAGGTTGCGAGCGGCGACCATGCAGGGTTCCCGTCCGGGAGAGACATCGGAGCGGGATGGGGGAGACCTTTAGACCTAGTGCATGGGCGGTAGCATGAGTCCTCGATGTTCGACACCCTGACCGGGCGCTTCGAAAGCGTCTTCCGCAGGCTCCGTTCCCGGGGGAAGCTCCATCCGAAGCAGGTGGAGAACGCCCTGGCGGACATGCGCACGTCGCTGCTTGAAGCCGACGCGGCGGTGGCGGTCGTGGACGACTTCCTCGGCCGCGTCCGTGAACGCGCCCTGTCCGCGGAGGTCATGCGTTCGCTCACGCCGGCCCAGCAGGTCGTCAAGATCGTGCGCGACGAGCTCACGCAGACGCTGGGCGGCACGCACCAGCCCTTCGCCCTCCCGAACGTCCGGCCGGCGGTCGTGATGATGGCCGGCGTCCAGGGGTCGGGGAAGACCACGGCCTGTGCCAAGCTCGCCCTCCATCTGAAGGAGAAGGGGCGGAACCCGCTGCTCGTCGCCGCCGACCTGCACCGCCCCGCGGCGATCGAACAACTCTTCACGCTGGGCTCGGAGGTGGGCGTGCCCGTCGTCTCCGACGGCAAGAACGCGGAGAAGGTGTCGAAGAACGGGCTGAAGCATGCGGACTCTCAAGGGAACGACATCGTCATCGTGGACACTGCGGGGCGGCTCCACGTCGACCCGGAGATGATGCGCGAGGCGCGGCGGGTCCGCGACGAGATCAAGCCCCATCACGTGCTGATGGCGTGCGACGCGATGACCGGGCAGGACGCCGTGGTCCAGGCCGAGGCGTTCATGCGCGAGGTCGATACGACGGGGTTCGTCCTCACGAAGCTCGACGGTGACGCCCGCGGCGGCGCGGCCCTGTCGATCACCGGCGTCACCGGGCGGCCGATCTTCTTCGCGGGCGTGGGCGAGAAGCCCGGCGACCTCGAGCCCTTCCATCCGGACCGCATGGCGCAGCGGATCCTGGGGATGGGCGACGTGATGACGCTCATCGAGAAGGCCGAGCAGCAGATGGATCAGGAGGCCGCGCGGGAGTCGGCCGAGCGCATGCTGAAGGCCCAGTTCACGCTGGAGGACTTCCTCGTCCAGATGCGCGAGGTCAAGAAGCTGGGACCGATCCAGGACCTGCTGAAGATGCTCCCCGGCGTACCCGGCGCCGGCGGCCAGCAGCTCAAGGACCTGGAGGTCGACGACGGCGAGCTGGGGCGGGCCGAGGCCATCATCTGTTCGATGACGCCGGAGGAGCGCCGCAATCCCGCTATCATCCACGGGTCCCGGCGACTCCGGATCGCCCGGGGGAGCGGGACGACGACCCAGCAGGTCAACTCTCTGCTCAAGGAGTTCGACCAGGCCAAGAGGATGATGCGGACGATGATGGGCGGGCGGGGCGGCAAGGGCCGGAAGATGCCGCGGATCCCCGGGATCCCGGGCGTCCCGGGACTGTAGGAGGAACGGATGTCGGTCAGGATCAGGTTGACGCGGATGGGCAAGAAGAAGGAGCCGCACTACCGCGTGGTGGTGGCGGACCAGCGCAGCCCCCGCGACGGCAAGTTCATCGAGATCATCGGGAAGTACCACCCCCTCGAGGACCCATCGGTCATCGACATCGACGAGGATCGGGCCCTCGCATGGCTCCGCAAGGGCGCGCAGCCCTCCGAGTCCGTCACGAACCTCCTCCGCAAGGTCGGGATATGGGAGAAGTTCAAGACCGAGACGCCGACGACGGCGAGCTCGACGACGTCCTAGACGAGGACGAGGGCGAGGACGACGGCGACGAGCCGTCTCCCCCCGCACCGTTGCCGCGCCTCGAACCCTCGGCGCTCGTTGGGGTGCTGGAGTTCCTGGCCAAAGGCCTCGTCGATGCGCCCGACAAGGTTCGCGTGGAATCGGTGGAGCGGGAGGGAACCGTGACCCTTCGACTCTCCGTGGACCAACCCGACATGGGGAAGATCATCGGCCGCAGCGGTCGCACCGCACGTGCCCTCCGGACGCTCCTGCGAGCGGCAGGGGTGCGCGCCGGCGTGAGCACCCACGTCGAGATCGTGGAGGCGGCAGGGGGTCCGGCGGGTTCGGGGGGGTAGCTCGCGGGAGAGCAGCACGGGGCGATGGAGAAACGGCGAGCGAACCCCCCGATCGAGAAGAAGCTCGCCGGTCCAACACGAATCGCGGTCGGGCGGATCACGCGAGCCCACGGCATTCGAGGCGAGGTCTCCGTGGTGGTGCTGTCGGAAGTCGAGGCTCGCTTCGAACCGGGGTCGAACCTCCGGCTCGAGGACGGGCGGGCCCTGACCGTGCGAACCAGCCGGCCGAATCGGGGGAGGCTCCTGGTGACGTTCGAGGACGTTCAGAATCGAACCGCCGCCGAGCCGCTCGCCGGCTCGTATCTCTTCGTCGAGCGGACCGACGTTCCCGAACCCCCGACCGACGCGTTCTGGCCGCACGACCTGGAGGGAAGCGAGGTGATCACCGAAGGCGGCCGGTCCCTGGGCACGATCACCGAGATCGTCCATGGGGAGGCCAACGACATCTGGGTAGCCCGAGATGACGGGCGAGAGACGCTCGTCCCGGCGCTCAGGGACGTCGTCGTCTCCGTGGATGTCCCGGGGAAGCGCGTGGTCATCCGCGAGGTGCCCGGCCTGACTGACGAGGGTGGCTGACGTGCGGGTCGACGTCCTCACGATCTTCCCCGGGATCTTCGAGAGTCCACTTCGGGAGAGCCTGCTCGGCAAAGCCATCGAGGGGAACGTGCTCGAGGTGCGGGTGCACGACATCCGGGACCACGCCGAGGACCGCCGCGAGGTGGATGACACCTCGTTCGGCGGCGGCCCCGGGATGGTGATGAAGCCTGAACCGATCTTCGCCGCGGTGGAGTCCCTGGGCGAGGGCTCGCGACGATGCATCCTGTTGTCGCCCGGGGGCCGCCGACTGGATCAGGCTCTGGTCCGCGAGCTTGCCGCCGAGCCGTGGCTGGTCCTGATCTGCGGGCGGTACGAGGGCGTGGACGAACGCGTGGCCGAGGGGCTGCCGGCCGAGGAGGTCTCGATCGGCGACTACGTCCTCTCGGGGGGTGAGGTGCCCGCGCTCGTCGTGCTGGAGGCCGTCTCGCGCCTCGTCCCGGGGGTGGTGGGTCGCGAGGAGTCCCTGGCCAGGGAATCGTTCGAGGAAGGAGTGCTGGATCATCCCCACTACACACGCCCGCGGGAGTTCCGGGGCCTGGCCGTTCCGGAGGTCCTGGTCTCGGGTGATCACGCCGCCGTCGAGCGATGGCGGCGGGACGCCGCCCGCCACAAGACCGCCCGCAACCGACCCGATCTCCTCGGGGACGATCCGGGCAACTGACGCCGGATGGCGGAGAGCGGGTGCTATCATCGAGAACCCGTCTCGGGACCTTTTCGCTATGAACAAGATCGATCTCGTCGAGAAACCACGTCTGCGCGATGACCTGCCGGATTTCCGGCCGGGTGACACGGTCAAAGTGCATGCGCGGGTGGTCGAGGCCGGGCGGGAGCGGATCCAGGTGTTCCAGGGCGTCGTGATCCGGCGTCAGGGCGGAGGTCTCCGGGAGACGTTCACCGTGCGGAAGATCTCCTTCGGCGTCGGTGTGGAGCGGACGTTCCCGGTCCACTCGCCGTCCGTCGCCAGGATCGAGATCGTTCAGCGGGGGCGGGTCCGGCGGGCGAAGCTGTACTACCTGCGCGAGCTGCGGGGGAAGCGCGCCCGCATCCGGGAACGCCGGATGACGCCGGCGGAGGTGGCGGCGGCCGCAGCCGCTTCGGCGCCCGCCGTGGAGGCCGACGAGGAGCCCGCCGCCGAGGCGGAGGAGCCCGTGGCACCGCCTGAGGGCGAGGAGGCGATCGAAGAGCCGCAGCCGGACGACGCAGAGCCGGAAGCGGTGGACGCCGAAGGCCAGAGCTAGATGTCGCTTCCTCCGCCCGATCCGGAGTCGGCGGAAGAGACCTCGACGGTCGCCCCGGCACCGACCGACGTCGGCCCGACCGGGGACGGCACCGGGATGGGCAACTCGCAGACGGTCGCCACAGAGCCGCCCGGCACCGATGGAGCGGAGCCCGCCGAGAAGAAGCGGAGGTTCCGGTTCCTCCGGGAGCTGCCGGTCCTCATCCTCATCGCGTTCGTCCTGGCCCTGCTCATCAAGACCTTCCTGGTGCAGGCCTTCTACATCCCGTCGGAGTCGATGGACCCGACCCTCAAGGTGGGCGACCGCGTCCTC
>JBKOXF010000061.1:0-20135 GCA_046724795.1 Actinomycetota bacterium | reverse complement strand
GGCCACCTCTCGAACCGGGATCCCGCGTCGCGCGAGGTCTCGTTTCACGTCGGCGATCGTGAGTTCCTCGAAGTGGAACCGCGATGCCGCGAGGACGGCGTCGGCGTGCCCCTCCGTCAGCGCGTCGGCGAAGTGCTCGATGGCCCCCGCCCCACCCGACGCGATCACCGGCACGGACACGGCGTCGGCAACGGCGCGAGTGAGCTCGAGCTCGTAGCCGATGCCGGTGCCGTCCCTGTCGATCGAGGTCAGCATGATCTCCCCCGCCCCGCACTCCTCGGTGGCGCGGACCGCCCACTGCACCGCGTCCAGTCCGGTCGCCGTCCGACCCGCATCGACGAAGACCTCGTACCGTTCCCCCCCCTTCTTCGCGTCGATGGCGATGACGATGCACTGGGATCCGAAACGATCGGCGCACCGGGCGAGCATGGCCGGATCCCGGACAGCCGCGCTGTTCAGTGACACCTTGTCGGCGCCCGCCCGGAGCATCGCGTTCACGTCGTCTTCGCGTCGGACGCCGCCGCCGACCGTGAGCGGGATGAACACCTCGCCCGCCGTCCGCCAGATCACCTCGAGGGTCGACTCCCGGCCCTCCACGGTCGCCGTGATGTCGAGGAACACGAGCTCGTCGGCGCCCTCGCGATCGTAGCGTGCGGCGAGCTCGACGGGATCCCCGGCGTCGCGGAGCCCGACGAAGTTCGTCCCCTTGACCACGCGGCCGGCGTCGACGTCGAGGCACGGGATCAGGCGCTTCGCCAACGTCATGGCAGCACCTCCGCCAGTGCGTCGGCGAGGGTGAGCTCGCCCTCGTACAACGCGCGTCCGACAACGACCCCCTCGACGCCGATCGCGACGAGCGCGCGGAGGTGGTCGATGTTCCGGACGCCGCCCGAGGCGATCAATGGCCGGTCCGTTGCCGCGAGGACATCTTCGTAGAACGAGACATCAGGACCTTCCATCGTCCCGTCCACCACCACCGACGTCATGAGGTATCGGGGTGAGCCGGCAGCATCTAGGTCCGGAAGCAGCTCATCGAACGGCGGACCGGGCTCCTTCCACCCCCGGGCCAGGGCGACGCCGTCCCGAACATCGAGCGCGACGACGATCCGATCGCCCCAATGCGACACGGCGTCGCGGACGAAGTCCGCCGACCACACGGCGGCGGATCCCAGGATCGTTCGCGCCGCGCCCAGGCCCATCACGTCGTCGATCGCCTCATGCGTGCGGATCCCCCCACCGACCTGCACCGGGATGTCGACCGCGTTGCACACCGCCTCGATCGCGATCCGGTTCGATCCCGTCTCCAGCGCGGCATCGAGGTCGACGACGTGCAGCAGCACCGCGCCCTCGCGCTCGAACCGGCGGGCCGCCGCGACCGGGTCCTCTCCATACCTCGTGGAGCGCTCTGGGTCCCCCTGGGTCAACCGGACGACACGGCCCTGTCTGAGGTCGATCGCGGGGATGACAATCATCGGAAGCTCCCGACGAAGTTCTCGTAAATGGCCAGGCCGGGGTCGCCGGACTTCTCCGGGTGGAACTGCGTGGCGAAGATCGATCCGCTCGCCACGACGGAGGCGAACACCGCTCCGTGCTCCGTCTCGCCGACCGTCGTACCCGGCGCGGGTTCCGGGGCGTACGAGTGAACGAAGTAGAACCGCGTTCGGTCGGGGATGCCCCGAACCAGAGGGTGATCGGCGACCCACCGCACCTCGTTCCACCCCATGTGGGGAACCTTGATGCCCTCTCCCTCCAGGCGGCGGATCTTGCCGGGGAGGAGCGCCACCCCGGCATCCGGATCTTCCTCGCTTCCCTCAAACAACACCTGCAGCCCGAGGCACACGCCGAGCACCGGCCGCTCGGTCCGGGCGAACTCGAGGACGACACGGTCCAGCTGGCGCTCCTGGAGGCCGCGCATGCACGCGCCGAAGGCGCCGACGCCGGGGACGACGATCGCGTCGGCCCGGGATGACGTCTCGGGATCGCTCGTCACCTCCGCCCGTCCCCCGACGCGCTCGACCGCCCGGTGGACCGAGCGGAGGTTCCCCATGCCGTAGTCGAGGATCGCGATCCCGCTCACAGCGATCCCTTCGTCGACGGCGCGCCGCCCCGGCCGGTCATCGCGCAGGCGTCGCCGAGCGCCCGCGCCAGCGCCTTGAACTCGGACTCCACCACGTGGTGAGGGGCGCGGCCGGACCGCAGCCGGACGTGCAGCGTGATCCCGGCGGTCGTCGCGAAGGCGCGGATGAAGTCCTCGGTGAGCCCCGTGTCGTAGGAGCCGATCGTCTCGGCCGGAACGTCCACCTCGTGCACAACGAACGGGCGCCCGCTGATGTCCAGGGCCACCTCGACGAGCGCCTCGTCCATCGGCGCAGCGCCCGTGCCGTACCGCCGGATCCCGGCCTTGTCGCCGAGCGCCTGCCTCAGTGCATCGCCCAGGGCGATCCCGACGTCCTCCACCGTGTGGTGCGCGTCGATCTGAAGGTCACCCTCCGCGCGCACCTCCAGATCGAAGCCGGCGTGCGTCCCGAGCTGCTCGAGCATGTGGTCGAAGAACGGCAGCCCCGTGGACGCGCTGGCCCGCCCGGACCCGTCGATGTCGAGCGCCACCCGCACGGACGTCTCCTTCGTCGCCCGCTCCATCTCCCCCGTGCGCGTCATCCCGCCGCCTCCTCGAGCGCCGACAGGAACAGGTCGCCCTCCTCGGGAGTCCCCGCGCTCACGCGCAAGCATCCCGGAACGACAGTCGACATGTCACGGACCAGCACCCCCCGGTCGAGGAGACCCTGCCACACCTCGGTGGCCGGACGCTCGGTCCGGAACAACACGAAGTTCGCGTCCGACGGGTACGCGACGACGCCGTCGACGTGGCCGAGGTGCTCGACGAACCGGTCGCGCTGCTCGCGAAGCGCGTCGAGGATCGAAAGGGACTCCTTCGTGTAACGAAGAGCCACACGTCCAGCGGCCTGCGTAAGGGCGGAGAGGTGGTAGGGCAGCCGGACACGCCGGAGGTCCTCGATCACCTCCGGCACGGCCAGGCAGTACCCGATCCGGGCGCCGGCCAGCGCGAACGCCTTTGAGAACGTCCGCACCACGACGACGTTCGGGTGCACATCGACGAGTCCAGCAGCCGTCTCGCCTCCAAACTCGATGTACGCCTCGTCCACGACGACGAGCGCGTCGGGAAGATCCGCCGCCAAGCGCTGAACGACGTGTCGGGGCTGAGCGTTGCCGGTTGGGTTGTTTGGAGAGCACACGAAGACGATCTGGGGCTTTGCTTCGATCGCCTCGATCCGCTGTCGCTCCCCGATCATGAACGGCTCGGGCGTGTCGACCCGGACGACGTCGGTGTGCGACGTCCACAGCAGCTGCTCGTACAGAACGTAGGTTGGGTGGAACAGGATGCCCTTGCGGCCCGAACCGCCGTACGCCTGCAGGAGCTGCTGGATGATCTCGTTCGATCCGTTCGCAGCCCACACGTGATCGACGGACACGCCGACGTGCGCCCCGATGGCTTCGCGCAGGGCGACGGCGTCTCGGTCGGGGTAACGGTTGAGGGCGAAGCCCCGGATCTCCTTCGCCAGGTCGTCGAAGAAGCCGGCGGGCAGCTCGTACGGACACTCGTTCGTGTTCAGCCGGACCGGAACGTCCAGTTGCGGCGCGCCGTAGGGCGCCGTATCGCGCAGGCCGGGGCGAGGATCAGGCATCACGCGCTCGCACCTCGACCGCGCGGGCGTGGCCCTCCAGGCCCTCCGCTCGGGCGATCGCCACGACGTCCGGGGCGAGTCGAGCCGCGGCGTCACCGTCGAGCTCGGTGACGGACGACACCGTGAGGAAGTCCGTCACCCGAAGGCCCGAGGAGAACCGCGCCGTTCCCATCGTGGGCAGCACGTGGTTCGAGCCGGCGCCGTAGTCGCCGAACGTCACCGCGGTCCACGGCCCCAGGAAGATCGCGCCCGCGTTGCGAACCTTCCCCAGGAACGACCTCGACTCCGCCACGATCACCTGGAGGTGCTCGGGTGCGAAGTCGTTCACGACCTCGGCAGCCTGATCGACATCCTCGACCACCACGGCGCGAGCGAATCCGATCGACGAAGCGACGACATCGCGTCTCGTCGCGCGGGCGACTTCGGCGTCGAGGGCCTCACCGACCTGCGCGGCGAGTGCGGCATCGCTGGTCACGAGCGTCGTCCACGCCAGCGGATCGTGCTCGGCTTGCGCCACGAGATCGACGGCGAGCACAGCGGGGTCCGCGCTCTCGTCGGCCACGATCACCAGCTCGCTGGGGCCGGCAAGGGAATCGATCCGCACGTCGCCGGACACTTCGCGCTTCGCCGCGGTCACGTAGACGTTCCCGGGCCCGGCGATCACGTCGACCCGCGGCACGCTCTCGGTTCCGTAGGCCATCGCCGCGACGGCCTGGGCGCCGCCGGCCTTGACCACGATGTCGGCGTCCGCGCGAGCGGCCGCCAGGAGCACCGCCGGCGGCACCGACCCGTCCGGCGCGGGAGGCGTGCAGACGACGACGTGCTCCACGCCGGCGACTCGGGCCGGGACCACGGTCATGCAGACGGTCGATGGGTACGACGCCCGCCCTCCCGGAACGTAGCACCCGGCCCTCGTCATCGGTCGAACCAGCTCGCCGAACCGAACGCCGTCTCGCTCGTCCCACCATTCCTGCGGGAGCTGGCGCCCGTGGAGGTCGCGGAGCCGGCGGACCATCCGCTCGATGGCGGCCTTCAGTTCGGTGGGAACAGAGCGTTCGGCCATCTCGAACTCATCCGGCGAGACGAGGAGACCGGACCCACGGAGGTCGGCGCCGTCGAAGCGCATGGCGAGATCGACCAGTGCGGCATCACCTTCGGTTCGAACGCGAGCGATGATGTCGCGCGCGCGCTCGACGACGTCCGGGTCGAGCGCGGCGCGCCGAGGGGTCGGCCGGTCCACGGCAGCGCCGCCACGCAGATCGATGATCTCCAGGGTCAACGGGCTCCTTTCGGGTCGAGAGTCTAGGCCGAGGAACGAGGCCGTCCGGCGGTTCGAGGGGGAGACGGGCCGGGCTACGCGCCGCCGGCGACGGCCGGGAGGATCGACACCTGCTGCCCCGGCTCGACCGCAGTATGGAGGCCGTCCTGATGACGGATGTCCTCGTCGTCCACGAAGACGTTGACGAACCGACGAAGCTGCCCGCCGTCGTCAAGCAGCCGCCCCTTGATGCCGGGATGCTCAGCCGTCAGGCGCTCCAGGATCTCCTGCACCGTCGCGCCCTCGACCTCGAGGGTCGACTCTCCACCGACCTGCTCGCGCAGGGACCCGGGGATGCGAACGCGAGCCATGCTCACAGGACCTCAGCGAGGGCCTCGAGCTTGGGTGGGATGGTCTGTGTGGGACGGAAGGCGTCACCGAAGCCGTCGAGGGTCTTCAGCCCCATCCCGGTGACGTACGCCACGACCGTCTCGCCGGGATCGATCACACCGTTTGCCGCGAGCTTGGAGAGCGTCCCGATGGTCACGCCGCCGGCCGTCTCGGTGAAGATTCCCTCCGTTCTGGCGAGGAGCCCGACCGCCTCGACGATCTCCTCCTCCGTGACCTGCGCGACGGCGCCCCCGGACTTTCGAACCTCCTGCAGCGCGTAGTAACCGTCGGCGGGATCGCCGATGGCGAGTGACTTCGCGATCGTCTCGGGACGACGAACGGGCCGCACGTCCTCGGCGCCCGACTCGAACGCCGCGGCCACCGGATTGCACCCCACCGCCTGCGCCCCCGAGACGCGGACGTTCGACTCCTCGGCGAGCCAGCCGATCGCGTCGAGCTGCCGGAACGCCGTGGCGATCCGTGTCAGGAGCGCTCCCGAGGCGATCGGCACGACCACGTGATCCGGCGCTCGCCACCCGAGCTGTTCCGCCGTCTCGAACGCGATCGTCTTCGACCCCTCCGCGTAGTACGGGCGGAGGTTCACGTTCACGAACGCCCAGGGATATTCCTCGGTTGCCTCCGCGCACAGTCGATTCACGTCGTCGTACGTGCCATCGATCGAGACGACCGTCGCGCCGTACACGGCGGCCGCCGTGATCTTGGCCGGCTCCAGGGAGGTCGGGACGAACACCACGGCGCGGAGCCCGGCGTGGGCAGCGTGGGCCGCGACCGCGTGCGCGAGGTTGCCGGTGGACGCACACGCGACCGTGTCGAACCCGAACTCGCGCGCCTTCGTCAGCGCCACCGACACCACACGGTCCTTGAATGAGTGCGTGGGATTGCGGGTCTCGTCCTTGATCCACAGGTTGGGAAGGCCGAGCTCGGCGCCGAGTCGCTCCGCCCGGCGCAGTGGGCTGAACCCGTCACCGAGATCGACGAGCTCGTCGCGCACCGCCGGAAGCAGCGGCTCGTAGCGCCACAGGCTTCGCGGAGTCGTATCGGGTCCAGGACGCGGGGCAGAGTGGGCGATGCGCTCGAAGTCGTACGCGGGATCCATCGGACCGAAGCACTCGTCGCACGCCGACCGCGGTTCCAAGGGAGCGGTCCCCCCGCACTCCCTGCACACCAGCCCGACCAGATACTCCGACACAGCCTCGCCCTCTCGTGAGGTGAAAACAGAGAAGGCTCGCCACCTTGGCGAGCCTCGCACCCAGATCCTCCTCATCTGTCCACGCACCCGCGTGGCAGGAATTGGCACCCCGCTCGATCAGGGTTGCCGCGGCTTCACAGGGCCTGTCCCTCCACCGCTCTGGATGAGGCAACGGCCGGCGGCCGTTCAGGCGACCGAGCCGACCGCGCTATTCGATTGGCGTTGAAGGGTAGCGGAGTACGCATGGCCGGGTCAACGCGACAACACGCTCCCGTGTGTGTGCCCGCACGCGTGGCCCGCGAGGACACGATTCCTCCCCACGAGGGACGCGGATCGGGTCGCATCAGCGGTTCGAGTGCCTGGCGCCATGGATCCGGCGCGCAACCGAGCGTGAGTGTTTGACTTCGAGATGCATTGTGCGCACGTCGAGGGGTACGGTTGAGAGAAGCAAGCGCCCACAGTGAAGGAGGTCGAGATGGAGACTCCGATGCGCAAGGCAGGCCTCGCTGCCGTCGGCGCAATGGACGCTGCCGCGGAAGCGGCGCGTGATGCGGCCGGAACGGTCACCGA
Organism: Actinomycetota bacterium; assembly: GCA_046724795.1. Classification (GTDB taxonomy): domain Bacteria; phylum Actinomycetota; class UBA4738; order UBA4738; family JACQTL01; genus JBKOXF01. Next base: position 13,003 of record JBKOXF010000061.1, on the reverse strand, counting down.
CCGGGTCGAGCAGGCGCGAGACGACGCCGCGCGCGCAGTCGAGCGTCTCGCGACCCGAGGGCGCAAGACGACAACGCGTGCGAAATCGGGCGCTCGCAAGGCGACCACTCGCGCCAAGTCGAGGGCCAAACGCGCGACCACAAGGGCGCGCTCGACGGCGAAGCGGGCCACGAGCGGCGCGAGGTCGAGCGCGAAGCGCGCGACGAGCCGCGCGAAATCGACGCGTCGCACCGCGAGGGGCGGAGCGAAGTCGACGGCCCGCAGCGCACGGGGTGGGGCCAAGTCGACGGCTCGGCGAGCGAAGAGCGGCGCGAGGAAGACCGCGTCGAGCGCACGCCGAGGCGCGAAGTCGACGGCGCGGAAGGCGACCGCTCGGAGGTCGACTCCCCGGAAGGCCACATCGCGGAAGTCGACCGCGAAGCGTTCCCCTGCCAGACGGAAGAGTTCGGCCCGGAAGCGCTAGCACAGCACCACGTCGAGAAGGCCGGGCCCCTCGGGCCCGGTCTTTTCGTTCCCCTGCCTACTGTTCTTCGGCCTCGACGCGCAGCACCGAGCTCACGTCGCGTACCGGCTCGAGGGTCTTCAGCGTGTGCACGCATGCCTGGAGGTCCCGTTCGGCCGCGCGGTGCGTGATCATCACGAGCCGAGCCTCATCGCCCCGCCCCTCCTGCCACACGGACTTGATCGAGACGTCGTGCTTCGCGAACGCCTCGGCCACGCTCGCGAGCACGCCGGGCCGATCGTCCACGTGGAGCAACACGTAATACTGCGAGGAGATCTCGTCGATCGGCTTGATGCGCTTGGGTCGATACGTGACCGGCGCGTGTGACGCGGAGCCCTCTCGGAGGTTGTGGATCGCCTCCACCAGGTCGCCGACCACCGAGGTCGCGGTCGGATCGCCCCCGGCCCCGCGCCCGTACAGCATCACCGAACCGACGCGAGCGCCTTCGACGACCACCGCGTTGAACGAGAGCCGGACGGTCGCCAGTGGGTGGGAGGCGGGGATCATCGCTGGATGCACTCGAACGCTCACGTCCCCGTTCTGGGTCTCCGCGATGGCCAGCAGCTTCACCACGTAGCCGAGCCGGTGCGCGAACTGGATGTCGTCGGCGGTGATGCCCGTGATGCCCTCCCGGTAGACGTCGCCGGCGACGACCTGGGTATCGAACGCGATCATCGCCAGGATCGCCGCCTTGGCCGCGGCGTCGAACCCTTCGATATCGGCTGTGGGATCGCGTTCTGCGTATCCGAGCGCCTGCGCTTCGGCCACGGCCTCGGCGAGCGACATCCCATCTTCGGCCATGCGTGTCAGGACGTAGTTCGTCGTCCCGTTCACGATCCCCATGAGCTTCACGATCCGCTCGCCGGCCAGGCCCTGCTTCAGCGGACGGATGAGCGGGATCCCGCCGCCGACCGAGGCTTCGTACAACAGATCGACACGCTTCTCCTTCGCGGCATCGAAGAGCTCCCTGCCGAGCGTCGAGAGCAGCTCCTTGTTCGCCGTCACCACGGGCTTGCCGTGGTGAAAGGCCTCGAGGATCAACGAGCGGGCGGGCTCGATCCCCCCGATGACCTCCACGATCACGTCGATGCTGTCGTCCCGGACGACCTCGGCGGGGTCGTGCGTGAACACGTTCGACGAAAGGTCGACCTCGCGTTCCTTCGAGAGGTTGCGGACGGCCACCCGCGCGATCTCCACCTCGGCACCGGCGCGCGACTCCACCTCGCCGGCGTGGTCGAGGAGCATCCGCGCAACCGCGGAGCCCACGTGGCCGCAGCCCAGAAGACCGATCCGAACCCGATCAGGCATGGCGGGCATGGTATCGGACGCCGGGGCGCGTGCCTGGACCGGAGAGCACGACCGCTGTCAGGAGTTCTCGATCGTGAGCACGCGCGGTCGGGGGTCGGGGTTGGGGAGGGATCGCCTCTCCCAGATGCAGATCAGGCCTTCGCGCTGCGCAGCGTTCCTTCGTTCCTCTGGCTGATCTTCGCGACGTCGGCCTTCGGCGCCACGCGCCAGAATGCCGCCGCCGCCCGCTCCCAATCCGACAGGATGACCTTGGCCCGCTCACTCCTGGTCAGCTCGAAGTGCCGTTCCAGCAGGGTCTTGAGCCGGGTGAGGTGCTCGGGCTCCGGGCGGTGCGGCTCCACGAGCTCCGTGTTCACTCGCGCCGGGAGCGACACCTCGGGGTCGTAGACGAACGCCTCGCCGCCCGTCATCCCCGCCCCGAGGTTCAGGCCGACCGGGCCGAGCACGATCACGATCCCGCCCGTCATGTACTCGCAGCAATGGTCGCCGGCCCCTTCGATCACGGCGGTCGCGCCCGAGTTCCGAACGGCGAACCGCTCGCCGGCTCGGCCGGCGACGAAGAGATCGCCGCCCGTCGCCCCGTACAGGACGGTGTTGCCGAGGAGCCATGGCTCGCCCGCGTCGAGCGCGGGCGGGACGATGACGATGCGCCCGCCGCCCATCCCCTTGCCGACGTAGTCGTTCGCCTCGCCCACGAGATGGAAAACGACGCCGCTCGCCAGGAAGGCGCCGAACGACTGACCGGCCTCACCAGCGAAGTGCACGAGCGCGCGGCCCGGTGGCGCGCCTTCACCGAACTCGTGCCCGATCGCGCCGCCGAGGCGAGCGCCGACCGTCCGGTCCGCGTTGTGGATCTCGTAGGAGAGCTCGATCTCGCGGCCGGTTCGCACCGCCTCCCATGCGTCCTGGTAGATGCGGTCGCCCAGTTCCGAACGGGGCCGTTGGAAGCCCACGTGCTCGACGAAGCGCCGCTGATGGCCTGGTTCCGAGAGGAGCGGTGAGAGGTCGACGGTGTCCGCGCGCGTCCCGGTCTCCTTCTGTCGCAGGAGGTCGGTCCGGCCGACGATCTCCTCGACCGTTCGCGCCCCGAGGGCCGCGAGGTGATGCCGAACTTCCTCGGCGACGTGCAGCACGTAGTTCACGACCATCTCGGGCGTCCCGGCGAACTTCGCCCGAAGATCGGGGCGTTGGGTCGCGATACCGACCGGGCACGTATCCAGGTGGCAGGTCCGGACCATGATGCAACCCTCGGCGAGCAGCGCAGCCGTGCCGAAGGAGATCTCGTCGGCGCCGAGGAGAGCCGCGATGACCACGTCGCGCCCGGTCTTGATCCCGCCGTCGATGCGGACACGCGCTCGCGAGCGTAGATGGTTCTCCGTGAGCGCCTGCTGCGTTTCCGCCAGGCCGATCTCCCACGGGAGTCCGGCGTTCTTGATAGAAGAGAGCGGTGAGGCGCCGGTGCCGCCGTCGGCGCCCGCGACGTGCACGACCTCCGCCAGACCCTTGATGACCCCGGCCGCGATGGTGCCGACCCCGACCTCGCTCACGAGCTTCACGCTGACGTCCGCCCTGGGGTTCACCTGTTTCAGGTCGAAGATGAGCTGCGAGAGATCTTCGATCGAGTAGATGTCGTGGTGCGGGGGTGGCGAGATCAACGCCACTCCCGGCTGCGTGTGGCGCAGGCGTGCGATCTCCTCGGTGACCTTGTGGCCCGGGAGCTGCCCACCCTCGCCGGGCTTCGACCCCTGCGCGATCTTGATCTGGAGCTCGTCGGCGAAGCTCGCGTACTCGGGCGTGACCCCGAACCTGCCGCTCGCGACCTGCTTGATCCGACAGTTCCTCTCGCCCCGATACCGATCCGGATCCTCCCCGCCCTCGCCGGTGTTGGCTTTTCCCCCGAGCCGGTTGAACGCGATCGCGAGCGTCTCGTGCGCCTCCGCGCCGATCGCGCCGTGCGAGATGGCGCCGGTCGAGAACCGCTTCACGATCTCGCTGGCCGGCTCGACGTCCTCCACCGGCACCGGCGGACCCACGGGGAGCATGTCCAACAGATCGCGAGGCTCGGTCGGCAGCCGTGAGTTCACGAGCTGCGCGAACCGTAGGTACCGGTCATAGTCGGGATCACCGGTGATCGCTTCGTGCAACAGGTGCGCGGCCTGCTGCTGCGTATCGCTGGCAGTGACGGCCTCCGCCTCCTCGAGCTCGCCTTCATCCGCCGCGGCGGTGGACTTCAGGTGCTGGAGGCCCGGATCGACCAACTCGTGGAGCGCGCGGACCGCGAACGGGTTCGTGGCGTGGTACTCGCCGCCCTTGTGGAACTTCACGTAGCCCGGGTTCGCGAGCTTCGGCTGCGGTTCCGCGGCGTCGTACGCATCACCGTGGCGCGCGAGGACGTCAGCGGCGATGTCGTCGAACCCCAGGCCGCCGATGGGCGAGGGCGTGTCCTCGAACGAGACGTCGATAACCTCTTGCGCGATGCCGATGGCGTCGAAGATCTGGGCACCGCGGTAGGAGTCCACGCAGGAGATGCCCATCTTCGAGAGCACCTTCAGGACACCCTCCTCGATGGCCGATTTGTAAGCGATCAGCGCATCGGCAGGGTTTGCGTCGCGGGCGCGACCCCCCGCAGCCAGTTCTCCGATCGTGGCCAGAGCGAGCCGCGGATAGATCGCCTCGGCGCCGTACCCGAGCAAACAGGCGAAGTGGTGGGACTCCCGGGCCTCGTCGGTCTGCACCACGATCGACGTGCGCGTCCGGTGCCCGGCCCTCAGCAGCGCGGTGTTCGCGGCGCCCACCGCCATCAGCGACGGGATCGGCGCGAGCTCCTGGCCGGCGTTCTCGTCGGAGATCACGAGGATGCCGCTGCCGTGCTGCGCCGCGTTCACAGCAACCTCGGCGAGATGCTCCACCGCCCTTCGAAGTCCACCCGGGCCGTCCTCGACCGGCCACGTGGCGTCGAGCACGACCCCACCGGGCGGCCGGAACAGGAAGAACGAGTCGTACTCGAGGAGAGCGGCGCCTTCGGGACGTTCCCACAGAAGCGGGTCGCGAGGGCCCAGCAACGTGCGCAGCGACATCACGAACCGTTCGCGGAGGTGATCGATGGCAGGGTTCGTGACCTGAGCGAACCGCTGCTTGAAGAAGGAGAACAACGGGCGACGGTGCTCGCTGAACGGCGGGAGCGGCGTGTCGTCGCCCATGGAGAACGTCGGCTCCTTTCCGTTCACCGCGGACGGACGCATCACCAGCGTGAGCTCCTCGCGTGTGTAGCCGTGCAGGATCTGCCGCTCGAGGAGCTCGTCGACGTCCTCGGCCTTGGGCTCGCCGAGGGTCTGGGTCAGGCGCTCTTCGGCCAGCCAGGCACCGTACGGACGCTCGCGGGCGATCCGGCGAACTGGATCGAGCTCGAGGCCGCCGTTCTCGGGATCGACGCAGATCATCTGACCCGGACCGAGCTTGCCGCGCCGGGTGACACCTCGACCACGTGTGTACACGGCGCCCGCTTCGGAGGCGCAGGCGACCGTGCCATCCTCGCAGACCACATAGCGGAGTGGACGGAGGCCGTTGCGGTCGAGGGCGGCGCCGACGCGGATGCCGTCCGTGAAGATAAGGCCGGCCGGCCCGTCCCACGGCTCCATCAGGGAGGCGTGCCACCGGTAGTAGTCGCGAACTTCTTCGGTGAGCCGCAGATCGCCCTCCCACGCCGCGGGAACGAGCATGGAGAGGGCGTGGCGGATGTCCCGTCCTGGCCCCGGCTCCTCGCCCTCTCCGACCATGAGCTCGACGGCGTTGTCGAGCATCGCGGAGTCGCTCCCGGCGTCGTCGATGATGGGCCGCAGGACGTCCTCGTCGAGAAGCGAGCGCTTGCCGAGGCGTCCCTCGCGGCTCCGCATGCGGTTCACATTGCCCGCGATGGTGTTGATCTCGCCGTTGTGGCACAGCATCCGAAAGGGCTGGGCCCGCTCCCAGGTGGGTTCGGTGTTGGTCGAATAGCGCTGGTGGAACACGGCGAACGGCGCCTCGAACTCCGGGTGCGAGAGGTCCGGGTAGAACTCACCGAGCTGGTCCGCGGCGACCAGAGCCTTGTAGTTGATGGTCATGAAGCTGAACGATGGGAAGTACAGCCGCCTGCCCTCGGATCTGATGGTCCGCTCGGCGCGCTTCCTGGCGCGGAACGCGCGGTGCTCGGCTTCGGGCTTCGGCATGTCGTCGTGCCGGGCCAGGAACCCGTGCATGATGCGTGGCATGAGGCGGCGGGCCCGGTCCCCGAGCGCCTGGGGATAGACAGGGACGTCGCGCCACCCGAGGACGTCGATCCCCTCCATCCGGCACGCGGTGCCGACGATGCGACGGATCTCGTGCGGAGATGCGTGCTCGAAGTCGAAGACCACCACGATCCCCAGACGGCCCTCGTGACTGCCGTTCACGCCGAGGTCGTTGGCCTCGCGGGTGAAGAACCGATCCGGGATGGGCAGGAGCAGTCCAGCCCCGTCGCCGGTCCGGGCGTCCGCCGCCACGGCTCCCCGATGGGTCACGCGGCACAGCGACCGGATCGCGGTCTCAACGATGTCTCGGCTCGGCCTGCCCTCGACGTTCGCGACGAAGCCGATCCCGCACGCGTCCCGTTCTCGCATCCATCGAGGGGTCCGCTCGTTCATCTCCTCGGCCTCTCAATCCTCATCCCGAGCTCCCCCCTGCTCCCCGCAGTCCAACCCGGCCGCTGCATCTCACTCCTATGAAAAAGACCCCCGGGCCGGGGGTCTGGGCGCAGGTAGCGTGGAGCCACCCGCGCCTATCCGGCCGGCGCCTTGTCCGTGGACTCGTTTACGACCCTTGGCCGGGCGACCATATTGGGCGGGAGTCTGAAGGAGGGACCAGGCAGCGTCAACCAGCCCGGCCCGACTTGGCAGTCTTTCTCTCCACTGTCCGGGATCGGTCTTCGATGATCGTGCCGTCGGGCCGCCGAAACCGATGCCCTAACATCGTCGTCTCGATGGAGAACCCCTGGTGCGCCATCCGATGGTGGGGCCTGCACAGCAGGACGAGGTTCGAGAGGTTGGTCTCGCCTCCGTCGGCCCAGTGCACCACGTGATGGGCGTCGCACCACCCGGCCGGTCGATCGCATGCCGGAAAGCGGCACCCTCCGTCGCGAATCGCGATGGCCCGCCGCAGGCTCGCCGGGACGACCGCGGTGCGCCGGCCGACATCCAGCGGCTCGGACGAGCCGCTGGTGATGACCCGGGCCACCGAGGCATCGCACGCCATGCGCCGAGCCGTCTCCGGCGTGATGGACCCGACCTCAGGAAGCTCGCAGCGCCCCTCCGAGGAACCGCGGAGCGCTTGCAGATCGACGATCACTGTGAGCTCGGGGCGATCGCGCGGATCCTCGTCGCCGCCCTTCGAGCCCCGCCACGCGCTGCAGATCTCGGCCAACGCGTCGGCACGGCGTTGCCCGGGCGTTCGTTGATCTGACCCGTTCCGGAGCTCGCGATCCACGATCGCACCGAGCGCGGCGATCACCGGCGACCCGGACTCCGGATCGAGGTCGCCGTTGACCCGGACCATGCCGTCGGCGGCCGGGAACACGTCGAGCCGGCGACGGATGTAGCGAACCTCGGCCCGGGCCTCCACGTCGTCCGGGTCCATCTTCTGGACCCACTCCGAGAGCCTGGTTCGAAGCGCGCCGACGGGGAGCTTCCGGGCCTCCGACACCAACGCTGACTCCTGGGTCTCGAACGCTGCCTCTGCTGCTTCGCGCGCCTTCACCAACATCTCGGCGGCCGCAGCCGACACCTCGCCCCGTTCGAGGGCCTTTCGGGTCCGGGGCATCTCCTCTAGGGCGGCCGCCATCGCAACGTCGCGTCTCGCCGTCCCGAACGTCGTCCGGTTACGGTCCGCGAGCCACGCGCTGGCCGAGACGTAGCCGTCTCGGGTGAACGCCTTGCGCCGGTTGACCTCAGCGATCAGCCGCAGGCGCTCCACGGACAGGCGATCGATCGCGCGTTGCAGCGCCACGATGCCACGTTCCAGTTCCTCGTCGGGCCAGCGCTTCGGGTCACATGCGGCAAGCTCCCCGATCGCCGATTCGAGGGCCTCGACGCATCTCGTATCGAACATATGTTCGCATGATGAACCATGGGTACGACAAAAAGCCGGTCCCTGCCCCATTTGTCCGGAAGAAAGACGAGAACGCTTTCGCCGCGTCATGCGATGACCGATTAGGACCTTTTGCGGATGGACTCGCGGCCCCCGCGATGCTTCCCTTGGTTCGGCTGAACGCCGTCGCGGAGGGAGCGCCCAATGAGCAAGCGAGTGGCCCTACTTGTGGTGTCGACCATCGTCGCCGTGGGGCTGGTCGCTCCTCCGGCGACCGCGGCGCGGCCGAGTTCCGGGATGGGACTCACGTTCGCGACGCTGGGAGGGGAGCCGGGTCCGGCGGGTCACGCGCGCCGGCCTGGTTTCCTCTCGATCCATCCACAGGCATACGCGCACGCGAAGGCCATCGCACAGGAGCGAGCGAACGACCACTCCCCCGTCTCTCCCGAGCCGACGGTACCCACCGATCCTGCGGCCGGCCCGAGCTGGGAGGGACAGTTCGAATCCGACCTGGCCCCGCCCGACCCCACCGGCGCGGTCGGTCCGAACAGCTACATCGAGCTGATCAACTTGCGGTTCGGGATCTACGGACGCGATGGCACGCTCATCTCGCAGGGGACGATGCAGGACCTCACGAACCTCCCGCAGGACGAGCTGTCCGACCCGCAGGTCGCATGGGATCCCTCGACGGGGCTCTTCTACTACCTGATCCTGGACTTCAACACGAACGAGTTCGGCGTGGGCTGGAGCAGGACGGCCAACCCCCAGAGCGCCGCGGACTTCTGCAAGTACGTGGCGAACTTCGGCTACGGGTCGTTCATCCTTCCGGACTATCCGAAGCTGGGGTTCAGCAAGGACTTCCTGCTGATCGGATCCAACGAGTTCTTCCTGCAGGCTCTCTACAACGGGTCCGACGTGGACTGGATCGCCAAGCCTCCGGCCGGTCCGCTCTCCACCTGTCCCGATCCGAGCACATTCAAGCTGGGTTCGTTCACATCACTCACGAACGCGGACGGATCGTCCGCCACCACGCCCGTCCCCGCCGTGCAGACCGACCCCAACGGCACGGGCTGGGTCACGGCCACGCCAGACGCCAGCGTGTCGACGGGCCACTACCTCAGCCTGTTCCCCATCACGAAGAGCGGCACGGGCACCGCGGTGCTCGGAGCAGCCAGGACGCTGCCCGTGAGCGCCTTCGACGTCCCCGCACAGGCCCCGCAACCGGGCGGGCCGCCCATCGACACGCTCGACGGCAGGCTGGAACACACCGTGAGCGGGGTCGATCCGGGCCACGGCGGCGTCAACGCGGTCTGGACGGCCCACTCGGTGTTCGGAGGCGCCGGAGCCGAGGAGCGGTGGTACGAGATCGATCCCACGGGCCCGACGCTTCTGCAGCACGGCGTCGCCACGAGCGCCACGCTCGACGTTTGGAACGGGGCCATCGCGCCCGACCGTGCGGTGAGCGGAGCGAGCACGGCGTTCGGCGCGGACATGGTCATGGGCTTCAGCACCTCATCGCCCACGGACTACCCGGCGATCCAGATGATCTCGAAGGTCGGCTCGAGCCCGCAGTCGGGCTTCGTCATGGTGAAGCAGTCGCCGGGGATCAACGACGATTTCAGTTGCTACTCCCCCTACGGACCTCCGTGCAGGTGGGGTGACTACTCAGGTGCGTCGGCCGACCCCGCGGCCGACCCCTCCGGGGCCGCCGGCTCGGTCTGGTTGTCCGGGGAGTGGAACGTCGCCAGCACAGATCCCAACGGGATGGACTGGCGGACGTGGAACTGGAAGGCCGTGCCGGGAACGGCCACGCCCACGGTTCCGACCGCTCCCATGAACCTCACGGCCACCGCCGGAAACGCGTCCGTGGCCCTTGCGTGGAGTCCCCCGGCATCGGACGGAGGCTCGTCCGTCACCTACAACCTGTACCGCGGGACCACCTCGAGCGGCGAGGCCCTGCTCCAGCCGGGCGTGAGCGGGACATCGTTCAACGACACGGGCCTGACGAACGGGCAGAAGTACTTCTACGTCGTCACGGCGGTGAACGCGCTCGGCGAAGGACCGGCGTCCAACGAAGCGTCGGCGACCCCGGTCGGCGCGACGGTCCCCGGCGCCCCCACGAACGTGAAAGCCTCCGCCGCGAAGGCCAAGATCACCGTGTCATGGAGCGCGCCGACCAGCAACGGCGGGTCGTCCATCGTCAGATACCGGATCTATCGCGTGGACTTCGGGCTCCTCGCGTTGGTCGGACCCACGACGTTCAGCTACACGGACCTGACGGTGTCGCGCCGGGTGCAGTACTGCTACTTCGTCACCGCGGTGAACGGGGTCGGAGAAGGCCCGGCGTCGGGGACGGTCTGCGCGACGGCCAGATAGGCCGTCGCGCGAACCGGCCTCCGTGAGCTGCGGCGGACGGCTTACCCGCCGTTTCGCCGCCGCGCCGCCGGCTCCATCCACGGCGGCGTCCACCCGAGGTCCGCTTGGGCGACCACCGAGCCGGGCGGCACCACGTCGTCGATGGCGTCGAGCGCACCGTCGTCCAACCGAACGTCCGCCCCCGCCAGGGTGTCCTCGAGCTGCTCCATGGTGCGCGGACCGATGATCGTCGAGGTCACCGCGGGATGAGCCAACGTCCACGCCAGCGACATGTGGAGCAGCGACACGCCGACCTTGTCGGCGATGCGCTCGAGATCCTCCACCAGATCGAACTTGCGCTCGTTCGCCGGGTTCTCGACGTCGTATCGGTCGAACACCGGACGGACGCCTTTCCACCGCGCTCCTCGGGATCCCTCCGGCGCGGACTGCCCCCGACGGTACCGGCCGGCCAGCCATCCACCGGCCAGCGGGCTCCACACGATCACACCCATCCCGTACCGCTGAGCCACCGGCAGCAGCTCCCGCTCGACGGTCCGGACGAAGATGGAGTACGGGGGTTGTTCGCAGACGAACCGCTCGTAGTCGCGTCTCTCCGCCGCCCACTGCGACTCCACGACGTGGAACGCCGGGAAGGTCGACGATCCGAGGTACCGCACTTTGCCCTGATGCACGAGATCGGTCAGCGCGCCGAGCGTCTCCTCGATGTCGGTGTCGAAATCCGGACGGTGGATCTGGTACAGGTCGATGTGGTCGGTCTGCAGCCGTCGCAGCGAGCTCTCGACCTCCCGGGTGATCCACAGACGTGTGTTCCCTCGCTCGTTCACGCCGGCACCCATCTCGCCGTGGACCTTCGTGGCCAAGACCACCTCGTCGCGCTTTCCCTTCAAGGCCTTCCCGACGATCTCCTCGGAGGCGCCCGCGCTGTAGACGTCGGCGGTGTCCACGAAGTTGATCCCGGCGTCGAGGGAGCGATGCACCATCCGGATGCACTCGTCCTCGTCCGTGTTGCCCCAGATCCCGAACATCATCGCGCCCAGGCAGTGCGTGCTGACCTTCACCCCGGTGCGGCCGAGCGTCCTGTACTCCACGGCGACCCCCTTCGATCGGTGAGACCGCCATCATCGCCCAGGCGCCGAGAACGAGGGGTCTCCCGACTTCCATCCCGTACCTACCGGAGCGTAAAGTTCCGGCATGAGCACGCGCTTCTATGCCCTGCCCGTCGAGCAGACCCAGTGGGAGGTCTCCTCCGGTTCCACCACGATCTTCAACTGGGAGTACGACGAGGGCCGCGACCGCCTTCTCAACCTGTACGAGAAGGGCAAGGACAAGCAGTGGAATGCCCAGACCCGGCTGGACTGGTCCATCGACGTGGATCCGGGCTCGCCGGAGAACTCACCGGACGAGCAGATCGCGATCTACGGCTCGGACATGTGGGAGGCCCTGGACGACAAGGGTCGCCGTGAGCTCCGCCACCACATGGTCTCGTGGCTGAACTCCCAGTTCCTCCACGGTGAGCAGGGCGCGCTGATCTGCGCGTCGAAGATCGTCCAGACCGTTCCGGACATCGACTCGAAGTTCTACGCGGCAACCCAGGTCATGGACGAAGCGCGGCACGTGGAGATGTACTCCAAGTACCTGCGCGAGAAGATCGAGCTGGCGTACCCCATCAACAAGAGCTTGCAGACCCTGCTCGACCAGGTCATCGGTGACGAGCGCTGGGACATGACCTACCTGGGCATGCAGGTGATCATCGAGGGGCTGGCGCTCGCGGCGTTCGCGCTGATCCGCGACTACTCGAACGAACCGATGGCAAAAGCCATCAACACCTATGTGATGCAGGACGAGGCCCGTCACGTCGCGTTCGGACGGCTCGCGCTCCGCGACTACTACCCGGAGCTCACGCAAGCCGAGCGCGAGGAGCGCGAGGAGTTCGTGGTGGAGGCCAGCTACCTGATGCGCGACCGCATCCGCGGGGACGAGGTGTGGGTGAACCTCGACTACGACGTGGAACGATGCAAGGAGTTCGTCGAGAACTCCGAGATGATGAAGATCTTCCAGAAGATGCTGTTCTCTCGGATCGTACCGACGGTGAAGGACATCGGGCTGTGGGGGGACAAGGTCCAGAAGGCCTACGTGGACATGGGTGTGATCGAGTTCTCACAGCTCGATCCGGAGGACCTGATGTCGCAGGACGAGGACATCGCCCGGAAGCTCGACCAGTCCCGCGGGCTTTCAGAGGAAGCCGAGGCCGCGGCGTCCCTGGCTGGGGTGGACCGGGCCCGGGCGCTCGAGGTGCAGCAGACCATCGAAGCCGGAGCGGGCACGGCGGAGGAATAAGCCCGCCCGCGCTGGATCGATCGGTGTTCCTTTTCGCGGAAACAACCGCCGCCGCGAGCTAGGCTCAATCAGCCCATGACCCGTCTCCCGCACCCTTCTCCCCGTGACGAACCGACAGCGTTCGCGCACTCGTTCGTGGCTGCCGTCAACGATCGATTCCCGAATTGGTTCCCGCCCGGAGACCTCGAGCTGAAGGGCTCCCGAAGACATGCGGTACGAGACCACCAACGTGCTGGATTCGGCGGTCACGGTGATGTTGGCGAACCTCGAGGAGCTATCCACGGCGCGGGCGCTCGACTGCCTCGGCCGCGGGAAGGCGACGACGTGGTCTGGATCTAGGCTCGGCGGTGGCGCGAGCCCAGCTTCATGCCGAGCCTCAGCCAC
>JBKOXF010000068.1:0-7897 GCA_046724795.1 Actinomycetota bacterium | reverse complement strand
CGACGACCCGCTGACCTGGCTGCAGCTCGACATCTACGCGCTCGCCTGTGTTGACGTGTGGCGGAAGCCCCCGGCCGACCTCACGCTCACGTACCTGTACCTCAACACTCGCGAGGAGGCCTCACGTCCTGCCGGCGACGTCGAAGCCACGCGAGCGCGCGTCCTGGAGACGCTCCGGGGGATCGTGGGGGAGCGATTCGACCCGACCAGCGGCGAGCACTGCCGGAGCTGCGACTTCCTGTCGTTCTGCGAGGCGGGCCAGAAGTACGTCGCGTCCAGGGAATAGCTTGGCGGTTACTGCACCGTGGGGGGCGCTTCGGACCCGCGAGGTTGGTCGCCGGTCTTCGCCCGCTCTTCGGGAGCTTGCTCACCGGGCTGGCCCACCTCGCTCGGATGGTCACCGCGCTCGAGAAGGCGGGCCACATCCTCGCGGAAGGTGCGGTATGCGGCGGCGGGGTCCCAGCCGCCCTGCCCGACCACTTCGGGAACCACCCTCGCCTTCAGACCCTCCGCTTGAGCGCGCGTGTAGGCCGCAGCTCGGAACCAGTCGGCGTTCCCGGGCTGAACGACCGCCTCGCCTCGCGCGTAGAGCGGCCGGTACGATGCGTCGTCGACGACCACGGGCGTGAGTCGGAAGATCCGCTCGAGCGCAGTCCGCGTCGTCGAGTCTCCCGCATCGACCCTTGCGGATCTCCCATCCCACCAGGCGGTGGCGATCACGTCGGTGGATCCCTCCTCGGCCCGAAGGAATTCGGCTCGCATGCTTCGTTTCAGAAGTCCGTGGTCGTGTCGGGCCCGCCGAGTGCCGCGCACAGGAATGAGGCACACAGAACCGCCACCGGCATGACGGCGGCCGCGTCTCGCAACTCCTCGACGAGGAACTCGCGACGTTCTTCCGTCAGCCCTCGGGCGGCAAGCGCGTCCCACTGCAGCTCCATGGGATGGGGGAAGCATTCGATCCCAGTGGTGACGCACTTGCGAAGGGAGATCACTCCGGAGGACCAGGCGGGCGTCGAGGCCCGAGCGAGGATGTCCGCGCAGGCCTCGGCCAGATACGCCGGGGCGGGGGCCAATGCGAAGAGCGACGACGGGATCAGCGGCACCTCGAGCCGTTTCGCCGTCTCCTCGAGCAGCTCCCTCGTATTCGGGGCGGCCGATCCCGGGACCAGGACCCCATCCTGCCACGGCGGGATGCCGCGCCTGGCCGGTACTTCCTCTCGGCCCGTCCCCGGGATCCGCTGGCGCCTGGCCAGCCGGGCCCATGACTGCACGACGAGGTACACCTTTGGCAGTCCCTGATGGAGCGCGCGCACTGTTCGGATCAACCGGTCGGCGTCTTCGGGCCGCAGTCGCTCCTCGACGATGGGGAGATGATCGGGAGGATCGAGGGTCCGCTGAACGTGATCGGTGGCCGTCCTTCGCAGTTGAGCTGCGCTCTCCGAGAAACTCTTCGTGATGTTGGGGCGGGTCGCGGCCCACGCCGCGATCACGAAAAGGGAGTCGGTCGCGATGGTCCGGAAGATGGGGTCGAGCCACGCCACGCCGAGTGTGTTCCTGATGTCGTCGAGCACCGCGTACAGGACAGCGTCGGGGGGCTCGAAGGTCTCCGTCCCGTCCGGGCCGACGCGGATCGCGGCGCGGTCGTCCGGTCGCGGGTCGTGCTCTCGCGCTACCTCCATCTGTTCATCCTGTGAGAGACCGCTCCTGGTTGCGGAGGCGAGTCGCGAGCGCCTCCAGCATCTTCAGCACGATTGTCGGCTCCCGTGCCAAGAGTGCCGTGAACGGCTTGCGGTTGATCGTGATCGCGGACAAGGGTGTCTCGGCGATGACCGTTGCCGTGCGCGGCCCCTCGTCGAGGAGTGCGATCTCGCCGAAGAAGTCACCGGGGAGCATCCGTGAAACCCGCTTTCCTCCCCGGAAAACATTCGCTTCCCCCTCGACGATGACGTAGAAGTCGTCGCCCCCCGTTCCTTCCTTGGCGATCGTCGCGTTCTCCGGAAAGTCCTGCTCGGTGGCGATGCCGGCCACGGCGCGGAGGTGGCGCTTGGGGAGCCCCGCGAACAGCGGCACCTTGGCCAGCAGGTCGGCATCTCGTCTCGCCATCTCGCGTTCTCCTCCTCGGGCGAATGGACGCGCTACCCGGTCGTGTGCACGATCAGGACGTTGGTGGGGGCCCGCCGCAACACCCGCGCGGGCACGCTCCTCAATGACCTTCGGAGCCCGGTCATGCCTTTGTTCCCCAGAACCAGGAGATCGTACCGGCCTGATTCTGCCAGTTTGCTGAGTGCCTCGGAAGGCTCCCCCCGGAGGGCGTGCGTGCTGAACAGGGGCCGGCGGCCCTTGGCTTCCTCGGCGAAGCGCTCCGCCTCGCGCTCGGAGGACCCTGCGGCGGCGAGCTCGAGCTCGGCGTCGAGCGTTCGAGCGAGCTCGACGGCCGTGTCCTCCGCCTTCACGGCCGTGGCCGATCCGTTCGTGGCCACCAGGATTCTTCGGTATCCGGGGGCTCGGCGGGCCACCGTGTCGACGACGAGGACCGCGGCGGGGGCGCGCCTGGACACACGCCCCGGGACCGAGGAAGGCTGGAGCAGAGCCTCACCCGAAATGCCTCGATTGCCCACCACGACGAGATCGTGTCGGCCGCTCTCCGCCACTTCGAGCAGGATCTCCGAGGGATTTCCCTCGGCGGCCCGCGTTCGAAGACGAACCCGCGTCCCGAAGGCCGATTCCACGTCGCGCAGGAGCGCGCCGGCGATCACGGCGTCCGGCGGAGCGGTCGCCCCATCCTCATTCGAACCCTCGACCCGATGCACCGTGAGGACGGTCACCTCGGCGCCCAACCGCTCGGCGAGATCCACGGCGTGGTGCACCGCCAGCGTGGCGGTGTCGGACCCATCGGTGCCGGCGAGGATGTTCCGGAACATGATGTGTGGGTCCGGACGCTCGGCAGCGAGCCCGCGTCACGGAGGCGGGGAGCGTATCAAGCGCCCGGCTCCCGGGCCACGCGGGTCGCTCCGAGCACCAGATAGCGCTCCCCAACCCGCCGGAGGAACCCTCGCTCGGTGAGGACCGCGAGCGTTCGGGTCACGGTCTCGCGTGTGGTTCCCACGAGACCGGCCAGATCCTCGTGCCGAAGGGGCACGTCGATGAGTGTCCCGTCCGGGACCGGCACTCCGTGTGAGTCCCGGAGCTGGAGGAGCATGGCCGCAACGCGCCCGGGGACGTCGGCCATCGCCAAGGTGGCCAGCCGGTGGCGCTCCCCACGGAGTCTGGTCGCGACGTGCCGGGCGCAGGCAGCGGACACGGACGGGCTCCGATCCATGTGGGTGCGGAGCGCCGCGTATGGCAGCGCGACGACTCGTCCGTCCGTCAGGCCGCGAGCTTCGGCCGACCTCGGACCGCCATCCAGTAACGAGGAGAGCCCGAGACAGTCGCCCGGCCCGGCGAAGCGGAAGACCACCGATCGACCCTCGAGCGTCGAGGCCGACACCCTGACCAGGCCCACGTCGATGACGTAGGCTGCCGCGGCTTCGTCGCCCTCGCTGAAGAGAACGTCCCCTCTTCGGAAGAGCCGATCGGCCGACGACGATGCGATCTTCCTCACGATGTCGCGGGAGAGCGACGAGAAGGGCGGCGCTCGGCCCAGACGCTGGAGACGCCGTCGCGCACCGACGGAGCTCACGGATCCCCCGTCGCCACCCACGCAGCGACCCTAGCGTGAGGTAGTGACATCTTCGGTTACGCCTGGGGTTCCTCCTGGAGGACCACGAGGCTGCACCGGCCGCAGTACCTCGATCTCGGCAGCGCGGGACGGCCGCACCGTTCGCAGTCTCGGAGCTCGACGAGCTGGTACTTGGCCGTTTCCGGCGGCCCCACGTGAGTGACACGTCCCTCGCGCTCGAGCTTCAGCAGTTGGGCGAGCACCTGGCGGCCCGCCAGCTCATGGAGCTCGGGGGGGTACTCCGCGTAGATCACAGGGACCATCTCCGCGATGGTCCGTTGTCCCCCGGCGATCGCGTCGAGAACCTGCTGCTCGCGCATGGCGCGATGCGCCACGTATTCCTCGAGCTTCCCCTTCCCGTCGAAGACGGTCGGCCCGTGCCCCGGATAGATGGTCCTGGGATGGAGCTGCTGCATCCGATGCAGCGAGCGCAGGTACGCGAAGAGATCGCCGTCCGGCGGGTTGACGACGGTGGTGCCCCGACCCAGGACTGCGTCGCCGGTGAAGAGCGCGCCCTCCGTCTCCTCGACGAAGGCCACGTGGTCGGTGGCGTGGCCGGGCGTCGCCACCACGCGCAGCTTGGCTCCGCCCACTTCGACGACCTGGCCATCGCTGAGCCGGTCCTGGCCCGGTTGGGGCTGCGCGGCCAGCACCTTCGCGCCGGTGAGTTCGGCGAGCAGCGCCGCCCCTGGCGCGTGGTCGGGGTGACCGTGCGTGATCAGGATGGCCTCGACCCTGCCGGCAGCCCGGGCCACGGCGCGGACGTGCCCCTCGTCCTGGGGGCCCGGATCGATCACCGCCGACGGGCCCCAACCGACGACCCAGGTGTTCGTCCCTTCGAGCGTGAACGGACCAGGGTTCGGAGCGAGCACGCGGAACACGCGGATCATCGAGCCGCCATCCCAGGTGGGGGAACCTGTTCCATCCGGAGGGACAACACGTCGTCGACCGACCGGCATTCCGCGAGCACCATCAAGGTGTTGTACGTCGGCCACATCAACGATTCCCAGAGCGTGTACTCCTCGAGCACGCCGGTGGGCGGCGCCCACCACGCCCGATCGATCTCGAGGCCGTCTGGCCGGGGATCGAGCCCCCTGGGCGCTCCGACGCCGAAGAATCGGGCATCGAACCGCTTCGCCAAGACGTTCGGCGTGACCCATCGCGCGATCTCCGGCAGGTGCTTCAACTCTGGCGGTGCGTCGTCAACCGACACGATCCCCTCGTGCTCCGTGGCAGCCGCCACGACACCATTCGCGGTCAGTGCCAAGCCGGCCTCCTCGATCAGCTCGCGCACGCCGCAGGCCCGCGCGCGCTCCTCCGGCGTCTCGAACCACCGCGCCGCGAGCTCGTCGTCGGTGGGATCGATCGATCCGCCGGGGAACACCGCGAAGCCCGCGCCGAACCTGCTCTTCGGGCCGCGGCGAAGCATGAGCACTTCCACGCCCCCCGTGCCCGGGCGCACTACGACCACCGTTGCTGCCGGTCTCGGTTCACTGTCCGCCATGAAGGTGGATTGTCCCCTACCCTCGCTGGCGTGAGCGAGCAGGCTAGGGCCGCCATCCGAGCTGCGATCGAGGATCACGGGCCGATCTCGTTCTCGGAGTACATGGAACGTGCCCTGTACGGCCCGGGGGGCTTCTACGAGCAGCCACCCGTCGGCGAGGGCGGCCACTTCGTCACGAGCCCCCATGTGCATTGGGTCTTCGCGACGATGTTGGCGAAAGCGCTTCACTCGATGTGGGAGGGTCTGGCACGGCCCGTCCCCCTCCGGATCGTCGAGCTCGGAGCGGGCGACGGAACGCTCGCTCGGCGGCTCCTCATGGAGCTGGAGGCGGTACCGGTCGAGTACCTGGCGGTGGAACGGAGCTCGGGAGCTCGGCGCCGGCTCGGGGAGCTCCCCATCGAGGTTGCGGCGAGCCTCGACGTCATCGATCCGGAGGAGACTGCCGTCGTTTTCGCCAACGAGCTCTTCGACAACCTCCCATTCGAGTGGGTTCGCCGCAGGGATGACGGACTGCGACAGGTGTTCGTTGGGCTCGAGGGAGACGGGTTCGTGGCGCTCGAGCGCTCGTGGCCAGCGGAGTTGTCCGGGATGGTTCCCGAGATCTCTCAAGGCGAAGACGCAGCCGTGTCGTTCGAAGCTGTTCGTATCATCGAGCGTTTGGCCAGGATCATGGCGCATGGATACGTCTTGTTGATCGACTACGGAGGCACCGGGTCTGCGCAGGTCCACGGCTACCGCCGGCATCACGTGATCGCGGATGTTCTGTCCGATCCCGGAACGGCGGACATCACGGCAGGCGTCGACCTCGCCCAATTCGCGCGGCAGGCGGAGGAGCTGGGGATGCGGCGACTGGGACCGTTCTCACAGCGCTCCGCACTCGTCGCGCTCGGGATCACCGATTGGTTCGAGGACCAGCGCAAGATGCAAGGGGAGTTCCTCGATCGGCGAGATGGCCGCGAAGCAGTCCGGGCGTTCGAAGGACGGCACCGTGCGTCGTTGCTGCTGGATCCGTCGGGGCTCGGCGGGCTCCAGTGGCTCTTGCTCGCAACGCCAGGTTGCCCGTGGCCGGAGTGGTCCGTGCTCGCTGAGAAGGGCGAGTAACCGCTACTTGTCGATGTCGCCGACGACGAAGAAGATCGAGCCGAGGATGGCGATGAGATCGGAGAGCAGCGTTCCCGGCAGCATCGCGGGCAGGACGGACACGTTCGAGAACGATGCCGTCCGCATCTTCAGCCGGTACGGGAACTTCGTGCCGTCACCGACGAGGTAATAGCCCATCAACCCGAGTGGGTTCTCGGTGCGGACGTACACCTCGCCATCCATCTTGATGGTCTTGGGGACGCCGGACGCGCGGTACTGGCCCGCGGGGAGCTTGTCCAAGCACTGATCGATGATCTTGCATGACTCCCACATCCGTTGGACGAGCACCCAAAGCCGGTCGTAGCAGTCGCCCTTCTCTCCGACCGGGACGTCGAACTCGACTTCGCCGTACTTCTCGTACGGCTCGTCCTTGCGCGGATCCATCGGCACCCCGCTTGCGTGCAGCACAGGGCCCGACGTGCCGAACCCGACGGCAACATCCGGCGGCAGGATCCCGATGCCCTTTGTTCGGGCGAAGATGATCTCGTTGCCCATGATGAGGTTCTCGAAGTCGCGGAGCTTGGCGCGTGTCCATTTCAGGACCTCGACGCTCTGCTTCAGGAACCCGCGCGGGAGGTCGTCCTTGAGGCCGCCGACCCGGGCGAACGAGTGGTGCATGCGAGCGCCGGTGGCGCTCTCCATGAGGCCCTGGATCATCTCGCGTTCGCGGAAGGCGTAGAACATCGGCGTCATCGCGCCGAGCTCGAGGGGATAGGAACCGCAGAACATCAGGTGGTTCAACAGGCGGTTCCACTCGGCCATCATCGTGCGGATCCACTGGGCTCTCTCCGGGACCTCGATGCCGGCCAGGCGCTCGACGGCGATGGTCCAGCCGAGCTCGTTGTTGAAGGCGGAGAGCCAGTCGTGGCGGTTCATGAGGACAGGACCTGGCGAGGATCGCGGACCTCGGCCAGCTTCTCGGCCCCGCGGTGCATGTAGCCGATGACCGGCTCTGCCCGGATGATCTCCTCGCCGTCCAACTCGAGGATGAGCCTGAGGACCCCGTGCGTGGAGGGGTGCTGGGGGCCGATGTTGAGGGTCATCTCCTCGGTGGCCAGCTCCCCGTCCCGCTGCTGGGTGATGATGTCGATGCCTCCGCCCCGGAGCATCCAGGCCTCGGAGGCCGAGGTGAAGGCCGCCCGCTCTTCGGTGTCCATGTGGCGCCTATTCTGCCGGACGCCCGCGGGCCGCGCTGACCGCGGGTCGGTGGCGATTGACTAGTCAGAACGGGGGGTGAGAAATCATCCCCCCACAAACGCGATTGGGGCTTGACCCGAGTTATCCACAGTCGGGATGATGCCGGGCGTCAGAGCAGAACATGACAGCTTCCGCCTCAATCTTGTCCCGGAAGCTTCCCCGAGACTCCAGCATGCGCCCGGGGGACCCGCCGAAATTCAGGACCCTGGCCATCGTGGTCGTCGCGCTAGCCCTCGGCGCCATGCTTGTCGCAGGTCTCGCTGACAGACAGGACCTCGCCAGGGTGGGATGGCGGCTTGTGCCTTGGGTGGTGGCTGTGTGGCTTGCAGATCTTGTGT
>JBKOXF010000075.1:0-28979 GCA_046724795.1 Actinomycetota bacterium | reverse complement strand
GAGGTCACGCGTCGCCCCGTCCAGATCACGCTGCGCCTTCTGAACGGCGTCGGCCGCCCGCCGCGTGGCCTTCTCGACGGCGGCCGCTGCCGCGGCCGCCGACTTCAGCACGC
This sequence comes from Actinomycetota bacterium, assembly GCA_046724795.1. GTDB lineage: Bacteria > Actinomycetota > UBA4738 > UBA4738 > JACQTL01 > JBKOXF01. The sequence goes on along the minus strand of JBKOXF010000075.1, from coordinate 28,866 downwards.
GGTCCCCTGGGCGCCGCGGGACCTCGTCCAGCGGTGATCCGCAGACCGGGCATGGATCACCCACCTTCAGTCCTGCCGACAACGCGGCCGCCGCGTCCGCGTGTTTCGTCCGCTCGAGCTCATCGCGGGTCGCCTCGGACGCGACCTCCGCCTCTGCGGCCGCGGATCTCGCCGCATCGAGGGCCGCCGCCCGCTGGGCGGCGCCGGCTTCGAACGCTTCGATGGACGCCTCGATCTCCCGGAGCTCTGTCTTTGACCGGACGGTCCGCTCGACGAGTTCGTCGAGGCCCTGGGCCTTCACCATGAGCGCAGCGAGATCCGCGGCCGACCCCCACTCCTCCTCGGCGGCTTCCCGGGCCTCGGCGGCCTGCCGCGCCGCTTCCTCCGCCTCCTTCATCTCGACCTCGCGCGCGGACAACGCCTCCTCGACCTCGCGCATGCGACCCGACAGCTTGGCCAGCGAAGCCGACGCCACCCGCGCCCGGTCTGCCAGCTCGCCCGCTCGGGCGGCGCACTCCTCGAGCTCCTCTGCCGCACGTCGGCCGGCCTCGAACCGCTCCAGCAGCTTCACCACCTTCGAACCCGCCGTCGCGAGCCTCTTCTCCTCCCCACGGGCCGCCTTCGCCCCGCGCTTCGCCACCTTCACGGCCTCGGCCGTCACGCCCGCGTACTCGCGCTCCAAGAGGTCCCGGATCATGTCCGCACGGGTTCGCTCGTCCTTCGCGAGCGAGTTCGCGAGCTTGGCCATCCGCTCGAAGATCGAGAGCCCGAGAAGCTCCGTGAGGATGTCACGCCGCTCCTTCGGATCGCCCGTCAGGAACTCCGCGAACTTGCCTTGCGGCAACAGGACCGACCGAGTGAACGCGCTGTAGTCGAGGCCGATCAATCCGCGGACGATCTCGTTCACGTCTCGCACGCGATCGGCGCCCTCGCCGAACTGCGTCCACTCATCGCCCTCCGCTCGCTCCAACAGCACCTTCGTGGCTCCGGTGCGTGCGGGGGTGGACCTCGTGATCCGGTACCGGTCCGAACCGACCGCGAATTCGAGCGCGACCGCCAGCCGGGGCTGGCCCTGGCTCACGAGCTGGCCCACCTGCTTGCCGACACGCTCGACGTAGCCGAACAACGCGTACGTCATCGCGTCGAGGATCGACGACTTGCCGGATCCGGTGGCACCGGCGATCGCGAACACGTCGAGCTCCGAGAGGTCGATCTCCTGCTCGTCACGGAAGGCGGTGAATCCCTTGACCTTCACGCGGAGCGGCCTCATTCCACCGCCCCCCGGACCGCGGCGAGCACCTCGTCGAACGTCTCGACCAGCTCGTCGTCGGCCTCGGCTCCGTGCACGTGCCGGTGGTACGCGAGGAACTGGTCGAGCGGCGTGAGACTCGACAGCGGAGCCGAGTTCGGCGCCAGCTCCACGCGCTCGTAGTCGGCCTCGACGTGGACCGCGTTCGGCAGGATCTCTCGGACACGATCGGCCAGACCCGGCACCGGACCCTCCGTCTTCACGAACACGCGGAGGAACGCGTCGCCGACGTCGTCGGCGTTCCCGGCGACCTCCTCGAGCGTGCCCCGGATGTCCAGGAGCCTGCGCCCCGCGGTGAGCTCCACCTCGCGCATCGCGGACGGTTTCCCCACGGAGGCGTCCACGATCGTCACCGACTTCTGCTGGTCGCGTTCGCCGAAGTCGAGCTGCAGGAGCGAGCCGGCGTACCTCGCCGGGGAGGGCGCCCCCCTCACCGGCTGCGGCTTGTGGACGTGCCCGAGCGCGACGTACGACGCCGTCCCGGGCAGGCGCGACGGCGACACCGCGTACTCCAATCCCGTTCGGACCTCCCGCTCGCCGCCGCCGAGCAACGCGCCGTCGGTGAACAGGTGCGCCATGAGCACGTTCACCCGGGCGTCGCGGAACGCGCCCGACATCGCTCCGAGCAGCCGCCCCACCCCTTCCGCGTACGACTGGAACCACGTCTCCGTCGCATCGAACAACGCGGCGGCGTCGCCGAAGCGACGCTCCGGCACGAACGGGACGCACGCGACCCTCACACGCTCCTTCCCGTCTCGAGACGCGATCTCGATGACCGATCCCTGGTCGGGTGGCGCCACGCGCGGGACGGCGTGCACGTCGATCGCGCGCAGGAGCTTCGCCATGGCCTGCAGCCGCAGCGCCGAGTCGTGGTTGCCGGGTATGGCCACCACCGGGATGGCCGCCTCGTGCAGTCTGACCAGCGCGTCGAAGATGAGCGCGTCGGCCTCCGGGGACGTCGCGCGGTGCTCGTACAGATCTCCGGCGATGAGCACGGCGTCGACGCCCTCGTCGCGGGCGATGCCGACCACCTGGTCGAGTGCTGCGGCGAACTCGTCGTGCCGCGACCGTCCCCGGATGGCCTTCCCCACGTGCCAGTCTCCGGTGTGGAGGAGCCGCATCAGTCCCCTTCGAACGCGCCGAACGGATCGCCGCCGGGCTCCGCGGCCTCGTCGGACCGCGTCGCCCACGACGGGAAGGGGAACCGAACCTGGATGGGGATCGGGATGTGGGGCTGCTGCAGGATCATCGACCCTGGCTTGAGGATGGACGCGCGGGCCCGGGTCACCGCCGGCATGAACCCGTACTCGCTGCGCTGCGCCTCCGCGGTGTCGAGGCGGCCCACCACCCGGAACGCGGAGTTCGCGATGACGCGACGCTCCACCTCGCTCGCCGTCTGCTCCGCGCCGACCAGGATCATCCCGAGCGACCGACCCCGCTCGGCCACGTCGAGGAGCACCTCCTTGATCGGGCTCCACCCCTCACGCGGCGCGTACCGGTTCAGCTCGTCCAGCACGAGGAACGCCAGCGGCTCGCGGCGGCCCATCCGTTCCTTGTGCTCGAAAAGCCGCTTGATCACGACTCCCGTCACGAAGCGTTTCGCCTTGTCGTGGAGGCCGTGGATGTCGACCACGGTGACCTGGTTCTGCTCCCAGTCGATGCGGTGCGCGTCGGGCTTCTCCGCGTCGCGGCCCCAGATGAGATGGCCCATGCGGAACCGCGCCGCCTCCAGTCGCCGGACGAACGCGGCCACCGTCGCGTCCGACAGTCGGCCCCGCCACGGCGAGCCGTCGTCCTCGACGTTCGCGATGATCGCGTCGCACAGCTCGTGGAAGTCGCGGACCGCGTAGCCGTTCAGCACGACCGTCGCGTCGTGCTCCGGGTCGTCCTCGCAGTCGCGATCGAGGAACGACTCGACCCTCGCGACCAGGTCCGCGATCTGCGAGCGCTCGTCCTCGGCCTCCGCGAACATGAACCGCAGGTACCGTTCGCGGACGAACTCGCGGACCGTCCAGTAGTACGCGTGCACACCTTCGGCGCGGCTCTCCACCTGTGGCAGGGCCTGCCCGCCCGTATTTGCTCGGACCGGCGCCCACAGACCCACCGACTCGAACGCACCGACCGGAAGCCCGAGCCGCTCGTAGTCCTCGCGGTCGGCCTCCGACAGCCGCGCGTTCGGCCTGTCCAGCCACATCAGGTCCTCGCCCTTCACGTTGAACACGATGGCTTTCGTGTTCGTCGCGTAGCCGCCCAGCACGTCCGAGTGGAACAGCGCGTAGAGGAGGAACAAGGCGTACGTCGTCTTCGTGGCGACACCCGAAACGCCCGAGATGTTGACGTGTGCGCCGCGGGAGCCATCGAGGAAGTCGAGGTCGAGGAACACCGGCTCGCCGTCGCGTGAGAGCCCGGCGGAGACACGGCGTTCCATCTGGTCGAAGTACAGGGCCTCGTCGCGATCCTTTCCCCGCGCCCGGTACGCGGCGAGCCCCGGCATCGGCGGCACGAAGATCTCGGGCTCGAAGCGAGTGGCCACGACCTGCGCCGCCACCGCCGTGTCCACGGGAAGCACGCCCCGATCGACCAGGAACACGTCCGTGTCGAAGGTGGCGCCCTCGTGGCGGGCTCGAACGTCCTGCACGATCCCCGCCACGCGGAGCCGACCCCGTCCCGGGACATCGCTGTCGACGATCACGGCGTCGTCGAGCTGGAGGTACTGCTCGGGCGACACGCCAACCCAGAACGTGAGCGGAGTGGCGTCCTCGGTCCCGAGGACCATCCCGACCTGCTCGCTGACCTGTTCAGGCTCCATCTACGCCGCCTCCTTGCCGAGCCACTCCAGGACCGCCCGCCGCACGATCCCCCCGTGCCCCAGGCGATGACGCAGCCACATCTCCAGTCCGCCCACCGGCGCGAGATTCTGCGGCGCGCGCGGATCGGTCGGTCTTCCGGCGAACCGCGGCAGCAACGCGCTCACCGTGTCCGCCAGTGTGACCGCGGCGTCGACCCCGATCCCCGCTGGCACCTCGCATCGCACGATGCCGGCGTGGTCGTGCCACGGCGCCCGCAGCGGCACCAGGCGTGAGTACCACGCGTACCGCTCAACGGCCTGGCCCGGCAGCTCGAGCCCGAACACGGGAGTCCGCTCCCCCGCCCCGAGCTGCGACAGGAGTGACTCCTGTTCGTCCTCCAGGTATCGCCGCGCGAATCGCTTCACCACGCCGACCACCGGCGCGCGTGTGGGATCCCGGAGCGTGAGGGGCCCGTCCACGAGCACGAGCTCCGAGCCTCCGCCCGCGACCTCTGCCGCCAGTGCGGCCTCCCGCTCACGCATGAGGTCCTGGAGCCGAAGGAGCGGCCGGTCGGGATCGTCGCCGGGATCCGTGGCCGACTCGAACTCCAGCCGCTGGGCGCCGCAGGGGATCTCCACCCGATCCGCGACGAGGCCGCCTCCCGTCACGATCGCTCTCGCCACGGCGTGCGAACCGAACTCGGCGCGCACGTCGCATCGAACCGCGCCCACTGCATAGGACCCGAACAGTCCCGGGACGCGGCGGGAGTCGTTCTCGACGATCAGCCGGACGTCCACGCGCCGGACCCCGTCGACGAACCACACAGACCGCCGGTCCTGCGCCGGAGGCCGCACCGGCCGGGACCAATCGGAAGTCTCGATGAAGGGGTCTGCGCGCCGAGGCGGCTCGTCGAGCGAGGCCTGGAACCCCATCCCATACTCCGGCATCCACGGATCGGCCCTGAGGGTCAGCACGCGCCTCAGCCTAGCCAGGGGTACCGACACGACCAAGGACCCCCGGCCGAAAAGACCGACAAATGCCTCCGCACCCTCCTCGACCTGCGACGATGCCCGCCATGCGACGCGACCCGGGCTCCTCGGGGAAACCCCTTCCCGACAAGCTGGGCGTGAAGCCGGGCATGCGCGTCTCGGTGATCGACGTACCCGATGGGGAGTTCGTCGCCGAAATGGCCGCGCGCGGGGCCGACGTCTCGACGAAGCGCCGGGCCCGCACCGACCTCCTCATCGTTGGCTTCGAGGATCGGCTGCGGCTGACCCGGCTCGGGGCGCATCGCGATTTCATCGCGCCAGATGGCGCGATCTGGGCGGTGTGGCCGAAGGGCCGCAAGGAGCTCACGGAAAACCACGTCCGTGACGCCGCGCTCGACGCCGGCCTGGTCGACGTGAAGGTGGTGGCCTTCTCCCAGACGCTCTCGGCGCTGAAGCTGGTGATCCGGAAGGCCGACCGGGGCTAGGCCCGGGTTCGACGAGGATCGAGGGCCTCGAGCCCGGAGCGAAGCGCGAGCACAGCTCGATCGACGTTCCCCGCGTCGAGGAACATGTCCCCGATCTCCCGCCAACAGGATGCCTCCTGTTGCCTGGCCCCGAGGTCGCCGAAGAACACGGCGGCGCGAGAGAAGTCCGCTTCCGCCTCGTCGCGGCGTCCAAGCGCCGCAAGACCTCGCCCCTTCGTGAACAGCAGCCGGGCGGTCTCGAGTGGGTCGTCGGCGGCTCCCGAGAGCGCCTTCTCCGCCGTCGTAACGGCCTCCTCGGGGCGGTCCTCGATGAGCGCGAGCCGTGCCCGCTCCGTCCGCACATAGGCCAAGTCCCCGGGCGAGCCGACCCCCTCCGCGAAGAGGATCTCCGCACGATCGAGGTGCCAGCTGGCCTCCTCCGTTCGGGGCGGCTCGGCATCCAGGCAGATGAACGCGTAGACGTTGTGGAGGCGCGCGACGTCCCGGCGATCGTCGGCCTGTTCCATGATCAGGCGGGCGCGAGTGGCGTAGTCGAGGGCCTCGTCCCATCGCTTCGCCTCCGCCAGGACCCGGCTGGCGTTCCAGTACGCGGCAGCCCGCACGTCGGGCGGGGACCCCTCCGCGGCCGCCAGCGCCCTTCGGGCCGCTCGCTCCGCACGAAGCACGTCGCCCCGTTCGAAGTACACCGACAACAGGACGTTCTGCAGGTGTCCCACCACCACCGGATCGAGTGGCGGGTCCCGGCGGATGTCGAGATACGTCTCCACGATCTGCGCCGAGTAGGTGAGATCGCCGACAGCGCGGTAGGACCGAGCGAGAGCTCCGATGGTCATGCCCTCGTCGCGAATGGGGAGGTCGCCCTCCAGCGCCTCTTCGAACGCCTCGACCGCCTCCCGGTGATGGCCTCCGATCGCAAGGGCCTGACCGAGGAGCATCTTCGCCTCGGAGCGGATCCCGGTCAGCCCGAACTGCTCGGCTTGCGCCAGCACCGGGCGCAACGTCGTGTCCGCCTGCTCCGATCGCCCGTCCCTGAGCGCCTGTCTGGTCTCCTCGAGCTGATACCGGAGCGACTCCACGAGATCCTCGGGAACCCCGGTCGCGAGGTACTCCGAGGTGACCCCGAGCTTGGCGGCGAAGAACGAGACCGCTTTCGCCGAGGGACTCCGCAGCCCCTGCTCGATCTGGGTCACGTACCCCACCGAATACGTGGGGCGGGCCAGGGCCGTCTTCGTGAGCCCGGCCTCCTCCCTGAGGTGTCGCATGCGGTGCGCGAGGTCCACGACGGTGCACTGTACGAGGGGAACCCCCCCTTTACAAGACTTTTGACTCAGAGTAAAAAGCGCCCGTAAAGTCTCGGCGGGACCTGTGCACCGACCGCAGGAAGGGGGACATCCGATGCGTCGCTTCATGCTCGCGGGCGTGGCTCTGGCCAGCCTCGTCGCGCTCGTCCTCGCCGGGACGGCAGGGACGGCAGGCTTTCCCTGGCACTAGCCCAGGAAGGTCGCGGACGGCCGGCCCCCCTTGAACGGCCCGGCCGGGCGAGCGGGTCCTCCCGCAGACGAGCCCCGCTCGCCCACCGCGACATGTTCTTCGAAGGCCTCCGATGATCGATCACACCGACCGACCTGAGCCCGAGCCGGTTCGGGTCTTCGTGGTCGACGACCACGAGATGGTCCGCCGGGGGCTGCGCGACCTGGCCGAGGAGTACAGAGGTATCGAGGTGGTCGGCGAGGCCGACCGGGCCGCCGTCACGATGGACGGGATCGCGAGCACCCGTCCGGACGTCGCTCTGCTCGACCTCCGCCTTCCCGACCTCGACGGCGTCGAGCTGTGCCGGGAGATCCGGTCGAACTTCCCGGACGTGCGATGCCTGATCTTCACGTCCTACGCGGACGACGAGGCACTGGTGAACGCGATCCTGGCAGGCGCGAGCGGCTATCTGCTCAAGCTGACCCAGGGCGAGGAGCTCATCGAGGCGATCCGGAGCGTGGCCTCGGGGACCTCACTCCTCGACCCCGGGATGACTCGCGCCGTCATGACGAGGGCCGCTCGCTCTCCGAACTTCGGGGCAAGGCTCACGCCGCAGCAGGACAGGGTGCTCGAGCTCATCGTCGACGGCCTCTCGAACCGTGAGATCGCCGAGCGGCTCGGCCTCGCGGAGAAGACCGTGAAGAACTACGTGTCGGCGATCCTGGACAAGCTCGGGCTCCGTTCAAGGACCCAGGCCGCGCTGTATCGAGCCCAGCATCGGCCAGACGACTAGCGTTCGAGCCGAACGGCGGTCGCGCCGCTATGCGATCCGCTTGATGATCAGGGCGTCGCCCTGGCCGCCCCCTCCGCACAGGGTGGCGCCGCCGAGATCCACGCCGCGCCGGCGCATCTCGAGCGCGAGCGTCAGGACGAGCCGCGCCCCACTCGCACCGATGGGGTGACCGAGGGCCACGGCGCCGCCATTCACATTCACGAGCGCGTCGTCGACACCGAGCATCCGAGACGCGTTCAGCGACACGCTGGCGAAGGCCTCGTTGATCTCGAGCAGCCCGAGGTCGTGCACGTCCTTGCCCGCCTTCTTCAGGGCGTTCTGCATGGCGATCGCGGGGACGGTGTGGAGGTACGCGTACCGCTCTGCGGACATGCCGTGCGCCACGATCTCCGCGATCGGCGACAGCCCCAGCTCCTCGGCCCTGGCCTTTGACGTCACGACCACTGCCGCAGCGCCATCGGAGATCTGCGAGGCGTTCCCGGCGGTGATCGTTCCGTCCTTCTTGAACGCGGGCTTCAGCCGTCCGAGCGACTCTGCGGTCGTGTCGCCGCGGATGCCCTCGTCGCGATCGACGACCACCGGATCGCCCTTGCGCTGCGGGACCTCGACCGGCACGACCTCTTCGGCGAACCGGCCGGACTCCCAGGCCTCGGCTGCGCGCTGGTGCGAACGGGCGGCCCACTCATCCTGCTCCTCGCGGCCGATGCCAAGCTCCGAGTTGACCTCGTCCGAGGAGTCGCCCATGTGCTGGTCGGTGAACGTCGACCACAGGCCGTCGTAGATCATCAGGTCGACCAGCTTGGAGTTGCCCATGCGCGCGCCGTACCGCGCGTCGGGCATGGCGTACGGCGCGTTCGTCATCGACTCCATGCCGCCCGCGACCGCGATCTCGATCTCGCCGGCGCGGATCAGTTGGTCCGCGAGCGCAATCGCGTTCAGCCCGGACAGACATACCTTGTTGATCGTGATCGCCGGGACCTCCTTCGGGATCCCGGCCTTGATCGATGCTTGCCGAGCGGTGATCTGGCCGGCGCCGCCCTGCAGGACCTGACCCATGAGGACGTACTCGACCTGTTCGGGTGTGACCCCGGCTCTGGACACGGCCTCCCGGATGGCCACGGCCCCGAGATCCACCGCGGCGAGATCCTTGAACCCCCCTCCGAACTTGCCGATCGGTGTGCGCGCACCGGCGACGATCACGGATGTGGTCATGGCGATCCTCCTGGTCGGATGAGGGCTCCGTAGAGTCTAGTGCGTGGCCGAACGATGGCGTCCGTCGAGGGGTGAGGTCGCCGCGGCATACGGGACGACGATCCGCGACGTCATCGGACCGGGTCTGCGCGTGCTCTTCGTCGGGATCAATCCCGGGCTGTACTCGGGCGCCACGGGCCATCATTTCGCTCGGCCCGGCAATCGGTTCTGGAAGACGCTGCACGGGGCCGGGTTCACACCTCGTGTGTACTCGCCGTTCGAGGATCGGTCGCTCCTCGACCTCGGCATCGGCATCACGAATCTCGTGGCACGGACCACGCCCACCGCGGACGAGCTCACGTCGGAGGAGCTACGCGACGGAGCGGCGACGCTCGAGCGAAAGGTCGGCAGATGGAAACCAGAGGTCGTGGCGTTCGTCGGCGTCACGGCCTACCGGATGGCCTTCCGGCGACCCCGCGCCAGGATCGGTCCGCAGGAGGAGACGCTCGTCGGTGCGCGGGTCTGGGTGCTCCCGAACCCGAGTGGCCGGACCGCCGCGTACCAGCTTCCTCAGCTGATCGAGGCGTTCTCGGCGCTCCGCGCCTCGCTGGACTGAGCGTCGGCCAACACCCGCTGGACGTTCTCCGCGGAGAAGAACTCGAACGGGTGCACGGCGCCGCCGGCGATCCCGAGGAACCGGTCCGTGTGCTCCTGGCTCCGGCTGATCGCCTGGAACAGCACGTTGGTCCGAGCGTCGAGCGGCTCCATAGAGGCGATGTTGCAGGTGAACTCGTACAGGGGCATGGCGATCTCGTTTCGACGCTGCTCGTGCGCCGCGAGCGCCTCATCCAACGGCACGCGGCCGGTCAGGCCGGCATCGATGGCCTCCACCAACAGTTCGGCGTCGCGGAACGCGTCCGTGATGCCTTCTGCGGTGATGGGATCCTTGTGGTACCCCGCGTCGCCGACCAACGCCCAGCCCCGCCCATGCGAGGTACGGAAGAAGTTCGGGATGTTGGCCATGCCGTAGAGGCGCTCCTCTCGGCGCCCTGCGGCGACGCGGTCGGCCACGTCCGGCCTCTCCAGTAGGACGGCGGCGTGGCGGTCCTCCGCCGTAGAGGCCGGATCCCACGTCCGCGTGAGGGCCCACCCGGTCGCGACGAGGGTCAGGCCGTCGTTTGTCGGGAGGAGCGCGGCGCCGGAGCGATCGCCCACGAAGATCTCGACGCCGTCGCAGGGAACGCCGCTGTAGAACGAGTAGAGCTGGGACGTCAGCGGGGGGCGTTCGTTGTACCTCGGGGCATCCACAGCGCGGGCGACAACGGAGCGCAGGCCGTCGGCGCCGACAACGATCGACGCGCGATCCTCCACGACCTCGCCACCGGCTTCGCGACCACGGGTCCCAACGACCCGCCCCTCCTCGAACACGAGCTCCTTCACCGTGAAGCCCTGTCGAACCTCCGCGCCCGCTTCGGCGGAAGCCTCGGCCAGGATCGGATCGAGGAGGGTCCGCCGAGGACAGTAGAGCTCGGCGATACCGTCCACCGGAGGTGCCGAACCCGACAGGCGGAGGCTCCCCAGATCCCAGGTCGCCCTGTCCGCGGGCGGGCACCCGGTGGCCCGCACTCGGTCCAGAAGCCCCCACGCCTGGAGCCTGGCCAGTCCGGGTTGGTGGATGAGGAGCGTGGACACGGTGTCCTTGGGGAAGCGGGCCTTCTCCAGGTGCAGCACGCGGTGGCCCTTGCGGGCCAGGAGCATGGCCGTCGGCGAGCCCGCGCACCTGGCCCCCACCACGATCACGTCGTACACAGGCTCCTCCGCCCTGTTGTGGGCCGAAGCCTACGCGCTCCACAGGCACAGGAAGTGTCACGTGTCACGTCCGGATGGTGACGGCACCCCTTCCGAAAACAGAGCAAGCTCTGGATAATGCGCGGCCATGCGCAAGACCTTCTTGATCGCCGACGTCCGGGGGTACACCCGGTTCACCCGGGAGCGAGGGGGCGAGGCCGCCGCGATCCTGGCGAAACGCTTCGCCGACCTGGCCCGGGACGCAGTCGAGGCGCGGAGCGGGCTCGTGATCGAGCTCCGGGGGGACGAGGCCCTCGCGGTCTTCGAGGACGCCGGCCAGGCGGTCCGTGCGGCGGTCGAGTTCCAGGCCACGTGCCAGGAGGAGAGCCAGGCCGATCCGAGCTTTCCGCTGCCCGTCGGCGTCGGGATCGACGTTGGCGACGCCGTGCCCGTTGAGGACGGGTACCGCGGCGTGGCTCTCAACATGGCGGCCCGGCTCTGCTCGAACGCTGCCGCCGGCCAGGTCCTCGTGACGAGGGCGATCGTGGAATCAGCTGCGCTCGACGGACTCGTGAGGTTCGAAGATCGCGGCCCGGCCTCGTTCAAGGGGTTCGAGGCGGCGGTGGACGTGATCGAGGCGATCTCGGGCGACGGGACCATCGCTGTCGACGCATGGATCGGCGAGGGCGAGGGCGTCCCGCCCGAGCTCGACCCCCTCACGCCGCTCGTCGATCGCGAGCACGAGCTGCGGTGGCTGCGGGGGACGTGGCGCCAAGTCCGGAGGGGTCGAGGGCGCGTACTGTTCGTGTCGGGACCGGCGCAGATCGGCAAAACTCGACTCGCTTCGGAGATCGCCGCGCACGTGAACCGCGAGGGCGGGTCGGTCCTGTACGCGGGCCCGGGCGGCGCGGCCACCGCGGTTGCGCTCTCGGCGCTGCGCGACGCGTTGAGCGTCGCGACGCCGACCCTGCTCGTGCTCGACGACGTCGACGTCTCCGGCGCGCCCGTGAGCGAAGCGCTCCGCAACGCATACGAGCTGGTCGCCGCAACGCCGCTCCTCGTCCTGGGCCTGGCGCGTGACCCCTCGGCCGTCCCGGAGCTCGCCGCGATCGTCGAACGCGCCGATGCCAGCGGCGACGGCCACCGCGCCCTCGCTCCGCTCGACGCGACCGGGGTGCGCGGGATCGTGGAGCTGTACGTCGGCGAGGAGGCGGCGGAGATTCCGGTCGAGGCCATGGCGCGGGCGTCGGGCGGAGTGCCGGGTCGCGTTCACGAGGTCGTGAGCGACTGGGCCCGGTCGGAAGCAAGCCGCCGGCTCGAAGCCGCCGCGGAATTCCTGGCCGCCGGCCGCGAGCGGCACGCCGGGGACCTTGAGTTCGCCAACAACGTGATCGGGCTGAAGCTGGGCCGTCTGTTCACCGTGGGCGGACGCGACGTCGGGGCCGTCGACGCGTGTCCCTACAAGGGCCTCGCAGCGTTCGACGAGGACGACTCGGCGTACTTCTTCGGCCGCGAGCGCCTCGTCGGAGAGCTTGCGGCCCGAACCGTACAGGCCGGGCTCCTCGGCGTGGTCGGCGCGTCGGGCAGCGGGAAATCGTCCGTTGTGGCCGCGGGGCTGCTGCCCTCGCTTCGCGCCGGGCTTCTCCCCGGCAGCGAGCGATGGCGGCAGGCCTCCATGCGGCCCGGCGAGCACCCGATGCGGGAGTTCCACGCCGCGATCGGTAAGGCCAACGCGTCGGACGACCGGATGGTCCTCGTCATCGATCAGTTCGAGGAGACGTTCACGACCTGCGCGGACGAGGACGAGCGCGCCGCGTTCGTCGACGCGATCACCTCGGCGGCGAAGCACCCCGATCGCTTCGCGATCGTCCTCACGATCCGCGGCGACTACTACGGGCACTGCGCGCAGTACCCGGCACTGGCCGAGGCGCTCGCGTCGAACCACGTCCTGGTCGGCCCCCTCACTCGAGACGAGCTCCGCCGCGCCATCGAGCTCCCCGTGCGCCGCGCAGGACTCCGCGTGGAGTCCTCGCTCGTCGACGCGCTGGTCGAAGAAGGGGCCGACGAGCCGGGCAGCCTTCCACTGCTCTCGACCGCCCTCGTCGAGCTGTGGCAGCACCGCGACGGCGGGTGGATCCGCATGCAGGCGCACGAGCGAACGGGCGGCGTGCGCGGCGCGGTGGCGCGGCTGGCGGAGGCCTCGTACGCGGAGCTCTCCGACGCGCAGCAGGACGCAGCACGCCGGCTGTTCCTGCGGCTGGTCGCCGTGGGCGACGGAGAGGCCGCGACGAAGCGCCGGGCCGAACTGGACGAGCTCGATCTGGAGCGCGACCCCACGCTCGCGGCCACGATCACCAAGCTCACGCAGGATCGGCTGCTCACGATGACGGACAACACCGTCGAGGTGGCGCACGAGGCGTTGCTGCGCGAGTGGCCCCGTTTCCAGGGATGGCTCGACGACGACGCGCAGGGACGCCAGGTCCGTCAGCACCTCACACAGGTATCCAGGCAGTGGGACGGAGGAGGACGCGAGCCGTCGGAGCTGTATCGCGGGGCGCGACTGTCGGCGACGCTCGACTGGTCCGCTGGGCACGCCGCAGAGCTCAACGAGCTCGAGCGACAGTTCCTCGCCGCGAGCCGGCAGGAGAGCGAGCAGGAGGCCGCGAAACAGCGCCGGACGAACCGGCGGCTCCGCGGGCTCCTCGTCGGTACTGCGGTGTTCCTCGTCGTCGCCGTGCTGGCCGGTTCGCTCGCGCTCGTCCAGCGAGGACGCGCTCGCCGTTCGGCGGACCGCGCGGAGCAGTCGGCCACTTCGGCCGAAGCGCAGAGGCTCGGAGCGCAGTCGCTCGTGACCAAGACCCCGGAACTTTCGCTGCTCCTGGCCCGCCAGGCTGTCGCGCTCGACGCCAGCCCGCAGACCGAGAGCACGCTCCTCGCGGCGCTGCTGCGGTGGGAGGGCGCGCTGCGGGTACTTCGTCCCGACGACCACCGGCTGCTCCGTCTGGCGGTGAGCCCCAAGAACGATTGGGTGGCGTTCGCCGACAACGCGAACAGCGTGTTCATCGTCGATGCCATGACGCTTCGCATGCTGCACGTGATCCACGCCGTCACGGACGAGATGGCGTCGTCGCCGGACGGCCGGACCCTCTACCTCGCCCAGCCGCCGGCTCATACCGGGGGGCGGGAGATCGTGAAGGCCGTCGACGTCGCGGGCGGGACGACCACCTGGACGGCGCGCGCGGGACCGGGCGTGAGCGGGTTCGCGCTCTCGCCGGACGGGCGCGTGCTCGCGATCGCCTCGGATCCATCGGTTGACGCAGTGTTCGGACCAACGTCGTCCGGGAAGCCGGCCACACTCACCCTCCTGCACGCCGCCACCGGCTCGCCGGCCCGGGGGCCGATCCCGCTCGGGGGCCGTCGCCACGCGGCCTTCGTCGGCAACCATCGGATCGCGGTGTCGAACGGGAACCAGACCCAGATCTACATCATCGATCTGCGCACCGGGCGGACGGTCCGGACCGTGGGAGGCGCCACCCACGCCGGCTATGACGTCTCACCGAACGGTTCGACCCTGGCGCTCGCACACCCGGACGGCAGCGTGCAGCTCGTGAACCTGCGGACCGGTGGGAGGACGACGCTCAATGCGCCGAGCTCATTCGAGGAGCTCAACATCACGCGCTTCTCCCCGGACGGACGGACGCTCGCTGAAGCCGGCGGCAACGGCGTCCTCGTGACGTGGGACATCCACTCGGGACTGGCCCGCACGTGGCACGGGCAGACCGGCAACGTCCTCGGCGTTGGATTCACGTCGGACGGCGGGACGATGTGGACCGACGGGCTCGATGGGACCGCCGTCGAGTGGGACCTGGCGGGCGACCGAAGCCTTCGGCGCTCCTTCGACGCGCCCTACCCGCCCCAAGCGGAGGAGTTCTTCCCCTTCGTCTCCATGACCCCGAACGGACGGACCCTGGCTGTCGACGGACCCGACCACCGGATCCGGTTCGTCGACACGACCACCTTCGAGCGGGTCGGCGCGCTCCCCAAAGGCTCCTTCGAGTGCTGCATGCCAGCCGCCTTCGATCGCAGTGGCGACTTGATGGTGACCTCGAACGCACAAGGCATCGACCTGTGGAACCCGCGCGACGGATCGCTCGTCCGACACGTCTTCACGACCCGAACCAAACCACTTGGCGCGCATCCCGCGGCCGTGGACGCGTTCGCGATCACCCCCGACGGCGCCACGGTCGCGGCGAACGTCAACGCTCGGGTTCTGCTGCTGGACGCGAAGACCGGAAGGGTGCTCCGACGGCTCGACGCGGGCTCGTACGTGAATGTCCTGGCGTTCGATCCGAGCGGCGACCTTCTCGCCGCGGGAACGGATGGGGAAGACGTCATGTGGGAGGCGAGGACCGGGGAGCGGCTGTGGAAGGCGGACGTGTTCTCGCAGTCGGCCCTCACGTCGTTTTCGAGCGACGGGCGGCTCTACGCCACAGGGACCACCGAGGGTATGGTGCATGTGTTCCAGGCCCGGTCGGGCCGTCCGGTCGGCAAGCCCTTCGTCGGGGACGCGGGCTACGTCTGGTCGGTGTCGTTCAATCCGCGCACCGGCGTGCTCGCCTCCACCGGCACTGATGGTGTGGTCACGCTCACCGATCCCCGAACCGGCCAGACGTTCGGGAGCCCGCTCGCGGGAACCGACGAGAGGTGGTCCATGGGAACGTGGAACCCGTCCGGCACCAAGTACGTCCTGGTAAACACGGACGGCAAGGGCTTCATCTGGGACATGTCGGTGCGCGACTGGGCCGAGCGCGCCTGCCGGACGGCCGGGCGTTCGCTCACGCGGGATGAATGGCGGCAGTTCCTGCTCGATCGGCCGTACCGGCCGGCCTGCCCCTGAGCTAGCGGTCAGTCGACGGCGGCGTCTTCCTCAGCTGGGGCGTCGTCCACAGCCAGGACTTCGTCCTCAGCGGAGGCACCGTCCACGATCACGAGGTCCGGCTTCGAGCCGCGCTTCGTGAGCGCGGCCTCGATGACCTCGGTGATGGATTCGCCCACCAGCTCGTCCCGCTCGATCAACGCGTCGCGGAGCGCCATCACGAGATCACGGTTCGTCTCGAGACACGCCATCACGCGCTCCCGTTGGGCCTCCAGGATGTCCTCGACCTTGCGTTTCGAATCGGAGTCGGACAGGACGCGCCCAACCAGGTTCCTCGCGTTGATGGGTCCTTCCGCCATGGCCTCATAGGACACGAGCGAGCCGGCCATCCCGAGCGCGCCCACCATCACGGCCGCGACCTCGGTGGCACTCGACAGGTCGGCCGCCGGTCCCGTCCCGGTCTCGCCGAGGAACAGCTCCTCCGCGGCGAGACCGCCGAGGGCGATGGCCAGCGAAGCTTCGAGCTCGGACCGCGAGCGGGTGAACCTCTCCTCGAGATCCCCGTGCGCCAGCAGGCCGAGGGCTTGGCGCCGCTTGATGATCGACAGGACCTCGAGCCGCCGCCCCTTCCCGAGGACGTACGCCGCGGTGGCGTGCCCGGCCTCGTGCGTGGCCACGGACTCACGCTCGGCCTCGGTGTACACCACGGCCTGCTTGACCCCGACCTCCTCGGTGAGCTTCGCGTCGTAGATGTCTTCGAGGTTCATCGCGTTCCGGCCCTGCCGCAGGGCTACCAGCAGTGACTCGTCGAAGAGGTGCTCGATCATCACCGGCGTGTACCCGAGCGTGTCGTGCGCGAGCTGATCGCGGGCGCTCTCCGTGTCCAGCTGCTCGTGATGCGCCTTGCGTGTCAGGAAGAAGTCGATGAGGTCACGCCGGCCCTGCTTGGTGGGGAGGTCGAAGTACAGGCGGCGGTCGAAGCGGCCCGGGCGGACCAGCGCGGCGTCGAGGTGGTCGGCCCGGTTGGTCGCCGCGATCAGAAGGATGTTGTGGTATTTCGGCTTCGAGGACCGGATCCGCTTCTCGGGTGCGAGGTAGTTGTTCGCGGTCTCCACGATGCGCGTCCACACCCGCTCCCGCCAGGGCGGCTGGTCGAACGACTGCATCTGGATCAGGAGCTCGTTGACCATCCCGCCGGTGGACGGCGACATGAAGTTGGAGACGCTCTTCTGGAGGTTCTCGGGCGCGGGCGTCGCGCCGAGGCCGCTCCGGCTCCCTCCGATCGCGTCGATCTCCTCGATGAACCCGATCGCGCCACCCTCCTTGCGAGCGGCCTTGCGCAGCGCCTTGAAGAACGACCGGATCTTCGCCGCCGTCATCCCGAACCACATCGACTGGAACGCCGGCGCCGAGACGAACAGGAACGGCACTCCGGCCTGCTTCGCCATGGCCTTCGCCAGGTACGTCTTGCCGGTGCCGGGAGGTCCCTCGAACAGGATGCCCCGCCGGGGATTCCCGCCGAGCTGCTCGCGGAACGTGGCGTACCCGAGGAACACGTCGAGGGTCCGAACCACCTCGTCGACCTGCGTGTCCAGGCCCTTCACCTCCGACAGCCCGAGCTCGATCTGGTCGGGGCGGATCACCACGGCCGGGGACCGCGAGTTCGCCAGCATCGGGACGACCATCACGGCGCCGAGGGCGAAGATCAGAACCATCGGGGGCAGCCAGAAGACCGCGTCGTTGGGCAGGTGGGGAAGCCCGATGGGATTGTTCGAGAGATACCGGTAGGCGAGGTAGCCGGCGATCACCCCAAGGATCGCGGTGAGCCGGAAGATCCGCTTCAGCCGGGTCCGCTCCCGGATCTTGGCGACGTCGGCCTGGCCGGCGGCCAGGACCTTGGATCCCTCGAGCATCGTGGTGCTTCGGTTCGTCTCGGCCATGGCGCTCCTCGGGTAGGCACCGAGAGTACGCCTGGACAGCCGATGTCGCCATCGGTCCTTTGGCCGTGACCCGCGGACCATTTGTCCATTGGACGAAGGGCGTCGTCGCGGGTTCCGAGGGTGCATCAGGCTGCTCAGAGCGGATATCTTCCCTGGATGCCGCGCAGGAAACTCGATCCTGTCGACGCCGAGACCAGACGGACCATCGGCGCGCTCCTCCGCGACCTCCGACGGGCCGCCGGATACCGGGCCGTGCACGACGCGGCGGCGGTGAGGGAATGCCCGGCCGCGCAGCAGACCATCTACGCCTACGAGCGAGGGGGCCTGGTCCCTTCCCTGAAGCAGTTCATGGATCTCGTGGAGTTCTACGCCCTGAAATCGGAGGGAGCGACGCCGGAGACCCGGTACATGGCCGTGGCCGCGATGGTGAAGGCGCTGTCGCTCGCCAACTACCACGTGTCCGAGGCCTTCGAGCTCATCGAGCGGCTCCAGCCTTCGCCCCGGGGCGGCCGGAGGCGGCGGACCACGTGAGCTTCGTCCCGACCGACATCGACCACGTGGGCATCGCCGTGCGCGACCTCGAGGCCGCGGTCGAGCACTACCGACGCACCTTGGCCGTGGAGCCGATCCATCGCGAGACCATCGAGAAGGACGGCGTGGAGGAAGCCCTGTTCAGGATCGGCTCGTCCTACGTGCAACTCCTCGCGCCGACCGGCCCCGACACGCCGGTCGGGAAGTTCCTGGAGAAGAAGGGCGAAGGCGTCCACCACGTGGGCTATCGAGTGGACGACGTCGCGGCGATGGTCGAGCACCTCAAGGCCGAAGGGGTCCCCATGGTGGACGAGATTCCCCGCCCCGGGTCGCGGGGGACGACGGTCGCGTTCGCACATCCCAAGGGGTTCGGCGGCGTGTTGGTCGAGCTGGTGCAGGAACCATGATCGGCTTCGAGATCCCGCAGGACCTCGAGGCGATCCGCCGCCGCGTGGCCGAGTTCGTGCAGACCGAGGTCATCCCGGTGGAGCCGCGGGTCACCGAGGAGAACTTCGAGGAGGTGCTGACCGAGCTCCGCAAGCGGGCCCGCGAGGCCGGCCTGTGGACGCCACACCTGCCTCCGGAGTGGGGCGGGATGGGATTGCGGGCGCTGGGGATGGCCCTCGTGTCGCAGGAGCTCGGGGCGTCGGGGCTCGCATCGCTCGCCATGAACGTCATGGCGCCGGATGAGGGGAACATGCACCTGCTCCTCGAGGCGGGGCGCGAGGATCAGAAGGATCGGTACCTCCGGCCGCTGGCCGACGCAGAGATCCGGTCGTGCTTCGCCATGACCGAGCGCGACGTCGCCTCGTCGGACCCGCGAGAGCTCCGCACGACAGCCGTGCTGGAGGGCGACGAGTGGGTCATCAACGGCGAGAAGTGGTTCACGACTGGCGCGGCGGGTGCCGCGTTCGCCATCGTGGTGGCCAAGACGGATCCGGAGAATGAGAACCCGTACCTGCAGTACTCGCTCTTCATCGTGGAGGCCGACACCGATGGGTGGGAGGTCGTGCGCGAGATCCCGGTGATGGGATCGCACGGGCCCGGCGGACATTGCGAGGTCCGGCTGACCGAGTGCCGGGTCCCGTTCGACGCGATGCTGGGCGAGCGCGGGATGGGGTTCGTGCTGTCGCAGAAACGACTCGGGATGGGCCGGATCGGCCACGCCATGCGATGGATCGGGGTGTCCCAGCGGGCGTTGGATCTCGCGGCGCAACGGGCGCTCGAGCGCGAGGCGTTCGGGAAGCGTCTGGCCGAGCACCAGGCCATCCAGTGGATGATCGCGGACTCCGCGATCGAGCTGTACGCCTCGCGGCTGATGGTGCTGCACGCGGCGTGGAAGATCGACCACGACCTCGACCATCGCCAGGAGATCTCGATGGTGAAGGTGTTCGTGGCTGAGGCGCTGGGCCGGATCGTGGACCGGGCGCTGCAGATCTATGGGTCGCTCGGCGTGACCGACGACGTGCCGATCGCGCGGTTCTACGCAGATGCACGGGCGGCCCGCATCTACGACGGGCCGAGCGAGGTGCATCGCATGGTGATCGCGCGGAACGCCTTCAAGTCGCTGCTGAAGGAGGGCTCGACCAAGCCGGCGACGGGCGGGATCGGATGAGCTCGTCGCAGTTGCCCGCTGCGGGCCCACCCGCGGAAGATCTGTCTCGGCCGCTCGTCGACTCCGAGGCGCTCGAGCGATGGCTCGACGCCCAGCTGGGCGGGCCCGGCCGAGTCGTGGTGGAGCGGCACCAGGCCGGACACTCCAACGAGACCTTCTACGTGACGCGTGGCTCCGATCACTGGGTGCTCCGACGGCCGCCGCGAGGCGCGTTCCTGCCGACGGCCCACGATGTGCTCCGCGAGTACCGGGTGCTGTCAGCGCTGGCGGACACCGACGTTCGCTCCCCGCGGCCGATCATCGCGTGCGAGGACACCGAGGTGATCGGCGTGCCGTTCTACTTGATGGAGAAGGTCGACGGATTCGTGGTGCGAACGGAGCTCCCGCCGGGATTCCGGGACGGCGCGAAGGCAGAGGTCCGTCGCGGCATCGGCGAGGAGCTCGTCGACGCGCTCGCCGAGCTGCACGCGGTCGACTACCGAGCGGTGGGCCTCGAGGGTTGGGGCAAGCCCACCGGGTACCTCCAGCGGCAGATCAAGCGGTGGAGCGGACAGCTCGAGCTGGCCACTCAGTTCTCCAGACCGCTCCCGGACTTCGTCCGGATCCGCGACTGGCTCTCGGAGAACGTGCCGGAGGACGTCGACGCCACGATCGTTCACGGTGACTACAAGCTCGACAACGTGACGCTGGCCCCCGATGCACCCGCACGGGTGCTGTCGATCTTCGACTGGGAGATGTCGACGATCGGCGACCCGCTGGCCGACCTCGGGTGGATGCTCTCGTACTGGCGCGAGCCGTCGGATCCGCCGAATCCTCTGCATCCCGAGCTGGACCTGATGACGGCGCCGGGATTCTCGACTCGCGAGGAGCTGCTCGAGCGGTATCACGAACGGACCGGGCGGTCGATGAGCGACATCCGGTTCTACACGGTGCTGGCGGTGTGGAAGCTCGGCGTGCTGCTGGAGGGGTCGTACGCGAGGCACCTCGCCGGCGTCACCGATGACCCGTTCTTCGCGGTGCTCGAGGAGGGCATCCCCGCGATCGGCCGCCAAGCCCTGGAGCTGATCGATGGGTAAGCGATTCCGCGGGCTGCTGGTGGACTTCGGCGGCGTGCTGACCACGTCGATGGGCCGGGCCTTCAGCGCCTTCTGCGTGGAGTCTGGGGTCGATCCCGAGCGCTTCAAGACGGTGATCACGGAGGCGTACGGCGCCGACGGGACGCACGGCATGATCGGCAAACTCGAGCGGGGTGAGATCGAGCTCGACGACTTCGAGACGTGGCTGGCCGAGCATCTCTCCGAGGGGTTGGAGAAACCGCTCGAGGCCGCAGGGATCCGCGACCGGATGTTCGCCGGCATGGGCCCGGACGAAAAGATGATCGATGCGGTCCGCCGCGCACACGATGCCGGCATCAAGACTGGACTGATCTCCAACAGCTGGGGCCCGAGCGGCTACCACGAGTCCGAGATCGAAGGCGTGTTCGACGCCGTGCTCATCTCCGGCGAGATCGGCATGCGCAAGCCGGACGCGGAGATCTTCCTGCACGCCGCGGGGATGATCGGGGTTTCTCCCGATGAGTGCGTGTTCGTCGACGATCTCGAGCAGAACGCCGAGGGCGCGCGGGCCCTGGGCATGGTGGGCATCGTGCACCGCAGCGCCCGGTTCACCGTGCCGAAGCTCGAGGAGCTCCTCGGCGTGCCGCTCCGCGACGAGACTGCCGGTCGCCCCGCGTAAGAATCCGCTTTTCCTCAATCTCTTCCGGCGGCTCGTGAGTAGACCTAACGAGCGCCCAGGAGGGATGACCGCATGGCTGCACAACCTGAGAAGCGGGACGAACTGAAGTCGCACGGTCGGTCACAGCTCGCACTCGTCACGGCGGCGAGGCGAGCGGATCGTCGCGCGGTGTGGGTCTCCGCCATCACCGCAGCGGGGGTGTTCAGTGTCGGAGCGGGCGCGATCCACGCATCGGCGACGAGCTATCAGATGGGCGTGTCCGCCCTCTACGGCTTGACCTTCGTGGCCTTCGCGGTGGGACAGATCGGTTGGGGCCTGCTCGCAGCCGCCGTTCCGAGCCGACCGATGGCGGTCGTCGGAGCGGTGGGGAACGCCGCCGTCTTCGCCACCTGGGTCATCACGCGGATCGCGGGCGTTCCTTCCGGACCACTTGCCGGGGCTCCCCTCCCGGCGGGGTTCGCCGACTCGGTCGCCACCACGCTGGAGGGTCTCGCCGTCGTCGCGGCCCTGGCGGCGCTCGCGGCTTGGCATCGCGGTGCACGCAGCCCCCACGCACGAGCGGCGATCCTGATCGCGGCCGGGGGGATCGCGATCCCCCTCACAACGCTCGCCGTGCTCTCCCAGGCGGGCGTGATCCCCGCGCTCCCGCCGTCGATCTAACCAGGCAGGTCTGTGAGCCCAGACTCCGGCGCCGAGACGAGTGCGGCCATGTTCCCCTCGGGGTGCTTGTTCTCGCTCATCAGTTGATGCGCCAGCCCGATCTCTTCGAAGGTGAACACCTGGGACAGGCATGGGTCGATCTTTCCGTCGATCACGAGCTGGTTGAACGCGTTCGACTGTTCATCGTTGGCGAAGTGCGATCCCTGGAAGCGCTTCTGGCGCATCCACAGGTACCGAAGGTCGACGACCGCGTTGTAGCCGGTCGTCCCGGCGCAGATCACGACCATGCCGCCCGTGTCGCACATGAAGATGGACGTTGGGACGGTGTCTTCCCCGGGGTGCTCGAACACGATCCGCGGGGAGCGCTTCTCGCCCAGCGCCTCCCAGAACGCCTTCCCGAACGCCTTCGCCCCATTGAACCACTCACCGAACTTCTCGTTGTCGGTCCAGTGCGGGAGTTGCCCCCAATGGTCGAAGGCCTTGCGGTTGATGGACCCGACAGCGCCCAGCTTCTGGCAAAACTCGCCCTTCTCCTCGGAGCTCACGACGGCAACAGGCTTCCCGCCTGCCTCGCGGACGATCTGGATGGCCATCGAGCCGAGCCCGCCGGCCCCGCCCCACACGAGCACCGGGTCGCTCTCCTCGACCACGTTCGGCGGCCAGCCGTGGAGCATCCGGTACGCGGTCGCGCCGACCAGGGTGGGCGCGGCGGCCTGCTCCCACGTGAGGTGCGGCGCCTTCGGCATGCACTGGTGCGCCTGGACCTTGGTGAACTGCGCGAAGGACCCCCAGTTGGACTCGTAGCCCCAGATCCGATACGTCTCGGTGAAGCCCGGATCGACCCCGCCCTTGATCTGGGGATCGTCGACGTCCCATTGCCCACAGTGGATGACCACGCGATCGCCGACCTTCACGTTCGTGACGTTGTCACCGACGGCGTACACGATGCCGCTGGCGTCGCTCCCGCCGATGTGGAAGTCGCTCGGTTCGCCCAGCTTCGCGTGCGTCTTCGTGACGTCGACCGGCACGCCCTTCGCCGCCCACACGTTGTTGTAGTTGATGCCGGTCGCCATCACGAACACAAGCGCGTCGTGAGGTCCGATCTCGGGCGTGTCGATGGACTCGACCTGGAACGCGTCCTTCGGCTCGCCGTAGCGATCGGGTCGGATCAGGTTCGCGTACATCCTGGCGGGGACCTCGCCGATCGGCGGGGACTCGCCCACCTCGTACAGCTCCTTGGCCATGGCTGACTCCTCCTGCTTCGCAGCGGGGATGAACCTACCGGAGAGTAGGTCAGCGAAATCGGCCGGGGCAAATCAGTCCACCCCCGCGGGGACCAGCGCGACCGGGCAGGACTGCGAGCGCGGGCACCACGCGCAGTACCTCCCCGGAGTGAGCGCCGGCTCGCGTCCGCGCTCGAATTCAGCGGCGGCCGCCACAGCGTCGACCACACGATCGACGGCTCGCTCGAGCATCCGCGGCTCGACTTCTTCAGGCGCGAGCTCCAGCGAGTCCAGGTACGCGGTGGCCACCCTGATCGGCGGCCGCCGGAACATCAGCGTCATCATCAGGGCGTAGAAGCGCAGATCATCGGCGTGCTCGGGCCGGGGATCACCGGTCTTCAAATCGATCGGCAGCTGCGGGGGGCGGCCCAGGACCAGGTCCGGCCGGCCGCGCAGGATCACCGGGCCGTCCAGGAGCCGCACCGTCATGGGGAGCTCGGCGAGCGGCTGCCACGACGTATCGAGCGGCGGGAACATCTCGCGAAGAAGCACGAGCTGTCTGGCCGCCGAAGCCAGGAGCTCGGTCCGTTCGATCTCGGCCAACTCGCCCCAGAACAGCGCCAGCGCGCGATCGTCGAGGAGCCGGGAGAGCGCGTACGATACCAGCGCCTGCGGCTCCTCGGTCCCGCCGCCCGCGATGTCGGCCTGCGCCGCGCGGTGCGCGATGGAACCGACCGTGGTGTCGCGTCGGTACGCGAAGGCCTCGCGTTCACCTGCCAGGTCGGCCGCGAACGATCCCTCGCATCGCGCGTGCAGGTTGAGGCGCGACTTCGACAGCACCACGCGAGCCGGCGGGTCGATGTTTGCGAGTCGCCTCTCGAGTTCGCCTCGCAGCGTGGCGACGAAGTCGTCGGGGAAGAGGTCCGCAGGAGGCGGCCTCCTCAGCACTTCGGACGTTCTGCGTTGCACCGGCGTGAGATCCACGCCCGGACCGTACATCCGGGCACTGACATTTCTCGTTCCGGGGTAATGTCGAGGAGCTGATGCTGATCTATCCATCCGAAGACGGGAACGCAGCCTTCGTCCGTTTCGATCGCGGCACGGACATGCTGAAGAGCCTGAACGAGGCAGCGCAAGAGCTCGCGGTCGAGGCCGGGACCGTCCAGGCCATCGGTGCTGTGAGCGAGCTCGTCATTGGGTACTTCGATCAGGACCGGAAGGAGTACCGAACCAACTCGTTCCCGAGCGCGTACGAGATCGGGAGCGGCGTGGGCAACGTCTCGCTCAAAGAAGGAGAGCCGTTCGTCCATCTCCACGTCGTCGCCACCGGACCCGACGGCGCATCGGTGGGAGGACATCTCATGGAGGGGACGACCGTCTACCTGATCGAGGCGTACTTCCGCCGGCTGGGTGGTCCTGCACCGGTCCGCGAGCAGGACGACGACATCGGCCTCGCCGTCTGGCGCTGAGGACCAAGAGAGGAGTCGCGATGAGCGAACCGCAGGAGCTCCATCTGAAGGAGGGCGATCCCGCGCCGGGCTTCGAGTTGCTCGACCAGCACCGCAACACCGTCAAGCTCTCCGACTTCCGCGGCCGGAAGCTCCTCGTCTACTTCTATCCGAAAGCCGACACGCCCGGATGCAGGGCCCAGTCCTGCCAGGTCCGCGACACCGAGGCCGACCTGAAGGAGCTCCACCTGGCCGTTGTCGGCATCAGTCCCGATACGCCGGAGGAGCAGCTCGCGTTCGACGAGAAGTTCTCGCTCGGCTTCCCGCTGCTCGCCGACGAGGGCGGCGAGGTGGCGAAGGCCTACGGGGTGTGGGGCGAGCCGTTCGGCGGGGGCTGGAAGGGCGTGGTTCGCTCCTCGTTCCTGATCCACGAGGAGGGCGATCTGCGAGGCGTCTGGTACAAGGTGTCGCCGACGGACACTGTGCCGAAAGCCATGGAGGCGCTGGTATAACCGGGGCATGACCCCGGAGGAACTTCTCAGGCTCCTTGCCGACCCCGAACGGCTCGCCATCGCGGGAGCGATCGCGCAGGGGCCGCGCACGCAGCAGGAGCTCGCTGAGCAGCTCGATATCCCCTCGCAACGGATCCGACGGCACCTCGCGAAGCTGACTGCGGCGGACGTGGCGACCGTCGACGACGACCGCCGGACCTACCGGCTTCACACCGAGACCCTCCGCGAGGCCGCGAAAGAGGCCGGCCCCGTTCGCGACCCCGGCCTCGCCCTCGGCGCCGTGTTCGACGAGGAGGAGGCCGTCCTCCGCTCGTACTTCCGCGGCGGCCGCCTCAAGGAGATCCCGGCGAAACACGGCAAGCGAGCGATCGTGCTCTCGCGTCTGGCACTCGAGTTCGACGTCGGGGTCCGGTACTCCGAGCGTGAGGTGAACGAGACGCTGGAACGGTTCCACCCCGACTACGCATCCCTGCGTCGGTACCTCGTCGACGACGGCTTCCTCTCGCGAGGGGGAGGCGAGTACTGGCGAACTGGCGGCCCGGTCGAAGTCTGAGGATCAGGACGACCGGCTCACCCACCCAAGACGATCGAGGATCTCCGACGCCACCTCCGGGACCGATCGGCCGTCGTTCGACACGACGAAGTCCTCGACGGCCGCGTTCTCGAGGTCGGCGCCGAGGCCGTCGGTCCGAGAAACGAACCACTCTCTGAGCGATCCGACCTCCCGGTCTTGCAACCGTCGGCGGATCGTCTCGGGCGAGCCCTCGAGGCGAACGACGGTGATGCGAGCGCCGGGGATCGCGTCGCGGTATCCGGCGAGCTGTTGGCGTCCCTGCACGGCCCGAGCAAGCACGAGGCGACGCGCGCCGTGGCGCCGGAAGTTGGCCGCCACGGCCGCGAGGTTGGCGCACGCGAGCCGCTCGCCCCACGGGTCGTCGGCGGGATGCGGGAGGCACTGATCGAGCGCGTCGACGTCGATCAGCCCGTGCGGCACGCCGGCGCCTTGGAGCTGGAGGGACATCTCGTCCGAGACGGCCGTCTTCCCGACGCCGAGCGTCCCGGACACGATGACGACGTCCACCGCGTCTTCCACGAACGGTGACGATACCGGCCGGCCTCCGGCCGCTACACTCGGCCCATGGCGAAAACCGAGGATGAGCCGCTCGCAGGACAGACCGTTCGGGCCCAGACGATGCCCGAGCGCATCGACGAGCTCCAGAGCCGCAAGCAGGAGGCCGAGCTCGGCGGGGGCGCCGACGCGATCGACAGGCAGCACGGTCGGGGAAAGCTCACAGCTCGTGAGCGACTCGAGCTGCTGCTCGACAAGGATTCCTTCGTGGAGACCGATCCCCTGGCCCGTCACCACGTCCGCGACTTCGGCCTCGACAAGCGGCGGCCGTACGGCGACGGCGTCGTCACCGGGTGGGGCACGATCGACGGCCGGAAGGCGTTCGTGTTCTCGCAGGACTTCACGGTGTTCGGCGGCGCGCTCGGCGAGGTCTTCGCGGAGAAGGTGTGCAAGATCATGGACCTGGCGGCATCCACCGGCGCCCCGGTGATCGGCATCAACGACTCGGGCGGCGCGCGGATCCAGGAAGGCGCCGCGTCGCTCGCCGGCTACGGGTACATCTTCGACCGCAACGTCCGTACCAGCGGAGTGATCCCGCAGATCTCGATCATCATGGGCCCGTGCGCTGGCGGCGCCGTGTACTCCCCCGCCATCACCGACTTCATCTACATGGTGAAGGAGACCTCGCACATGTTCATCACCGGTCCCGAGGTCATCAAGACGGTGACCGGCGAGGACGTGTCCATGGAGCAGCTCGGCGGGGCGATGTCGCACGCCACGAAGTCGGGGGTGGCGCACTTCGTCGCGGAGAACGAGGAGGACTGCCTGGCACAGGTGCGGTACCTGATGTCGTTCATCCCGTCGAACAACCTCGAAGACCCACCCCGGTACGCGACCACGGACGACCCGGAACGGCGCGACGACTCGCTCGCGGAGCTCATCCCGGAGTCGAGCCGCGAGCCCTACGACATGAAGGACGTCATCTCGCGGATCGTCGACGACGGCGAGTTCTACGAGGTGCAGCCGTTCTTCGCCGGCAATATCCTGGTCGGCTTCGCCCGGCTCGACGGGCGATCCATCGGCGTCGTGGCGAACCAGCCCAAGGTGCTCGCCGGCACGCTCGACATCGACGCGTGCGAGAAGGCCGCGCGGTTCATCCGGTTCTGCGACGCGTTCAACGTTCCACTGCTCACGTTCGTCGACGTGCCGGGGTTCCTCCCGGGGACGAACCAGGAATACGGTGGCATCATCCGCCACGGCGCGAAGCTCCTGTATGCGTTCACCGAGGCCACCGTGCCGCGGATGACGGTGATCACGCGCAAGGCGTACGGGGGCGCCTACGTCGTCATGAACTCCAAGCACCTCCGCGCGGACATCTCGTACGCGTGGCCCACCGCGGAGATCGCCGTGATGGGGCCGGAGGGCGCGGTGAACATCGTGTTCCGCCACGAGCTCGAGCGGGCGGACGACAAGGATGCAAAGCGAACCGAGCTCATCACGGAATACGAGCAGAAGTTCGCGAATCCGTACCTGGCGGCCGACCGCGGTTACGTCGACGACGTCATCGACCCAAGCGAGACCCGGCCCCGGCTGATCAAGGCCCTCCGCATGCTCGAGACCAAGCGCGAGGCCGTCCCGGGTCGCAAGCACGGGAACATCCCACTGTGAGCACGTACGAGCTTCCGGAGGGCGTCTCAGCGGAGGAGGAACGGGCCGTCATCTCGGCCCTGGAGCGCTACCTCGAGGACCAGGACACTCGGCCCAGTCCGTGGGTGATGGCCGGCCGGCTGGAGAACGCACGGACCGGCGCGGTCCAGGCCCGTCGGTTCCTCCGTGACGCGTGGCGGGTCGGGTCGAGCGACACTCCGTTCGCCCGATACGGGACGGAGCCGATCGGCGGGAGGGGGGACGCGGCATGAGCGACGACGAACTCGCCGTCGATCCGGACAAGATCACGGAGCCGGTCGAGGTGGCGGAGCTGCCCGGCGACCAGGCCCTCCTGCTCGTCGGCCGACTCCACGCCGAAGGAATCCCGGCGGCCGTGTATCCGCCCGAGGTCAGCACGATCACGCAGTCCTACGGCCTGGCCCCGCTTCGCCAGGTCCTCGTTCCAAAGGAGTTCGAGGCGAAGGCCACAGAAGTCGTGAACGCCATCAACAACGAGACGCCGGACGAGTACACGGATGACGAGGACACCGAGGGCGACGGCGGCCGCGACGACTGACTGCAGCCGATGATGGGCTGGGGCCGGCGCGGCCACCGCTAAGCTCCCCCCGTGGCCGCCACGAAAACGGGGAATGCGGTGCGCGGGCGCGAGGAAGCGGAGTCCGCGTTCGCGCAGGAGGGATGCTCCGTGCCGAGCCCGTGGGGCAACGCGCCCGGCGACACGTACGGATGGCACGTCCACGCGTACCACAAGGTCCTGTTCTGCCTGAGCGGATCGA
>JBKOXF010000091.1:0-13447 GCA_046724795.1 Actinomycetota bacterium | reverse complement strand
CTCGAACCGCTCGGCGCTCAGCTGCACGGGGCTAGATCCACGACGGCATCCACATCCGGAGGTGCCACCAGAAGTACGACATGTGCCAGCCGGTGAGGATCGGATAGAACCACACGAACATCGCCACGTAGACGACGACGTAGCCCACCGCCACTTGCCGCAGTGGCCGGTCGGTGCTCCCCGCCGGCTGGTACGCGGCGAGGTCTCGCAGGACGTACACCGCCGCCAGCACGAGGAACGGCGTCACCGGCGTCATGTAGAACAGGAACTCCACCCGCGACGCGAAGAGGAACCACGCCAGGTACTGGAACAGGATCGCGATCACGATGAAACCGGCTCGCCAGTCCTGCCGCTTCCACCACGACCACGCCACGTACGGGATGGTGGCGATCGACGACCAGAAAAGAAGCGGATGCCCCATCGACAGGATCTCGGTTCCCTTCGGCTGGTAGTAGTACGAGACCGGCCGCGTCATCACCAACCACATCCACGGCTTGCTCTCGTACGGGTGCGCGTACTTGCCGTCGGGGTTGATGTAGTGCAGCCCGTTGTGGAACTTCGCGGCGGCGTGCTGCATCGACACGAACGTGGACGGGTGCCAGCTCTGGAACACGAAGTACCGCGTGTACGACACGAGGTACACGGCGATGGGGAGGATCAGGAACGCCAGGACTCCTCCGAGAAGCTCGAGGCGGATGGTCGACCAGATGGGGGAGGGCACGCCGGCCCGACGCCTCCTCGCGACCTCCCACAGGAGGCTCAGGACCGCCGCACCCGCCAGGGCCGAGAGGCCGGACCACTTCGTGGCCACCGCGCACCCCATCGCGAACCCGCAGGCGAAGCGCCAGGGCCGCCAGATCGGCGAGGGCACGTCGACAGCGGGCGGTTCGTACGGCTCGGCATGCGCGGCCTCGTCCACCGCCATCGCTCCGGGACCCGGCGAAAGGGCCGCGCTCTTCCGTCCGATCCACCGCCGGTCGAGCAGCAGGCACAGGAACCCCAGCACGACCCAGAACGCCACGAAGATGTCGAGCATCGAGGCCCGCGATTGGACGAAGTTCAGCATCTCGGTGGCCATCAGCAGGCCGCTGACGTAGACCCACGCGACGGTGCCGAACAGCAGCCACGCGATGAGGCCGACCATCACGCAGATGGCGGTGCCGGCCGCGGCAGACGAGACCCGCCATCCGAACGGCCGGTTGCCCTCGCCGGCGATGCCCGCCGCGATGGCCCACTTCCCGAGGGGCGGATGGACCCAGGACGTCTCTCCGCGGTCGTTGGCCCGGTCGATCACCCAGTACTTCTCGTCGGAGCTCTTGATGTCGCACTGAGCCGGAGAGTTCCCGGCGTACAGGCAGGCGTCCTTCGAGTAGTAGACCTCGTCGAAGATCCGACTCGGTGGGTCGCCCAGATGATGGAACCGCGGCACGCCCGCGACGGCGGCGATGATGGCGAGCGCGACCACTGGTCGCTGGAGGAACCGGAGCAGCTGGCTCACTCGCCGATGGTATGCGACGTGCCACGATTTGCCGCGTGGGACCGGAGCGAGGGTCGACGGGCACGCTGTTCCTGGTGGGCACCCCGATCGGCAACCTCGGCGACATGACCGACCGGGCCAGGGAGACCCTGGCCGCGGTCGATCTCGTGGCCGCCGAGGACACCCGGCGGACCGGGACGCTCCTCAAACGGTTCGGGATCCGGGCGCGGATGGTCTCGCTCCACGATGCGAACGAGCGGGAGCGCGTCGGCGAGGTGCTCAAGGTCCTCGGGTCCGGCCGAGACGTCGCGCTGGTGTCCGACGCGGGGATGCCGGGGGTCTCGGATCCGGGATTCCGATTGGTCCGGGCATGTGTCGAGGAGGGAGTCGGCGTGCGAGTCGTGCCTGGCCCGTCGGCGGTGCTGTCCGCGTTGGTCGTCTCCGGGCTCCCGGCCGACCGGTTCGTCTACGAAGGGTTCCTGCCGAGGCGGGCCGGGGAGCGCCGGCGCCGGCTCCAGGAGCTCGCCTCCGAGCCGCGAACGATCGTGCTGTTCGAGTCCCCCAGGCGAGTAGGCGCGGTGCTCCGCGAGGCAGCACAGACGCTCGGGGACCGCCGCGTGGCCGTGGCCCGCGAGCTGACCAAGCTCCATGAGGAGGTGATCCGGGGGACCATCTCGGAGGTGCTCCCGCTGGTCGAGGAGCTCAGGGGCGAGGTGGTGGTGGTGCTGGAGGGCCGACCGGACGAGCCGCCGCCCGATCTGGGCGACCTCGTGCGGCAAGCGCAGGACCTCGTGGCAGGCGGCGTCCGGAAGCGGGAAGCCGCGGCCGAGGTCGCCCGCCGACACGGCGCCTCCGCGAACGAGATCTATCGCGAGCTCGTCACTTCACGATGAACGTGCCGTTCATCGCGCCGGGATGAACCGTACACACGAACCGGTACGTCCCGGGTTTCAACGCGCCGACGTGGTACGTCGTGGTGTTGATCCCGGTGGTGATGGCACCTTTGAAGAGCTGCCCTCCCGACGACGTGTTGATCACGACGTCGTGCGGCGTCCCGGCGTCGTCGTTGTGGAACGTGATCGAGAAGCCCTCGCCGCCCTGCACGGCGAGGCAATCCTTGTCGTAGCTGTTGTTCTGCGCGGTGATCTCGAGCTCCGTCCCGGACGGCGAGCAGGTGGTCGCGTGGGTCGACCCGCCGCCTCCGCCGCCGCACGCCGCCAGCAACAGGAGCCCTGCCGCTCCGATCCCCAGCGTTCCGCGCACGCCAACCTCCCGGGTTCCCGTCGGTGAGCCGAGCTTAGAATGGCCGACATCGTGGCCAAGCCCTTCTATATCACCACACCCATCTACTACCCGAACGACGTCCCGCACATCGGGCACGGGTACACGACCGTCGCGGCCGACTTCCTGGCCCGGTACCACCGGCTGCGAGGCGACGACGTGCTGTTCCTGACGGGGACCGACGAGCACGGCCAGAACATCCAGCGCAAGGCCCTGGAGAACGACCAGTCGCCCCAGGCCTTCGTCGACGCCATGGAGCCCCGGTGGCGGGAGGTCTGGGAGCGCCTCGAGATCTCCTACGACGACTACATCCGGACCACCCAGGACCGCCACGCGGCCGCGGTGACCAAGCTCCTGACCGCCGTCTACGAGAACGGCCGGGAAGACATCTACCTGGGGACCTACGAGGGCCTGTACTGCGTGTCCTGCGAGGCCTACTACACGGAGGACGAGCTCGACGAGAATGGCATGTGTCCGGTTCATCACCGGCCGGTCGAGCGGATGCGCGAGGAGAACTACTTCTTCCGGCTCTCCGCGTACGCCGAACCGCTGCTCGAGCTGTACGAGCGGGAGCCCGATCGGGTGGAGCCGGAAGCCCGCCGCAACGAAGTGATCTCCCTGATCAAACAGGGGCTCCGGGACTTCTCGATCTCCCGGACCTCGTTCGACTGGGGGATCCCGATCCCGTGGGACCCGGACCACATCACGTACGTGTGGTTCGACGCGCTGACGAACTACATCACCGCGGCCGGGTACGGGACGGATGACGAGCGCTTCGGACGATACTGGCCGGCCCTGCACCTGATCGGCAAGGACATCATCCGGTTCCACGCCGTGTACTGGCCCGCGATGCTGATGGCGGGGGGAGTGGAGCCACCTCGGGAGGTGTTCGCCCACGGGTTCCTCACCGTGGGCGGCCAGAAGATGTCGAAGACGAATGCCACGGGCATCCACCCCTTCGAGCTGACCGATCATTTCGGCACCGATGCCTACCGGTACTACTTCATGCGTGAGATCCAGTTCGGCCAAGACGGCGCCTTCTCGTGGGAGTCGATGGTGGAGCGGTACAACGCCGACCTCGCCAACGGCCTCGGGAACCTGGCCAGCCGGGTCCTCGCGATGCTCGATTCGTATTTCGACGGCATCGTCCCCGACCCCGCGAACCGATCCGACTTCCCGGCCGGGATCATCGAAGACGTGGCCTCGAGCTACGACACCGCGGTCGAGGCGGTGAACCCGACGGAAGCGCTTCGGGCCGTGTGGACCATCGTCACCGAGGCCAACCGATACCTGGTCGAGCGTGCGCCGTGGGCGCTGGCCAAGGAGCCGGAGCGTCGCGCGGAGCTGGAGGCGGTCCTGTACGCCTCCGCGGAGCTCCTTCGGATCGTGGCGATCTGCATCTGGCCGGCTATGCCGGGGACGGCCTCCAGGCTGTGGGACCAGCTCGGCTGCTCGGGCCCCGTTGAAGAGCAGCGCATACCTGAAGCGCTTCGCTGGGGGCTCCTCGAGCCCGGCACGAAGGCCCAACGGGGCGACTCGCTGTTCCCGCGGCTCGATGACTGAGACCGGCCGTCGAGCCGAGGTCGAGACAGCTGCGTCAGGTGCGCCCTCCACCGCCGCGACGGCCGCGATGGTTGATACCCACTGCCATCTGTTCCTGATCGAGGAAGACCCTTCAGCACTGGTTGAGGGAGCGCGAGCGGCGGGGGTGGAAACGCTGGTCTGCGTGGGCATCGACCCGGAGTCGAGTGTTCGGTCCCTGGAGCTGGCGGAGTCCTTCCGCGGCGTGTTCGCGACGGCCGGGATGCACCCCCACACCGCCTCGGACCTGGACGTGGCCGCTGAGCGGGCCATCGAGGAACTGCTCGGGAGCCCGTTGGTGGTTGGCGTCGGAGAGACCGGCCTGGACTTCTTCCGGATGCGCTCTCCTCGAGAAGACCAGGAGCGGGCGTTTCGCATGCACATCGGGCTGTCCAGGGAAACCGACACGCCGCTGGTCGTTCACGTCAGAGAGGCTTGGCCGGACGCGATGGCGATCCTCGACGAGGAGCGCGCGGAGCGAGTGGTGTTGCACTGTTTCACCGGCGACGCCGCGATCGCCCGCGAGGCGGGCGAGCGCGGCTACTTCCTGTCGTTCTCCGGGAACGTCACGTACCCGAAGAACGATGACATCCGCGACGCGGCGTCCGCCGTGCAGGCTGATCGCGTCGTGGTCGAGACCGACAGTCCGTTCCTCGCTCCGCAGCGCATCCGCGGTCGCGACAACCGCCCCGACGGCGTGCACGACGTGGTGGAGGAGCTCGCTCGATCGCGGGGCGAACCTGTGGAAAACCTCCGTGCGATGACGTCGGAGAACGCTCGGAGCGCGTTCCCCCGCCTTCGGTAGGCCCCTCCAGGCCCTCCTCGGGGCCCGACTCTCAAGTTTGCACTTGAGGTTGAGGCTTTGCTAGGGTCCGCGTTCTGTGTGACAACGGAGCCTTCCCCCGCGTCGCACGGACCGGAGGCAGTCGCGCTTGGAGGTTCGTCCAACAAGGGGGAGGCGGGCACGTCGTCGACGGGCGAGACGGCGAGCGGCGCTGGCGGGGTTCGTGCTGGCGACCATGTCGGTGCTGGTTGCCGCAGCCGACGCGGCGCAGTCGGGTCGAACGGGAACGGTAGCGCCATGGACTACAGCAGGACTCGAGGGTTTGGCAGGATCCGTCGGGTTCCACGGTGGGGCCTCGACGGAAGGGAGTGTCTGGGCGGCGGAGGGATCGCGTGTGCGCCTGCCTCTCCAGGAGCGGCGCGCCGAGACCGCCTTCGGCCTCGAAGGGCAGACGCTCGGGCCGATCCGCGAGGTGACGGTCGTGGTGAAGGGGAAGGCCCACGACGTGGTCACCAACGCGAGAACGGTCTCGGAGCTCCTCTCGGCCATGAGGATCGAGCCCGACGGGGACGACGAGGTGGCCCCGCCGCCCGACACCCCTCTCTCCCGGACGACGCGAGTCCGTTACACCTCGATCTCCTTCGCGATCAAGAACGTCATCGTCGGGATCCCGCTCGCGCCTGACGTGTCACGTTCGAAGCACGTCCCCGCGGGCTACACGCAGACCCTCGTCCCCGGCCTACCCGCGCGGGTGGTCGAGAGCTATCGGGTCCGGTACATGAACGGCGTCGTGGCGTCTCGCCGGCTCCTGTCGACGATGATCCTGCGCCCCGGTCGTCCCGCACATCGGGTCGTCGGAGCGGCCGACCATTCCATGATCGGTCAAGCGTCCTGGTACTACGTGCGCTCCGACCTCACCGCGGCGAGCCCGTGGCTCCCGTTCGGCACCCAGGTCACGGTGACCAACCTGGCCACCGGCGCCAGCGTCACCGTGGTAATCAACGACCGTGGACCCTTCGGCGGGCGGCTCATCGACCTCTCCGAGTCGGCGTTCTCGAGGATCGCCCCGCTCGGACAGGGAGTCGCCGAGGTCCGCATCGCCTGGTGAGCCGGCGCTCGGCCGCCGGGCGCTGAAGGCGCTCGCGGCCCGTCACGGCATCCGTCCCGACAAGGCGCTCGGGCAGCACTTCCTGGCCGACCCCAACCTGGCCCGCCGCATCGCCGAGCTGTCGGGGGCGGAGGCCGGGGGTCGGGTTCTCGAGATCGGGGCGGGGCTCGGATCGCTGACCGTCGCGCTGGCGGAGCGTGGCGCCGAGGTGCTCGCCGTGGAGCTCGATCGCGCGCTCCTTCCGGCGCTCGAGGAGGTCGTGGCGGGCCGGCCCAACGTCCGTCTGGTCGTTGCAGACGCGGTTCGGCTGGATTGGTCCCCGACCCTCGGTGGCGGTGTGTGGCACATGGCGTCGAACCTGCCCTACAACGTGGCGGTGCCCGTGGTGCTGCGGTTGTTGGAGGAGGCGCCGTCCGTTCGCCATCTCCTCGTGATGGTCCAGCGCGAGGTCGGCGAGCGGCTGGTGGCGGCGCCCGGCGCGGAGGCATACGGAGCAGTGAGCGTCAAGGTCGCGTACTTCGCGGAAGCGAAGCTGCTCCGCCGGATCCCGCCGTCGGTGTTCTGGCCGGAGCCACAGGTCGAGTCGGTGCTGGTCCGGCTCACTGCGCACGAGCCGCCGGTGTCCGTCCCGCGTGGGCGGCTGTTCCGCGTGATCGACGAGGGCTTCGCGCAACGGCGGAAGACCATGGCGAACGCGCTCGTCCGGTTGGGCGTCGAGCGCGCGCCGGCCGCGCGGATGCTGGAGGCATGTGATGCCGACGCGCGGGCTCGAGCCGAGTCGCTGTCGCTCCAGCAGTTCGCGTGTCTCGCTGAAACGATCGAGTCATGGAACGTGTGATCCGTGCCGAGGCACACGCGAAGATCAACGTGTATCTGCGCGTGCTCGGACGGCGCCCCGACGGCTACCACGACATCGACTCGCTGATCGTGCCGGTGTCGCTGGCCGACACGCTGACGGTTCGGCTCGACGCGGAGCTCCGGCTCTCGGTCAAGGGGGACCTCACGGACACCGTGCCGCTCGACGAGAGCAACCTCGTGCTCCGTGCCGCCCGAACTCTCGCCATGGCCGCGGGCGTCGACCTCGGCGCTGACATCGAGCTCGAGAAGCGGATCCCCGTGTCCGCCGGCCTGGGTGGCGGCAGCGCGGACGCTGCTGCGACTCTGCACGCGCTGAACGACCTCTGGGGGTGCGATCTTCCGGGTGAGGGGCTCGCCGAGATCGGAGCGGAGATCGGCTCGGATGTCCCGGCCCTGGTTGCGGGCGGTCCGGTCCGGATCCGGGGCCGGGGGGAACTCGTCGAGGCGGCGACGGTCGAGCCGGGCTGGTGGGTTCTCCATCCGCTGCCGTTCCCGGTCTCCGTCGCGGACGCCTATCGATGGTGGGACGAGGATGGCGGCCCCCGACATCCCGCCACCACCGCGGCGTCCAACGACCTGGAGGAACCCGTGGCCAGGCGCCATCCGGAGATCACGGAAACCGTGGGGCGCCTCGTCGCCGCTGGAGCCGACGACGTGCACATGTCGGGTAGCGGGCCGACGGTAGTGGGAAAGGCCCAGTCGGAGACAGATGCGCGCGGGATCGCAGAGGTTCTGCCGGGATCGATCGTGGTCTCGGCGCCTCCATAATGGAACCGTTCCGGGGTCGTCTAACGGTAAGACGCGGGACTTTGGATCCTGAAATGGAGGTTCGACTCCTCCCCCCGGAGCAACAGGCTCGCGTGGCAGGGGGTCCCGCCGCCACCTAGACTGATGGTGGCCCGACGCAAAGGGATCGCGCTTGCCACCCGATTCGAAGAACGCCCGGCCCTCCGTCGCCGCGGTCGTCCTCGCGGCCGGCCAAGGCAAACGAATCAAATCCAAGCTTCCCAAGGTGCTTCACCCGGTGTGCGGCCGCCCCGTGCTGTGGCACGTCCTCCGCGCCGTCGTCGGAGCGAAGCCGCAGCGTCTGGTCGTGGTGGTGCACGAGGGACGAGAGGACGTCGAGGAGGCCGTCCGGTCCTGGGACCTCCGCCCCGAGCCCGTCTTCGTCGACCAAGGCGAGCCGCTCGGTACGGGCCACGCGGTCACCGTCGCCGAAGACGACGTCCGCAGAGCCGACACCCTGCTCGTCGCGAACGGCGACGAGCCGCTCACCACGACCGACCAGATCCGCGATCTGCTGCGGCGGTTCCGGCGGCGCGACCTCGCCGCGATCGTGCAGTCGACGGTCCCCGACGACGCTCGGGGATTCGCTCGGCTGATCCGCGATGCGCGAGGCGACTTCGTCCGGCTCGCCGAGGGGACGGACGCGACGACCGAGGAGCTCGCGATCCAGGAGGTGGCCACCGGCCTCTACGCGTTTCGCCGCGAGTTCCTGTACGAGGTCCTTCCGCTCGTCGGCCGGGACAACCGACAGCGTGAGTACTACCTGCCGGACGTGTTGGGTCTCCTCGCGGACAAGGGGGAGCGGATCGGCGTGCAACTCGTCGACAACGGCGGCGCAGTGGGGGTGAACTCCCGCGGCGAGCTGGCGCGGGCAGCCACCGTGATGCGCCGCCGGATCAACGAGCGGCTGATGGACGAGGGCGTGACGATGCTCGATCCGTCGCAAACCTTCGTCGACGTCGGGGTCCGGGTCGGCCGGGACTCCGTTCTCTATCCCCAGACCTATCTCGAGGGCGACTCCCGGGTCGGGCTGGGCTGCGTCATCGGTCCGGCCACGAGGATCGTCGACTCGACCGTGGCCGACGGCGCGCAAGTCCAGTTCTCGGTGGTCCGTGGATCCAAGATCGGCAAAGGGGCGAGCGTGGGCCCCTACGCGAACATCCGTCCGGGGACGGTCCTGGACGCCGGGTCGAAGGCCGGAACGTTCGTGGAGATCAAGAACTCCCGGATCGGGAAGGGCTCGAAGGTGCCGCATCTCTCCTACGTCGGGGACGCGGACATCGGACGCGACGTGAACATCGGCGCGGCAACCGTTACGGTGAACTACGACGGCTGGGACAAGCACCGCACGGTCGTCGAGGACGACGCGAAGGTGGGATCGGACACGATGCTCGTGGCCCCCGTGACGGTGGGCAAAGGGGCGATGACCGGTGCGGGATCCGTGATCACGAAGGATGTCCCGGCCGGCGCGCTCGGCATCGAACGCAGCGAGCAGCGCAACATCGAGGGGTTCCGCAAGCGCAAGGAATCGGGGAAGCGGGGCAGGAAGGCCGGCCGATAGGGGGAGCGCCGCGTGGAGATCGTCACCAAGAAGCACATGATGTTGTTCTCGGGGACCTCGCACCCCGAGCTGTCGGAGGAGATCGCGGGACACCTTGGCGTGCCGCTCTCCGAATGCGAGATCCGTCGGTTCGCGTCCAGCGAGGTGTACGTCCGCGCCGACAACAGCGTCCGGGGCGCCGACGTGTTCGTGATCCAGACGCACTGCGCTCCGGTGAACGAGACCATCATGGAGCAGCTCGTGATGATCGACGCGATGAAGCGCGCCTCGGCGAAACGGATCACGGCGGTCATCCCCTACTACGGCTACTCACGCCAGGACAAGAAGACGCTGTCGCGCGAACCGATCTCCGCGAAGCTCGTGGCCGACCTGCTGGCCACTGCCGGCGCCGATCGCATCGTCTCCGTGGACGTGCACTCCGGGCAGATCCAGGGATTTGTCGACTTCCCGTTCGATCACCTGACCGCGCTGCCGCTTCTGGAGGACTACTTCCAGGATCAGCTCAAGCTCTCGGACCTCGTCGTGGTGGCGCCCGACACCGGACGGGTGAAGGTCGCGGAGCGTTTGGCCGGGCACCTCAAGGCGGACCTGGCCATCATCCACAAGATGCGATCCCGCCACGAGGCGCACAAGGTGGAGGCCCGCGAGGTGGTGGGTGAGGTGGAGGGGCGCCCCTGTCTCGTCGTGGACGACATGATCGACACCGGCGGAACGATGGTGCAGGGTTCTCAGCTCCTCGCCGAGAAGGGCGCCGGCGAGATCTACATCGGCGCCACGCACGGGCTGTTCTCGGGCAAGGCCGTGCAGCTCATCGAGGAGGCGCCGATCAAGGAAGTCGTCGTCACGAACACGGTGCCGATCCCGGAGGAGAAGCGGATCGGCAAGCTCACGATCCTGTCGATCGCGCCGATCATCGCTGACGCTCTGCGTGCGGTGTTCGAGGACACCAGCGTCTCAGAGATCTTCCACGGCGAGAACCAGCCGTAAGGCGCCTGGTCCTGCCTCCGTGGCTTTCCGTACAATGAGCGGCCATGGCCGAGACCAAGCTCACGGCGACGGTGCGTGACGGCGGGGGCAAGGGTTCCGCGCGGAAGCTCCGCGCTCAGGGACTCGTCCCTGCGATCCTGTATGGGCACGGCATGGAGCCCGTGAAGGTCGCGGTGGACGACCGGGAGCTCTACCACGTGCTGCACACGGGCGCCGGCTCGAACGTGCTGGTCGACCTCCAGGTCGGCAAGGACCGTCACCTGGCCATGCCCCGCGAGATCCAGCGGGACCACGTCCGCGGTCAGTTCCTGCACATCGACTTCCTCGCGGTGCGCCGCGACGAGAAGATCACGGTGGACGTGCCGGTGCATATCGTCGGCGAGTCGCACGGCGTCAAGGAGGGCGGCGTCGTGGAACACCACTTGTGGGACCTCAAGGTGGAGTGCCTGCCGACGAACGTCCCGGAGTCGATCGAGGCCGACATCACCGATCTCGGGATCGGCGACTCGCTGTCGGTCAGCGGCATCAAGGTCCCGCAGGGCGCCACGATCCTGACGAGCTCCGAGGAGACCATCGTTTCGGTCGTTCCGCCTCCGATCCTCAAGATCGAGGAGGAGGTCGAGGAGGCCGTCGAGGGCGAGGAGGCCGTGGCCGAGGGCGAGGGCGCCACCGCCGAGGAGGCCGAGCAGCGGGCCGAGGGCGGAGAGTCCGCTCCCGCTCCGGAGGGCGAGGGCGGCGACGAGGGCTAGCCTGCCCTCATGATCTGGCTCGTCGCCGGACTCGGCAACCCCGGGCCGACCTACGCGAGAACCCGACACAACGCCGGCGCCATGGTCGCCGACCTGCTTGCCGATCGCCATGGCACGCGCTTCCGCAAGGCCCGCTTCGTTCCCGCGGAGTCCGGGGAGTTCGTCGATCCCGCTTCCGGGAACCGCGTCGTCCTGGTGAAGTCGTCGCGGTTCATGAACGAGTCGGGGCCTTCGTACGCATCACTCGCGAAGAAGGCCAAGGTTGATCCGGCGCATGTCATCGCGGTGCACGACGAGATCGACCTGCCGTTCGGGGCGCTCCATCTGAAGCAGGGCGGCGGGACGGCCGGCCACAACGGGTTGCGGTCGTTGGAACAGGCCTTGCGTAGCAGCGACTTCAACCGTGTGCGGGTCGGGGTGGGACGCCCTCCGGGACGGCAGGATCCGGCGGATTTCGTCCTGAAGAACTTCACCGAAC
This sequence comes from Actinomycetota bacterium, assembly GCA_046724795.1. GTDB lineage: Bacteria > Actinomycetota > UBA4738 > UBA4738 > JACQTL01 > JBKOXF01. Next base: position 1,797 of record JBKOXF010000091.1, on the reverse strand, counting down.
GGGAACGTCCCGAGGTGGAGGTGTTGTTGCAGGAGGCGGCCGACGCCGTGATGGCGATCGTCATCGAGGGTCTGCCCGCGGCCCAGGACCGCTTCAACCGCCGCCGCCCGTAGACTTCGGGGGCGGGCTCGCGTCTGGATCGTCAGCAGTACTGATCAGGAGTGCTGACGACCTGACCTGGGTCGAGGACGAACTGCTGGAAAGAGGCCTGCTCCGGGGAGCGAGGCCTCTTCGTCGTGTTCCGGGAGTGGATGTGCTGGAGGAGATCCTCGATGCGCTGATCGGCTCGGAGCCGTTCGAACGGCTCCTGGCCTCGCGCGAGCGCCGGCTGGTAGCCCGGGCGCCGGCTGGAACGGACGTCGTGGTGGCCGCGGCGGCTCGGGCGCTGGAGGCGCCGATCCTGGCGGTCGCTGCCGGGCCGCACGATGCAGAGGCGCTCGCTGGTGGCGTGGCCGGATGGCTCGGCCCGGCCCGCGTCGCGTTGCTGCCGTCCTGGGAGTCGCTGCCGTACGAGGGCATCAGCCCGACGCCGGAGGTGGCGGCGCGCCGCCACGAGTCGGCGCGCCGCACCCGCCGCGCCGACGGTGCGTTCGTGCTCGTCGCTCCCGTGCTCGCTGCGATGCAGGCGTCCGCGCCGACCCTCGGTGCGGACGACCCCCTCGCGCTCGAGCGCGGTGACACCGTCGCTCCCGACGAGCTCGCTGAGCGGTTCGTCACCCTGGGCTACGAGCGATCGGACGTCGTCGAGCACCGGGGCGAGTTCGCGGTTCGCGGCGGGATCGTGGACGTCTTCCTCGGCACCGCGCGGCGTCCGGTTCGCATCGAGTTCTTCGGCGACGACGTCGAGTCGATGCGTGAGTTCTCTCCGGCCACGCAGCTCTCCACAGATCCCGTCGCCCGGATCGAAGCGCATCCGGTCCGCGAGCTGATCCCGACCGAGTCGATCCGGTCGCACGCGATGAGGCTGGCCCCTCGTTTCACCGGTCGCCTGCGTGACACCCTCGTCCGGGTGGGCGACGGACTCGAGTTCGAGGGCATGGAGTCCGTGAGCCCCCTCCTGTTCGAGGACGAGCTGCAGACCCCCGCGGATCTCCTTCCGCGAGGGTCGTGGGTCGCGCTGGTTCCCGGGCGGCGGGTCCGGGATCGCTCCACACGGGTCTTGAGGGAGGCCGACGCCCTGGCCGAAGCGACGGAGTGGCCCGGCCCACCGGCGCTCCGAGCCATCGACGACGCCACGGCCGGCCGCACGGTGCTCGAGCTCTCCGAGCTGTCGGAGGGCCTCGACCTCGGGCTGCAGCCGTGGGGCACCGCGGAGGGCAACGCCTCGGAGCTCGCCGCTCGGCTGGAGGAATGCCGCGAGCGTGGATACCGGGTGGTCGTCGCGGCGGAGGCCCAGGGATCCCTCGACCGGATCGGTGAGGTGCTCGACGAACGCGGGGTCCGCGGCGTCGTGCCGGTGCAGGCTCCGTTGGGCGCAGGGTTCGCGTTCGGACCGGGCCGGGTCGCCGTGGCCACCGAGGAGGACTTCTTCGGCACCCGCCGCCACACGAAGACGGCGCCACGCGTCACACGTCACCGTGACGACGCGCTCGCCGTCGAGCTGACCCCGGGTGAGTTCGCCGTGCATCAGGTCCACGGAGTGGGCCGGTACACAGGGATGGTTCGACGCGAGGTCGGCGGAGCCGAACGCGACTACCTCCTCCTCGAATATGCGCAGGGCGACAAGCTCTACGTTCCGAGTGACCAGGTCGGCGTCGTCGCCCGATACATGGGGGGCGAGCAGCCCCGACTCCACCG